>CALHGQ010000464.1 GCA_938030175.1 uncultured bacterium | reverse complement strand
GAGAAGAGCCGTGTACTCCAGCGATCCTTCCGCGCTGAAGTGCAGCGCCGACAGGGGCTCGCTCCAATCGTGCGTCAGGTGCCGGTAGAACTCAGCGTGTTCCTCCTCCGTGATCTCAGCCTTCGGGCGCGCCCAAAGGGGCTTCTGGCTGTTGAGCGTTTCAAGGCTCGTCTCGGTGACGGTCTCGCCCTCGATGGGCTCGCCCTTGTCGTCGAGCTTGGGGTTCGTCCGCTCCACCTCCATTTGAATGGGGTGCTCGACGAAGTCGCTGTAGCGGCGAACCACATCGCGGAGCGTGTACTCCTCGAGGTACTTCAGCGCCCCCTCGGTCGCCTCGCCGTCTTCGCCCTCGGTGGGCTTGCGCAGGTGTAGCGAAACGACGGTGCCACGCTGGAGCCCATCGGCCTCCTCGATCTCGTAGGAACCGTCGCCCTTCGAGCGCCAGCGGAAGCCCTCGTCGGAGCCCGCGCGACGCGTCTCGACGACGACCTCGTCAGCCACCATGAACGCGCTGTAGAAACCAACGCCGAACTGACCGATCAGGTCAGGGCGCTCGGACGAGTCGCCGCCCTCGGCGGCCGCCTGGAGGAACCGGCGCGTGCCCGAGCTTGCGATCGTTCCGAGGTTCTTGACGAGCTCCTCGCGGCTCATGCCGATGCCGTTGTCGGCGATCTTCAGCACGCCGCGGTCCGCGTCCGCGTCGAGGGCGATGCCCAACGACTCGCCTTCCTTGGTCAGCGAGTCATCCGTGAGCGCTTCAAAGCGCAGTTTGTCCAGTGCATCGCTCGCGTTAGAGATCAGCTCCCGAAGGAAGATCTCCTTGTTCGTGTAGAGCGAGTGAATGACGAGGGAGAGGACCTGTTGGACCTCCGCCTCGAAGGCGTGTGTCTCGGCTTGAGCAGTCATGGTGAAGGACGCTCGGAAGGAGCGCCTAAATGGCCAGTTGCGGGTGCGCGAAGGGGATGATCCAGGGGCCGGTGACTCAGCCTTCGGAACCCTCGCGAGAAACCCAATTTGGGCCACTAGTTTCCCCATGGAATCCCCTGGGTCAATTTCAGACCGGAGATTCGCCCCGCGCCCGTTCCCGTTCCCTGCCCCATGGCGGAACTCCGGGGGCACCCACTGCGTCCCAGCCGGACCTGGGGTACCTTTTCAGTAGCCGCTCGCACCACATTCTATGAACCGCACACCCTCCGTCGCCCCTTCTGGCGCCCCTTCTGGGGCCCCCTCCACCACGTCCCGACTCCTGTCTTGCCTGGGGCCCTGCCTCGGCCTTGTCGGAGCGGCGGTCCTTTTGAGCCCGGCCGAAACGCGGGCCTTCGAAGTCTTCGGGGACGTCCTGGACATGACCCTCCGGGACTATCGGATCCTGAACACGTTCGCCGACTTCCGGGCGAACGACAACGTCACGCCCGACCCAGACTTCCCCGGCTCGATCGGCGCAGACCTCGCGATCCGCAAGGCCGTGGCCGAGTGGGGATCCCGCCCCCACGGCACGGGTACCACGGATCCCACCCAGGATCAGCTCGGCTCGGGCGCGTCGAACTTTGAGGCTTTCTACGCCGGCGATGCGCTCCTGGCCGGTGGCCAGAACCAGAACGTCATTTCCGTGATCGCGGGCGGCGGCGGCGTCGCCATCACAGACCTCCCGATCGGTGACGGCTGGCGCATTCGGTTCTTCAACAACACACGGGACTGGAATGACGGCCCCGGTATCCCGGAAGGCGGCGTCGACCGGTTCGACATCCAGGGCGTGATGGCCCACGAATTCGGTCACGCGCTCGGACTCGACCACTCTGCGGTCATCGGCGCCACGATGGAGAACAACAACTCGCCTGACTTTGGCGTGAACCTGCGCTCCATCGAGGCGGACGACATCGCGGGCCTGCAGTTCCTCTACGGAGCCCTCGACCCCTTGAAGCCCGAGCTCGACACCTACGAGTTTGTGGGACCCGGCCGGATCCGCATCACGGGAACTGGTTTCGACGACCTCGACAACGAGGTCTGGTTTACGCCCGAGGACGCGACGCTGCCGATGAACCACCCCGTGGTCATCGTCGAGGCCCAGCCGAGCAGCGCAGGCGGAACGGCGATCGAACTAGACATCCCGGCGGAGGCCGGCCCTGGCAGCTTGGCGGTCAAGGTTCCGGGCATCCGCTCCTCCACCATCACCAACGTCTTCCCGTTCAACCCGCTGCTTGAGCCATGGACGGCACCGCTGACCTACGGCGCCCCTGGTATGACGAGCGCAGGCACCGAGGCCACCATCACCTGGAGCGGTCTTCCGAGCGCTTCCATCCCCTCGTTCAGCATCGGCGCTGAAGGCGCGAGCAGCGCTGCCTTCGGGCTCCTCATCGAGGGAACGGCACGGCGCTCGAGGGCGACCGCGTACGGCACTCTGCTCGTCGGCGGGCAAATCCGCCGCCGCACCGTGTTCAACATCTCCGGTGGGGTGGGCTCCACCCCGCAGCTCTTCATTCCAAGCGCGATGGTCGGAGAGACCACGAACTTCCAAGTCTGGCTCCCCGACGGTGGCGCCCCGAGCGGCGGTGTTTTCACCAACGCGCTGGAAGTCGAAGTCTCGCTGTAGCGGGCACGCGCCCTGGGCGCGGAACCCTGGTGGGGCTCAGGCCTCGCATTGCGGAGTTTGACGCTGCGGAGCCTCACGCTGCGGAGCCTCAGCTTGATGGGCCTCAGCTTATGGGGCCTCGCCTTGCGGGCTTGACCCTGCGTGACCGCACACGACAGCCGAGGCTGATCCGTGGGCGAGCCGCGCTCGGTCTCCTCTCGTGGGTCTCCTCTCGTGGGCCTCCCCCCGGGGGCATGCCACCGATCGAGCTAGACCCTTACTTGCCGATCTCGACGACCGTCCGCTTGATCGGAGCCATCGCACGCTCGCGGAACTTGAGGCCGTTGGCCACCGCGCCCTCCATCTGAATGGTCTGGGACACGAGCTCGCCGGACTCAGGCCTGACTTTCACGGTCATGGTGACGTCCTCGTCGGCTGCGACCAGCGCGGCGAAGGGACGGCCGAGATCGAGGCCCCACTTGATGACCCCCGTGCCCGCGAGGCGCACGGACAGATCTCCGCCCACCACCTCCACATCGAGCTCGCCTTCCTCTTCGAAGCGGCGGGAACGAATGAACTCACTCCGGTTCGCTTGGAGGTTCAGCACGAACTGAATGTTCAGCTCCCCAAAGCGGCCGTGGTCTGGGTCGACACCGACGGTCACAAGCTTCACCGTCGCTTCCCCTTCCAACTCGCCGTCGAAGGCGAGGTGCAGGTTGCCGCCGACGCCGCTGGCGAACGCACGCACGACTTGGCTGTTGGACTCAGGCTCCGGCGCCCCCTCGCCTGGGTTCTTCTTTTCCGTTCTCCAGCCGAGGAAGCCGCTAGGTGCCAGCAGGGGCTCAAGCAGTGCGGGGTCGAGGGACCACGTCTCCCCAAGGACAAGGCGACGGACGCCAGAGGGATCGTCGGTGGGCGGCAGGAACGTCGACCAGTCCGTGGGGACAGCCAGGCTAGGCAGCGCTGACTCACGGAGCGCGCGACCGTCGAAGTGACGCCCGTGGCCGTCCGGCTGCGATGCCGCCGGCTGGAACACAACGCTCAGGCCTTCCAACGGGGACTTGAGCGGTAGACCCACGCCATCGGACGTGCCCGCGGCCTCGTCGATGGATGCGGGATCAAGAACCTGAATCTCACCCGCCAGCGAAAGGTAGCGTCGGCGAAGCGCGTTCACGCCTGCACCGATGTCGATGACTTCCTCGGCCAGTGCGGCGTCCAAGCGCGTGCGGAGCCGCATGGCCACCTCGAGCGCCTTGGGCGGTGCCTCGCCGAACTGCGTGCTGAGGGACTTGAGCGTCAGGTCGTGCGTTTCCTTGACCACGACCCCGAGGGCCATGGTGGTAGGACGCACAAAGACGAACTCCTGTGCTCTGTCCTGTGAGCTCGGCACCGCGACGGAGATCGATGTCGGTGAAGCCGAAGCCAAGAGTGCGCTGCTAAGCGTGATGAGCGAGAGGTTGAGCATGGGTCGAAGGGAGGTGGGACAGGTGGTGTCGAACAGGGAGGCGCGAGGAAAAGACGTTCCGCTAGCGAATCAAATCGCCGTCTCGGTAGACGCCCGTCTTCGAGGGCTCCTCGCGGCCTTCCCGGTCCCAGAACGTCCAGGGGCCGTCGTACTTGCCGGCTTTGAACTTGCCTTCGCCCTTCTTGTCGCCCGAGGGCCACCACTCGATGTAGTCGCCCACGAGAAAGCCGTCCTCGAACGTTCCGCGGTACTTCCGCTCGCCTTGCTTGTAGAAACCTTGCCAGGGACCATGGGGTAGTCCGTCGACGAAGCCGCCCACGCTCTTCCGACCTGCGTTCGCGTAGTACTCGATCCACTCACCGGTACGCTTCCCGTCCTCGAAGGACCCCTCGGATTGAATGACTCCGTCGTTTCGGTGGATCTTCCACGGACCGACCTGCTTGCCATCCGCGTACTGCCCTTCCTCGAGCAGGTTCTTACCCCCGCGCGAGTACTTCACGTTCTTACCGTGCTTGCGACCGTCCCGGAACTCGACCAGAGCGACGAGCTTTCCGCTGCGCGCGTAGCGCTCGTGCGCCCCGTGCTTGCGGCCGCGCCGCCAGCCAGCGATCGCCTTGATCACTTCCTTGCCTTTGTCCGTCGTGAAGTACGTGGTCCAGACGCCGCTTCGAGCGCCGTTCTTGTCGTAGGTCGCGTGGGTGGTGGACTTGCCGTCCTCGGAATGAATGACCCAAGAGCCGACGCGGGCGTAGCCCTCGTAGGCACCGTGAAGCGCTCGCCGGCCGCCAGGGAACCAGGCTTTCCATACGCCGACCCTTGCGCCGTCCTTGAGGTAGCCCTCGCGGGCCAGGGTGCCGTCCTCGTGGTAGAAGCGGGTGAACACACCACCCTCCACGGCTTCGGGGGACTCGGGCGGAAGAACGAAACTCGGCGCTTCGGGCTTTTGGCTCGCCACTGCAACGGACGCGTCCTCAGCGGCCTTCGCCGGCTCGGACTCCTGCGCCGAGACCACCAGGAGGGTCGCGGCGAAAAAGGGGAGGAATGGGATCATGGAAGCAAAGTGGGTTGGAAGCGGGGCCGACGGACAGGGAGTGTGCCTGAGCGCACCTCCGTTATCGATGGAATCGACCGGGGACATGCGTCGCGCAGGCGAATTCTTAGGGGCTATTCCGGTGGATCGCCCGGGCCAATGCGCTGGTCTTCGGCGTATTCCCCGCTCCAGAGCTCGTTGAGATCCCCGTTAGCCTTCTGGTAGCGCCAGTACCCGGTTCGCAGACCGTCCTCGAGGTTGCCCTCGGACTGGAGGACGCCATCGTCGTACCAGGTTCGACGGGGTCCGGTCCGGGCGCCGAGGACATAGGTGACCTCTTCGATGAGCTGACCTGCTTCGTTCCACTTCTTCGTGACCCCGTCCCGGCGATCCTCGACGAATTGACCGCTCTCCAGCACGACCCCCTCCTTGGACCCTCGCTCCCAAACACCCGTGCGCAGGCCGTGATCGAACTCGCCCCACTCGCGGGGATCGCCATCGCCCGGATGGAAATCGGACCAGCGGCCGTGGCGCTTGCCGTCGACGTAGTTCTCGGACTGCATCAGAAGGCCATCTCGGTCCCAGACGCGTCGGGGACCGTGGAGACGGTCGTTCTTGAACTCCTCGGAGCTCATCCTTTGGCCGGAAGCGAACCACTCTTCATGGGTCCCTAGCCGCCGCCCGTCCGCGTAGACACCCCGCTTGATCATCATCCCGTTCTTCGAATAGGTCTGCTGCAGTCCCTCACGTTCGCCGTCGATGAAACGGCCCTCGGACTTGCGGGTCCCTACGCGTCGCCAGTGCTGTACGGGTCCGTGGGGAACATCGTCCTTCCACCACTTGATCGATGCGAGCGCGGCCGTGTTGAAGTACGCCCACTCTGGGCCGTGCAGAACCACCCCTTCCTCGGAGTCCACGGAGTCCGCGCGCACGGACTTAATGCGCATCAAAACCCCGCTCGTCGGGTGGAATTCGCGCAGCACGCGCACGGGGACCCCGCCCACCGTGGCGGGAAGGGGGTAGTCCTTGGGGTCGGACTCCATACGCTGCGCTTCGTCTGCGACGACGGCCAGCTCGGGGGGAACCACGAGCATGGCGGCTTCGAGCTCCTCCAGCGTCGGGAGGCTGCTGTCGCCATCGGCCGCATCACCCGCCTTGGCGTCCGCTGGCCTGGCCTCCTCGGTTCCCGAATCTTCCCCCGCGACCTGGGGGCCATTCTCCAAAAGCTCAGACGCTTCACCCGTTACCTCCGTAGAGTCCCCGTCGACGCTGGCCGTGATGCCCTCCTGGCCCTCCTCAGGCGCGGTTCCCTGAACGTCACCGTCAGGCGGACCGCAAGCAAGGGCTGTCAGCGCGACGAGGCAGCTGATCGAGAGAACACCAAGCACTGGTGGACGAATCGCGTAGGAGCTCTGGAGAGTCATGGAAGGCGACTCTACGGCCCGCGCGGACCGGATGTGAGGGCGTACCCGCCCGTTCGTCACGCTAGGGGCATTTTCGAGCGGGCGCATAGGACACCCTGACGCGCCGCTCAACCCCTTCCCTGAGGTCATCTTGGCGAGGGCCGTTCAAGCATTTACGTCTCGGAATCGACCAGAGTCCGGGAACGAAACACGGCCTTTTCCCGTCCTAGGGACCCTGTTTCCATTCCTTCTGCTTCAATCCGAGAGCGCCAACGGCCCTTATGGCCCCCAAACGGCGATTCTGGGTCGACCAGGGGTCACTTGTGTCCAGATCTAGGACCGTTACGATCTTCGAATTGAGTCCGTGGATGCCGAATGAACCGGTGATCCGGCTTCATTCCGAGGCAGCCGGACGACGATCCAAGGCTCATGGCAGCACTGGTCCACAGCCAGTCTGCACAGACATTCACGCGGCGCAGCCGCTATTGACTCCCCAGTCCCAGCTCGAGCGCCCAGCTCATTTCACCGAAATCAGATCATGACCTCCGATCAACCCCGCTCCGTACTCTGCCTCGGGCTCAACGACGCCGACCGTAGCCGCGTGTCTGAGGAAGCCCACCGCTTTGGTTGGCTTATCCGTTTCGCCGCCAACAGCGGCGATGCGCGTGCCACGGGCAATGGACGCCGTCCAGACCTCATCCTCTTCGACACGAAGACCAGCGATGAAGCCGCCCACGACCTCCTTCGTCAGTGCACCGCTCATCCCCTTCAGGCCGTTGCACCTGAGGCCAAGCAGGCAGGCGCCGTCGGCACCCAAGAGGCCGCTCAGGCAGTCACCCCGGAAGGGACGGTCCTTCTTGAGGCAGGCTCGATCCACCGCTTCGAGGACTACGAGCAGCAGATCCTGCGCCACGCACTCCAGACCACGGGTTGGAACGTTAAGCGTGCCGCCCAGCTTCTCGGCATTGGTCGCGCGACGCTCTACCGGAAGATCGACCGCTACAAGCTGCGTGAGTTTCAGCCCGAGCGCAACGCTGGCTGATAGGCCCTAGGGATGGCCCTCAGTTGGCTGTCCCGAAAGTGGCCCTCAAACCGATCGCTAACACCCCTAGCGCTGTAGCGTAGGCTGTGAGAGAGCGGCGCCCCGCCCCGAAAGATGGGCCCTGGGGCGCCGCTCTTTTCTACATTCCGTTCACTGATCTGGGACACTCGTCCCCTTGTCCACCAGGCCCCAGCGACTCGACACCGCTCACCTCTGCGCGTCTCCAACGCCTATGAAGAAGCACACGCCCACCGCCTCCCTCCCTCGCTCCCTTTTCTGGACCGCAGCCGCCGCGCTGGTGTTCGGTGCGTCGGTGGATTCCGCCAGTGCGTCTACCCAGCCGCTCAACCCGGGGGCTGTCGCTTCGCAGGATGAGACGACGTCGACGACGTACGGAGGCATCGAGTTCGCTCACCTCTCCTTCGAGAACGCGATCTCACGAGCCGAGAGAACAAAGAAGATCCTCGTGATCCTTTGGGTAGGCGAGGACCACGTCAAGGAGACGGACCTTGCGGGCCGAATCTTTGAGGATGAGGGCGTCAAGCGCTGGATGGGAGAGCACGCCACCGCGGTTCGCATCAACGCAGTCCAGCGCAAGAAGGATGCGAAGAAGGCTGGCGTCGCCGCCAGCATGCTGCCTTCGATCGACATCCTCGACATCGAGCGAGGAGGCCGCATCGATAGGCTCAGGGCCGACAGCACCCCGACGCAGTTCCTCGCTGCCGTCTTCGGCATCGGCAACCCGGAGCGTCCGACCGGTGAAAACATCAACGAGCCGTTCAGCTGGCTTGCATGGGCGAACGCGAAGTTCCGCGACGGTAGCGACGAGAACTCCGGCCTCTACGCCGTCGAGGGCTACGCGTGGTGCCTGGAAAAGGCGGACAGCATCCGGCCTGGCTTCCGGGCCAAGTACCTCGAGTTCCTGCTCCAACGGATCGCGCAGTGCAAGCAGCGCACGCCCAACGCGCTGCGTGTCCTCGAGAAGGAGTACACGGGGCTCGTCGCGATGATGAACAACGACCGCGCCACGCGAGCGAGCGTCTATGAGCTCACGCGCGTCGCCTTCTGGCTGCGCAAAGAAGACCGCATCAAGGACGTCTTCATGAACCTCCGGGGCGGCGGCGAGCAAAAGGACGTCTACCGTCGCTGGCTGTTCCCCACCGTG
>CALHGQ010000463.1 GCA_938030175.1 uncultured bacterium | reverse complement strand
CGCCCGGCGAGGGCCGCCCGTCCGGTAGGACGCCTGCGCGGCGAGCGCCGGAGAAGCTGCACTGTTACGGCGATCGCACGGTTCGGCTCCACTTGCATTGGTTTGAGTCGTTCCCGGTACCGCGCCACCCCACGCCGTCTTGCCAACACCGTTAACCGGCCGTCGGCGCGCAGCGCCCGACGCGTGGGCTGAGGCATGACCCAAGCCGGCTTGAGTAGCCACCCCAAGCCGCGGTACCCCACACCGTCTTACCAACACCGTCAACCGGCCGTCGGCGCGCAGCGCTCGACGCGTGGGCTGAGCCATGACCCAAGCCGGCTTGGCTCGCTTGGGCTTGGCGGCTTCTGCTGGTGAGCGCTTGCCGCGCTCCCTCGACGCCCCGGGGTCTTGGGGCTTTCCGGCGCTCCGTGTCTGTAAATGAGACGGCTCGTTTGAACGAATTGCCAGGTAGGCGCGATTCCGGGTGGCTCGTTGGTCGACGCACCAAAGTCTGGCCGTCGGTTCTGCTCCGCAGAACCTGGAATTGCGCGTCTTGTGCGGCGGGTGGACGTATTCTTGAAATGTCCATGATCTCCACCTACCCGACCCGAGCCAGCGGGCCCCGCGCGGGCCTTGTGCTCTCCGCCACCCTGGCGCTGACCGGGCTCTTGACCGCCTGCGGTGGGTCTGAGAGCACCGACGCTGCTCCAGGAGAACTCTCAGCGACCGACGCTCCCGCCGTCTCAGATGCACCGACCCGGGTAGCGCTCCCCTCGATCGGCCGCGCCCTTCGCGGCCCCGTCGACAACGAGGCGCTCAGCGAATCCCTCGACGGCTGGTTCGGAACCTTCGGCAACAAAGTCCGGATCCGCGACTTCGACGGCATTCGGAACGCGTTCGTAGAGTCGTTCGAAGGCGAGCGACTCTTCCCAACGGAACCCGAGAGCGGCGACGTCGCCGAACTCCCGCTCGGCGTCAAGCGCATGCTCGCTTCCGCTCCCTCGGAGGTGCTCGGACGCGACGCCTTCATGGCAGCGCTCGAGGAAAGCCTCAGCCCCTGGGCCCGCGTCTCCCAGTCCAGCTGGCGCCTCACGGACTCCACGTTCGAGGATCCCGGCCGCAATCAGACGGTGGAGTGGGGCCTCGCCGACATCCGCATTCACGTCGTGGGTCAGCCGGAGCAAGGCGGCACGCTCGTCCTCGACGCCCTGGCCACGGCCGCGATCGAGAACCGCGACGGTGAGTGGCGCATGAGCCGTTTCATGGTCACGGAGCGCAAAATTCTGCTCCACGCCGCCCCGATGTTCTCCGAAGTCAGCCGCGCCGTCGGTATCGCGTTCGACGGGCTTCGGTTCGGCGAGCCGGGCAACGACCGCGACGGCTGGAACGGACTCGCGGCCGCTGACGTCGACGGCGATGACCTGATCGACGTCTTCGTGCCCGGAGCGCGGCAGAGCTTCCTCTACGTGGCGGACGGCAAGGGCTCGTTCGTCGACGAAGCTTCAGACCGCGGCCTCGCCGCCGCTGACGGCGGCACCGGCGCCGTCTTCTTTGACTACGACCGCGACGGAGACCAAGACCTCGCCGTGGCGTTCGTCGGCTGGCGCAAACTCGACGACTCGCCCGCGGGTCGATCCATCTCGATGTTTCAGAACGACGGGCAGGGGCGCTTCACGGAAGTCACGCGCGAGCTTGGTCTCATCAAGCACCGGATCCCCGCCTACTCGCTGACCGCCTTCGACGCGGACGGGGACGGCTGGACCGACCTCTTTGCCTGCGGTTACGGTCGCATGGAGGCCGCAAAGAACGACTCTTGGATGGAGGCCTCCAACGGCTCTCCTGACCTTCTCCTGCGCAATCTCAAGGGAGAACGCTTCAAGGACGTCACCCTGGCATCGGGCCTCGAGGATCGGCGCTGGAGCTACGCTAGCGCCGCGGCGGACTACGACGAGGACGGCGACCTCGACCTCTTTGTCGGGAACAACTTCGGCACGAGCCGGCTCTGGCGCAACCGCGGCGACGGCACGTTCGAAGACGTAGCGGAACAGCTCGGCGTCAACGTCCGCGGCAACGTCATGGGGGCCATCTGGACCGACGTGAACGGGGACGGACGCCTCGATCTCTACCTGTCCAGCCCGACGTCCACCTCCGGCGCGAGACTGCTCGGAGACGTGGAAGAGGAGCTGGGCACCGGCGCCTCCCAGGGCATGATGCAGATGGCGAACGGCAACAAGCTGTTCCTTGGCCGCAAGGTCGAGCTACCGCCCCTCCCGGGTGCACCCGAGGGCGCAGCGCCCCGCCGCCTCGCCGGATTCGAACAGGCCGACATCGGCGGCATCCGCGCGGGCTGGTCCTGGTCGGCAGCGTCCCCCGACATCGACCTCGATGGAAACCGCGACATCGTCTGTGTGAACGGCTTCGTGACCGGAGACATCTCCGGGGACACATGAAGCGCATTCTGGCGCCACGTGGTGGCGTCGACACTTCTCGAGGGTGCGGAAAACGCACCGACCGTCGAAGATCACCCCGGTCACGACAACGCACCCGATGCGGACATGCACCCGTGGGCGCGTGAGATGTACCGCCGCGGGTTCTCGTTCAACGGCGGCGAGCGAACGAAGGTCTTCCTCGGCTCCGGCACGGGCCTCGTGGACGTGTCCGACGTGTCCAACGCAGACTCGCCCCTCGACGGCCGAGCGCTGATCGCCACGGACTTTGACGACGACGGCGACGCGGACCTCTTCGTCCACAACATTCAGCGCGAGCGTCACCACCTCTTCCGGAACGAGGTCAACCCAAAGGGCGTTGGCTTCGTGAGCCTCAGCCTCTTTGGCAAGGTCAACGAGCCGATCGGAGCCACGGTTTACGTCACGCCCAAGGGCACGGGCAAACCCACGGCGCAGGTTCTGTCCCGCGGCGCGGGCTACGCGTCTTCCCAGCCGAACTCGCTGCTTTTCGGCCTCGGGGATGCGAAGGAAGCCCAGATCTCGGTGCGCTGGCCCTACGGCGGCGTCGAGGATTTCGGGACCGTTCCGAGCGGCGCTCGCGTGCGGCTGCACCAGGGGCTCGGCAAGGCCGTGCCCCGCGAGCGGCGCCGGACAGCCACGCTGGCGGACCCGCTCCCCCCTGGCCTCAAGTTGGCCCTCGGGGCCAAGGTCCCGACGCTCCTTTTCGAGGGTAAGGACGGCGGGCGCCATCGTCTGGACCCTGAGTTCATCACGCGCGAGGGCCCTGTGACGGTGGAGCTCTGGGCGTCGTATTGCCGGCCGTGCATCGACAAGCTGCCGAAGCTTGCGAAGCGCCATGCCGATGGCGAGCGCATCATCGCTCTCAGCGTGGATGTCCCCTCGGAGCGTCCAAGGGCAGAGAAGATCCTCATGAACGCGAAGGTCGAATTTCCGAACTACTTCCTCGTCCTCGACGACGATGTGAACGAAACCGGATTTGACACCATGATCGACCTGATGCGGCTGCCGATCCCCACCGAGCTGATTCTGTATCCGGGGGGCATCCTGGGCGGAGTTCGCACTGGGCGGCGTAACTCGCTGCAGAGCCTGCAGGGGACCCACTCGGAAGACGCCGGCGGGCACTAGCTCCGAGCTGGCGCCCATCGCTGGGCATTTCGGTCGGGCTGCTCGACGTAAGTCTTCCCGGACAAGGGAGCTATGTGCGGTCGCGCCCGGCCCAGGGCTTCCACTCGGTGGGGGGGGGAGCTAAGTGGTTGAGCCCACCGAACGTGCGCCGGCCCCAGGGACGGCGATGCCCAGCGTTGGGGGCCAGGTCGATCGCTTCATCACCGTTTTCCTAGCGTCCGGCTATGTGGCGCTTCTGTCTCATGCTGAATCGCAGTTTGTGCCGAAGGGGACCATGGTGCGCCCCCTGCACCGCTTCGCCCCGAATCCACCCAAACTATCCGCCGCGTCGACCCATGATCCGCAGCTTCGCAAACGCCCTTGCCCTCGCCCTCTTGGCCATCAGTTGCTCCTCAGCACAGGGCCCAAGGATCGAGAAGATCGCTCCCGTGATCAACGCGACTCTCCGCCAAGGTGAGAACGTCATCGAGCCCGGTGACCTCGTGTCCGTCCGGCTGATCTCCGAGGACTCCCCCGGTGTGGGGGCCGTGTCCACGGACCCCGCTTTCCAGCTGAACCAGGACATCACGGTTCAGGCGGACGGCCGCGCCTCGTTCATCGGCCTCGACGACATGCCCGTGGCAGGCCTCCTGCCCGCGGTGCTCGACGAGCTCTTGACCCAGCGCTACACCGGCCTCCTCGACGAGGAGCCCATCCTCAGCGTGGTGATCACCCAGCAGGTGCCACGCACCGTCACCGTCTTTGGTGAGGTCAGGCTGCCGGGTCTCGTCCTGGTACCGCCCGATGGCCGCCTCAGCCTCGTGGACGCGCTGGGCCGCGCTGGCGGGCCCACGAACAACACGGCCTGGCTTTCAAACACGCTTTTGATCCGCTGGGACCCAGAGACCGAGGAGAAGATGGCGTGGAAGATCGATGCCCGCCGCAAGCACTGGGATTCTGACCAGGCGGTCATCCTTCAGCCCCGTGACGTCGTATTCGTCCCGAACACCAATATCGACCACATCGATATCGCTATCGACAACTTCGTTCGTCGTATCATTCCTCTCCCGAACATCTTCCCCGCGGTCAACTGATCGCATTCGGCAGACGGAAACCCTGAACCAAGACATCACCCGTGGACGATTTCGCACACTCACAGCTAGACCTCGAAGAGGCCAAGAACCCGTTCGATCTGAAGGTTCTCGTGCTCTATGGAGTCGCCCGATTCCGCGGGCTGATCATCTCGCTTGGGATCTTGGGCGCGCTCCTCGGACTCTTTGCCGGGGCGGCGCAGCACAACGTCTACTCGTCGATGACGAGGCTGCACTTCGAGCCTAGCGTTAGGCAGGCGGTTCGCGCAGAGCAGGCTTACGGTGTGGACACGGGCGAGATCCGCATCAGCACGAAGACCGCGCTGCTTGAGGAGCTCGAGCTGCTCAAGGATCCTGCGATCTACGAGGCGGTGGTGGAGAAGATCGGCGCGCGTGAGATCCTCCGGGTGGCGGACCCTCGCAGCGGCGACGACAGCGGGACCTCGCTTCCGACGCGGGTCATGCACAACCTGCAGGCCGGGCTCATCGGCATCAAGGGTCTCGACGATCCGTTCCCGAAGGGACCCGAGTCCGAGGCGAAGGCTGCCGCCTACGATCGTCTCAAGGACAACGTCAAGATCGGCAACCAGCGCAACACGCAGATCATCGACGTCAAGTACTCGGACTCGTCGCCCGCCAAGGCGAAGCTGATCCTCGACGAGCTCATCATTCAGATGAAGGCCCGGCACTCGGATCGCTTCTCTGCCCACGGCAAGCTCGAGGATCTCAGGATCAACAAGGATCTTGCCTTCCAAGAGATGTCCAAGGCGATGAACGAGCTCAAGCGCTTCAAGGAGCAGTGCGGCTTCCACGACCTCGATAACGACCTCGCCCAGTGCAACGAAGAGATCCTGATCCGTGAGCGCGGGCTTTCGGACATGCACGCCGAGCGTGGCGCGCTGCTCGGTAAGGTCAAGAGCATCTCGAAGGACCTCGGCATCGGTGGCAGCATCGAAGAGGACATCGGGGAAGATGTGACGGATCCCGACGGCACCACTCGCCGTGGCGGGAAGCAGATCAACCCTGCGTACACCCGCCTTGTTCGCCAGATCGAGAGCGAGCGTGGCGCCCTGCGCGACTCGGAGAACAAGTTCCCCGATGCCACCCGGGGCAGCCTTCCTTGGCGTACCCAGAACAAGATTCGCAACCTGATCGCCCAGCTCGAGAGTGATCTCCAAGCCACGGACCCTTACGGGACGGACGGCGCCAGCGGGATTCTCGGTGGCGACCTCGGCGACTCCTTTGCGGAGACCCGCTCTTTGCTCTTTGACACCCGCGGTGAACTCGAGGGCCTCATCAAAAAGATCGAGACCAACGAAGCCCGTATTGGGGAGCTTGAAGAGCGTCGCGTCGCGATGGAGGAGTGCGCCGTGGAGTACGGCCAGCGCAAGACGGACGCTGAGATGCGGAAGCTCAAGCTGGAAGCACTGAACAACCAGGAGCGTCAGCTCTCGGGCCTTGCGTACATGGATGACGACAGCCGCTCAGAGCTTCGAATCTTCCGCAGTGCGCGCCTCGCGAAAGAGAAGGAAGGACCCCAGCGCAGCAAGCCGCTCATGATGGGGCTTGTGGGGGGCATGGCGCTCGGCGTCGGCCTCTCGATCCTCCGTCAGCTCCTTGACCGCAAGGTGCGCTACCAGGAGACGATCGAGAACACCCTCGGCCTCCGCGTCCTCTGCGTTGTACCCGACCTGTCCTCGAAGAACGGCTTCAGCCCGGCGAAGGGCAAGGGCGCGGCCTAGGGCTTCGCGAATACACCATGTCAAAGAAGAAGAACACCATGACGGCGGTCCCAAACGCAGCTCCGGAAGCTTCTCCCGGTGTCGGCATGTTCGGCGGCCACGCGATGCAAGACCAGCTCGAGGTGATGGCGCCGCTCGTCGATTCGGTCTGGACCCAGATCGCTTCGCTCTCCGAGGGCAAGCCCCATGTTCGTGTGGTCTTCACCAGCCCGGACAACCAGGCCGGGACGACGCTCATGGCCGCGGCGACCGCGGCTTCGCTCGCACGCAACATGCGCGCCGACGTGCTGCTCGTGGAGACCCACATGCGCCAGCCCGCGGCGGCGAGCTATCTCGGTGCCGAGACGACCCCCGGTTTCTCCGATCTTCTGCTCGGCCACACCGACCTCAAGACGGCTGTGAAGAACGTCCCCGGCATCCCCGGCCTCAACGTGCTGCCCGGCGGCACGGCTCGCCCAGCCATCGCAGGCGAGCTGGCCGCGACCAACGCCCAAGAGATCCTTCGCTCGGTGATGACCAGCGCGCGCTTTGTGATCTTCGACGCCCCGCCCCTGGTGCAGTACCAGGAGGCCCGCGGCCTCCTCTCATTCGTGGACTCGTCCGTGCTCGTGCTCCGCTCGCGGCTCTCGAACAAGGACGCAACGACCGCGCTGGCCGAGCTGATTGAGGGCGCGCGCGTCCCGATTCTTGGCACCATCCTTAATCGCCACGAGTCTGATTTCGGGTTCCTCGAAGGCAAGCTCGGCATCAACGGATAGGGTTCCCGGTCGGGGTCCCCTGGCGCGCTCGAGTCGAGCCGCCACCCGTCGCCTAGTCCGATCAAAAGTTCGATGACGACAGACCCAAGCGAACGCCCCGAAGATGGGAACGTCGGCGACGCCGACGTGAACGCGCAGCGCGCGTCGGACGTGGGTAAGGTCCAGTTCGGACTGAAGTGGACCGCGCTGTCCATGGTCCTCTTCCGCTTCGCGCGGCTCGGCACCACGGTGATCCTCGCGCGGATCCTGACCAAGCCCGAATTCGGCGTGGTCACGATGGCGATGGCCTTCATCCTCTCGTTCCAGGCGCTGCGGGACATCGGCTTCGGGCCTGCGTTCGTGCAGCGCAAGGACCTCGACGAAGAGGAAGAGCGCGTCTTCACGAGCACCATGTTCTGGGTGGTCGCGGCGATCAACGTGCTGATGTTCGCCGTCGGGTTCGCCTTTGCGCCCTACGCCGCGTCCTTCTTCGACAAGCTCGACGGCCTCGAGCCCATTCTCCAGGGCGTCTTCTGCCTGCTGCTCATCGAAGCCCTCTCGACGGTTCCGACCGCCATCCTCCAGAAGCGTCTGGAGTTCGGCATGATCGCCACGGGGGAGATGGTGGGCATCGTCCTCCACGCCGTCCTATCGGTCGCGCTCGCCTTCATGGGCTTCGGCGCGTGGTCGATCGTCCTGGGCACCCTCGGCTCACGCCTCGCCCAGACGCTGCTCGTCGTGAAGATGAGCGAGTGGCGCCCTTCGATGACCTTCAGCCGCAAGGCAGCCTCCGAGCTGTTCGGCTTCGGCCGCTTCCTCTGGGGCAACTCCCTCCTGGGCGCCTCCAGCAAGGTCGTCGACAAGATGGTCGTTGGCAAAATCCTCGGGGACTCAGCGCTGGGCTACTACGGCAACGCCTACAACCTCTGCACGACGGCCTCCAAGCCGATCTTTTCGATCATCCTTCGGGTGACTTTCCCGGCGCTGTCGAAGATCCAGGACGACGCCCCCGCGATCCGCAAGGCGATCGTGTCGGCGATCACGAACGTCAGCCTCGTGACGATCCCGCTCTCCTTCGGTCTCTCGGCCACCGCGACGGACTTCGTCACCGTGGTCTACGGAGCGAGCTGGGTGCCCATGGCGCCCATCGTTCAGATCCTCGCGGCCTACGGCATCGTGGCGTCCATCGCCTCGATCACGGCGCCGATCCTGATGGCGACCGGGCGGGTGCGGAACCTCTTCTACTACTCGCTCTTCGGCCAGGTGCTGATGGTGGGCCTCTTCCTGTGGTTCGGGCGGTACGACGCGGTGGGGATCGGCTGCGCGCTCTTGGGCGCGACGCTCACCGCCGAGCTCTTCGCGTTCTGCTTCGCCATGCGCAGCATCGAGCTGCCGATTCGCCAGGGCGCCGCGCCCATCGTCCGTGCCCTCGCCTCCGGCGCGGTCATGTACGCGGCCGTGCTCTACACCGAGTACGCCCTCAGCGACCTGGCCCCGTGGATGCGCCTCCTGATCTCCATCGCCGTCGGCGTCGCCACCTACGTGGGCGCCACCATGGCCTTGAACCGGCGCAGCTTCCAAACGTCCATCGAAGGCTTCAAGGGCGTCCTTTTCTCCAAGGGCCGCCTCGCCTAGCTATCCGGGCCTGTTCGAGCAACGCAGCCAGGGCTTCGAGGGGGGGTGCTGCTAAGTGCGGCCTTGATCAACGGCCTGCCAGAGCCGCGAGAGTTCGAATCGACGCTCTACGGCCGGTCGGAGAGCGCGCTGCGCGGACTCGTCCAAACTCGCTGGGCTCCTAGCTACGGACGCGCCTTCGAAGCCTCCAGAATGGAGTGGAGCTGGGCGTCCAGGGTCGACTCGATCCCAGGGAGCGCCGCCGCCAGCGCGGCGCGGCCAGCCGAGCGGTTCTCGAATGACTTCGTGAGGATGTCGAGGGCCTCGTCCTCTTGGAGCGTCGTGGGATCCGCGACGCCGCTGGACTGGTCCGCGATCTCGAAGACGCCGAGGAACTTGGGGCTGTAGGCGATCGCCGACGCGGGCACGCCCGTGGAGAGTGCGGCGATCGTCGCATGCATGCGCGTGCCGTTGAACCAGTCGAGGCGCCCGATCTCGTGCTTGATCTCGGCGGGCTCGTAGGGCGGCGACAGGACCGTGACGCGCCCCTTCTGTGCGTCGCTCAGGGTTTCGTAGAGCTCCTTGGAAGCCCCTGGATCCGACTCGTAGTGCCCTTCGGGCTCGATGACGTGGGGGACGAGGGCGACCCGCACATCCGTCGAACTCAGGAGCCAGCCAAGGAGGCGCGTGACCAGGGAGCGGTAGTCGAGGATGAAGCCGTAGCCCTTCGCCCGCTCGGGGCTGCCCCAGACGAGGCCGCTCACGTTGATGCCGACCACCGGCGGTCCAGAGCCGCTGTCGCGCTCTTCGATCCATCGGTCGAGCTCAGCGCTGATGCCGCCACTCCTGCGGCGTGGGCGCATGCCAAACGCCACGTCGACCCCGAGGCGGTGACGGGCAGGATCGAAGGACGAGCCCAGAAGCTCCTTCAGGACGTTGAAGCTCCGCGCGTCGCGGGCCCACGCGGAGGACGCGCCGCGGCACAGGTCGGCGGCCTCGGAGCGCATCCCAGCATCGGTGAACGGGCCGTAGGTTTGCGGCAGGAGAACCAGCGGGACGCCGAGGTCGAGGCTCAGGCGTTTCGGCAGCGAAACGGTCTCGAAACGGTGCCTGCCGTACAGGTCCGTGAAGGAGTCTCCCCCCGATAGATCGAGGACGGCGCTGGCTCTCTTCATGGCTCCGACCCCTGAGTTGGGGAGCCCGAGGCGCCCTGCGATCTGCATGACCTTGAGCGTGTCGCCCCGCCACATCCGCTTCGAATGGTTCGCCCCTTGGAGGTCGTAGCTAACGGTCTGTTCAGACCCGTCCGCCTTCGCCATCTCGAACGACCCGGCGCGTTTTCCGCGGCGATAGTCAAATACCGTGAACGTAGCGCCAGGAGAGCGCGATACGAGGCCTCCGAGCACTCCTTGGGAGAGTGCATCGACCCCTAGGTTGTTGGTTCCGGGGGCGGCGCCGAAGAGGCAGAAATGGGGGGTAGAGAGGTCATTCACAGTGAAGGAGACTATCCTCTTCGGCCTACGGAAAAGTCTTCTACTCAGTCGAATCAGCGCAGACCCGAAACGAACCAATCGGTCCGTGAGCCAGGACCAGATTCTGCCGATGATCCTGAGGAGCCCCCAGTGGGGCAGACCAAGCCATGAGTTCCGCCATTCAGAGCATTCAAGATGTCGCCGAGCGCCAGCTCTGCAGCGGCTGCGGCGCATGTGCCTACATGCAGCCCAAGGCGGTTCGCATGGTCGACGATCTGGCCCAGGGCAGGCGACCGGTGGTGACCCCGGGCTCCGACACCCAGGAAGCCCTCGCCGCCTGCCCCGGCGTCGAGCTCGTTCATACCTACGACAAATCGGCCGTCAACCCTGAGCTCCACCGGGGTTGGGGCCCCATCTTGGAAATATGGGAGGGCTGGGCGTCCGAGCCAGAAGTTCGCTTCGAGTCAAGCTCCGGCGGCGCGGCCACGGCCCTCGGCCTCTTCGGGATCGAGCAAGACGGAGCCGGAGGCGTCCTGCACATCGCCGCCCGCGAGGACGTGCCCACCCTCAACGTGACGCGCCTCTCGACCTCCCGCGAGGAGGTGGTCGGGGCCATCGGCTCCCGCTATGCCCCTGCGAGCCCCTGCGACTCGTTGGAGCTCGCCGAATCCGCCGACGCCCCCGTCGTTTTCATCGGCAAGCCCTGCGACGCCGCCGCGGTCTCCAAAGCCCGTGCGCTCCGGCCCGCCCTCGACGAGAAGGTCGCGGTCACGATCGCGATCTTTTGCGCCGGCGCGCCTTCGACCCAGGGCACCCACGAGATGCTCAAGGTCATGGGCTTCGATGACCCCATGGCCGTGGACTCCGTCCGCTACCGCGGGAAAGGCTGGCCCGGCCGGGCGCGCGGCGTCCAAGCGGATCGCGAGGAGAGCCTCACCTACCATGAGTCCTGGGGCAAAGTGCTCCAGCGTTTCGTGCCGTGGCGCTGCCGCATCTGCCCCGATCACACAGGCGAGTTCGCCGACATCTCGGTCGGAGACCCGTGGTACCACGGGTCGACCCCCGACGAGGAAGCGGGTCGCAGCCTCGTGATCGCCCGGACCCCGAAGGGCGTGGAGTTCCTGCGCCGCGCGCGGGAAGCAGGCGTCCTCGAGCTCGAGCCCCGCGGCGCCGATGCGCTGACGCTCTCCCAGCCCAACCTCCTCCACGTGCGCGGCGCCGTCTTCGGGCGCGTCCTCACGAGCCGCCTCCTCGGCGCTGCCACCCCGCGCTACAAGGGCTTCTACGTCTTCGACGCCTGGCTCAAGCACCTGTCCCTCAAGCAGCGCGCCCAGGCGTTCTACGGAACGGTCAAGCGCGTCTTCAAGAAGGGCCTGCGCAAGCGCATGGTGGTGAAGCCGTTCGAGCCGGCGTCTCGGCACGCCGGCCAGGACCAGAGTGCCAGCGAAGACCCCAGCCGGGATCGAGGCGCCAATAGCCAAGGGAGTAGCGTCGCATGATGCTCGACGTACTCGCGATCGCGGACGCCTACGTCCGTGACGGATTTGGCACGCGCGACTTCTTCAACCAGACGACGGTCCACCCGATCGGTCTGGCGGTGCTCGGCGCCCTGAGCCTTCTCACGTGCATCGTCAATCGGCGGCACATGCTGCTGCCGCTCCTCGCCCTCGCCTGCGTCGTGCCCCAGGGCCAGCGGATCGTGATCGCGAGCCTCGACTTCAACTTCGTCCGGATCCTCCTCCTCGTGGGGATCGCCCGCGTTGTCGCGCTGGGGGAGTGGACCCACCTAAAACCGAAAGCCCTCGATCGCATCGTGGTGGTCTGGGCACTCATCGGCGCGGTGGGCAACATCCTCCAGGTCGGGGCCTTTAGCGCGGTCGTATACCGGCTAGGACTCGGGTTCGACATCCTCGGCATCTACTTCATGTGCCGCGTGTCCTTCCGTGACTGGCGGGACGTGGACATGGCCACGACGGGCTTCGCCGTCATGGCCTGCTTCTCGTTCTTCTTCTTCTTCATCGAGAAGAAGACCGGGCGCAACCCTTTCTCGATCATGGGTGGCGTGCCGACCTTCACGGGCATCCGTGAGGGCAAGCTGCGCACCCAGGGCCCCTTCGTCCACGCCATCCTGGCGGGCTGTTTTTGGGCGCTGCTCCTGCCGATGGTGGCCGCCAAGATCCGGCGGAAGGACGTGTACCAGAAGATCCTCGGGATCCTTGGGACTTCGGCGATCATCTCAATCGTGATGTTCTGCGCCTCCAGCACGCCCTTGATCGTGCTGGGTTGCAACATCGTCGGCTGGGTGGTTTACGCCTTTCGCAAGTACATGCGGCTCATTCGCTGGGTCACGTTCACCGGCCTCATATCGCTGCACTTCTACATGAAGCAGCCGATCTGGCACCTGATCGCGCGTATCGACGTGGTGGGGGGCTCGACAGGCTGGCACCGGTACAAGCTCATCCAAAGCTCGATCGACAACTTCAATGAGTGGTGGCTCTGCGGGATCCCGTCCACCGCCCACTGGGGTTACTTCATGTTCGACGTGACGAACCAGTACATCCTGGAGGGAGTCCGCGCGGGCATCCTGGCGGTGGTCGCCTTCTTGTGGGTGCTCATCTACTCCTTCAAGAACGTTGGCGAGACCTGGCCCACCGTTCACCGCAACAAGTACC
>CALHGQ010000462.1 GCA_938030175.1 uncultured bacterium | reverse complement strand
ATTGGGCACCGCGCCTCCGCCCTGGCTTGGCTCCGAGGAACCGCTGGTTCCCGTTCCTTCGAAGCTCCGCAGTCGCTCGGCGCGGACGGAACTCCGCTGCTGGTTGCCGACTTCGACGCGGATGGCGTCGACGAGATCCTTGTCGAGCTACCGAACGCTGGGGGACTGCGCATGATCGATGGCCTTGGCGGTGGACAGTTCGCACTCTTCAGCACCCCTGGGCTAGTGCTAGTACCGGGCGACGATCGGCTGATGGCGAACGACTTCGATGGGGATGGAGACCTCGATATCGTCGTGGACGCACTCACGGGCCCTGGCCCAGTGCTCTACTGGATTCCAAATCTCCTCGGATTCAACTTCGGGGCGTCGGTGACCGTCGACTTCGGTCCGTCGCTGAATCCAGTTGGGCCGTTCGTGGTAGGAGACTTCAACGCTGATGGACACACTGATGTCGCCTTCGGTCGACTTCAGACCATCTTCGAGCAGTTCACTGTCTGGGCTGAAGGCCTCGGTGGTGGTGCCTTCGCCCCCGTGCAAGACATTGGCCCTTCCACGGCGAGCGATCGGGTCTTCGATCTCAACGGAGACGGATTCGACGATCTGGTCTGGTGGGGCGGATTGATCGGATGGTTCCCCGGCGGCCCGAGCGGCTTGCAACCGATGAGCATAGAGAGCCTCGTTCCTGTAGCGAACCAGCAGTTTCCCCTCGGCGTAGCCGATGTGGACGGTGATGGGCTACAGGACCTCATGGTTTGGTCGCCCGCGACGGGGGAGGTTCTTGGCTATCGAGGGAACTCCGCTACGCAGACTTCGTTCGACCCCAGCCCGGCACTTGTTGCGGCACGAGTCGCCTTGCCGTTCGGGGGGACCGACAACGTCCCGGCGCTCGTGGACTTTGGCGCTGACGGCGACCTCGACCTGGTCGCGGGGCAGGAGCAGATCCCCGCGTGGTTCGAGAACGTCGCGCGTGGTCCTGTCGGAGACGCCTTCTGCGGGCCAGCGAATCCCAACAGCACCGGGGCCTCGTCACGCATCCTCGGCGTGGGGTCAGGCGACGTCGCCGCTAACGACCTCACTCTTCGTGCCATCGACCTGCCGGCCAACGCGTTCGGCTTCTTCATCGTGAGCCAGACGAGCCAGCCCGCCACACCTGTTGTTTCGTCATCGGGTCTTCTATGCCTCGACGGCGACATCGGCCGCTACGTGGGTCCGGGTCAGATCGGGTCCTCAGGCGTCAGCGGCTCGTTCTTCCTAGAGCTCGATCTGACGACAATCCCCCAGCCTTTGGGGTTCGTGGCCGCCCAACCGGGGTCGACCTGGCATTTCCAAGCTTGGCACCGCGACTCCTCCCCAGCGGGCCCGACGTCGAATTTTACGGACGGGCTGAGGGTGACATTCGAATGACCCTGCCCCTGGGGCGAGGTGGCGCGATAGCCCTGATCGTGCTGCCTCATCCCGGCGCCCGCGCTCTTTGCCGCCGCGTCAGTCGCGCGAACGGCCACTCTGTGTCTCATCGCTGCGAGCCGTCGCGCCGAGCCCTCGCGCCGGGCCCCGTGACGCGGCCACGCGGCCAGCAGGAAGTCACCTGCGACGGGTGGGATCCTTCTTCGGGTAGGTCTCCATGACCCATGCTTTCCAGGCTGCCTCGGCCTCCAGGGTCGTCGCCCCAAGGTGCTCCTTGAAGATCTCGCGCGTCGGCACCTTCGCCTTGAGGCCCGTCAGGATCGGCCTCAGCTTCGCAGGGTGGATCGCCACGAGCCAGTCGTAGAGCGACCAGCACACCGCTTGCTCCTGAGCGCTCATGGCGGTCGTTGGCTTCGACAGAAGAGGCACGAAAAGCCCACCCTCACTCTTGGCCACGAGCTTGCGCATCGAGGCCTTCCAGACGCCGTTGGCGAACTTGTCCGGAAGGCTGGCCTCTTCGAAGCAGTAGATGACGCTTCGTTTGAATCGTTCGTACTCGTACCAGTGGGCGAGGCCCGCGTCGAACCAGCCACCTCCCGTCACGCCGATGTCGAGCTCGCGTTCGAGGTTCGAGATCAGCATGTGCCCCATGTTGTGGCTGAAGACGCTGCGGATCCTCGGTGCGGTCGCGAAGAACCCAGGCTCTTGCCACACCGAGAAGACCGGGTCGCGGCCGAGCAGCTTGAAGTCTCCACGGGCGCTCGTGCTCAGAAACGTCTCCAGCGCAGAGGCGTGATCGTCGGGGTTAGACCACAGCCACATGCGCATCTTGGCCGGGAAGCCGTTTCCTTTGGTCTCCCCGTCCTCCACGACGTCGAAGTGCTCGACGATGCGGCTCGCCACGTGCTCGCAATCATCCGCCACCTGATGCATGAGCTCATGGGGATCGATGACTTTGCGACCGTCCTTGATCTTGCGGCCCGTCTCGAAGACGAGCTCCAAGTGCTCCGACTGACAGCGCGGGACCGAACGGCCGAAGTGCTTGGCGACTTCACTGGATTCGAGCCAGGCCTGGATCTCTCGGCGCCGTTCTGCCATCCGCTCGACGCCAGGGCCACCATCGCAGTGGCGGCAGTCCACGGTCAGCGTCCCCTGACAGTCCGGGCAGGCAGCAGCGATCGAGCAAAAGTGAACTCGAGCTTCGGCCTCAAGCAGGCCGTTTTTGTGCTTCTTGCATGCGACAACCCCTTGGTGATCACAGCGCTGGCAGCCTTCTTGGGCGGGGGCCTTGAGCGAGACCGCGAGAAGCGCGAGAGAGGCGATGACGTAGTGAAGTCGCATGGATGCAGGAGGGCCGCACATGGCGGTCGAGTCCTTTCGCAGAGTGAGCTAGGGGGGGACTAGCCGAGCGCCCATCCTAGCCTTGACTCTGCGTCGCCACCACGCTCACGACTCACTGCCCGCCTGGCGACATCGTCAACGGCACTCCATCCCGCCAAAAGTTCGGGACCAGAGTGCCGTTGGCGCAGTCTCTTCGGAGCTTCCTCCGGGCTCAGGCTTCCGTCGACCTTGGGGGTCGTCGGTCGATCGGCTCGCTATTCGCGGGGGGCACTTCAGTTGAGTCCTGTTAGCTGGGCCGCCACTCTGAGCTGCTTTCCTTGGGTGGGGCGCGTGGCTGCCTAGAACTGGGGCACTTGTGCCGCGCGCTACGCCCGAAGGGCCTCCTGAGGATCGCGAAGAGTGACCATCCCTCGCTCGCGAAAAAGAAATCGGAGAGAGTTGGGACCGTGGGAGGGGCAGTGGCGCCTATCCGATTGGCGGCTGGTCCGATCTTCCAGCGCGTGTGTCGCCAAGTCCCCTCGCCCTTCCCAATCAAGCGACACTATGCGGCCGCCGTCCTCCAACTCGCCCTCCCCAGAAACTCCAAGGTGGATTCAGGCCATCTTCTTGGAGGATCGCGAAGACCCAGGAATACACTTCATGATCCTCTTGTCTCGAAACTCCGGATCTCGCTCGAAGCCCATTGGGAACGTTAGTCCCGCGCAGCACGCCGCGGATCTAAGGCTCGTTCAGAGCGCTTTGCAAGGCGATCCGTCGACCACAGCGGCTCTTGCCGAGCGCCTAGCTTGCGTCCCTCCGATGGTGCGTTCTCTCCACCGCCGGCTCGGTGGTCACCTCAGCCATGAGGACTTGCACGAAGTCATCCAGGACACGCTCATCAGCATGTGGACCAAACTCGATCGTTTTGCCGGTCGCTCGAAGTTGGAGACTTGGGCCTACGGTTTCGCTTCGCGCCAAGTCCTCAAGTCCCTAGAGAAAGCGCGGCGTGGACCGCGTCGTGTCGACTGGAACTCCAGCGAGTTCGCTGACGTTGAAGCGCCGGCCGCTCCCTCAGAAGCAGACTATCGAGCCATTCACGTCCAAGTGGACGCCATCGGGCCACCGGGCTCTGACATCATCCGCATGAAGCACTTCGACGAGCTGACTTTCGAACAGATCGGTGACAGGATGGACATGCCAACGAACTCCGTCAAATCGCGGTACTACCGCAGTCTTGATCGGTTGAGAACGCTACTCCGGCCCCATTACGATGAGAGGCAGCGGTAGCCATGACTTCAACATCAGACGATCTTCTGCGGCAGATAGTGACGGGCGAGCTCGGCGTGGCCGATGCCCTTGTCGTCGAGCGCTCCCGTGAAGACAGCGACTTTGCTGCTGCCGTACAAGAATTGGAGAGGGTTCGCCGGGACCTTGATGCCGTCGGGCGCTTCGACCGGGAGGTCGCAGCCGACGCCATCGACTCGAAGACCAAACAAGACCTAGTGGACGTGCAAGCGAGTCTGGGCGCGGCGCTCGGCCCGCGCCAGCGGCGCGCCTCGCTGCGCCGCTGGGTGCCCCTGGCCGCGGCCGCGTTAGCTCTGGTTCTCAGCCTCGTGTGGTGGACTCAACGGAGCACGACGGACACTGCACCGCAGTGGAGCAGGCTTCTCGGTACCAGCAGTGACATGATCCTTGCTCCGTCGGGGGAGGTCTCGGCGTTCGCGACGCTTGAAGTTGACTACGATAGGTTGCAGGGCGTGCGCAACGCGAAGGTTGAGGTCATCTCCATGGCAACCGGCGAGGTCCTCGCACGCCGTAGCGGAATCGAGAGCACAGCATGGTCATTCACAGTCGAAGAAAAGCGGGCACTCACCAGGGCGAGGCACGTGGGTGTGCGGTTGCTTGTGACGCTTCTCGTCGGAGAGGAAGAGGAGTTCACTGCACAAGCGAAGCTCGTGGACTGAGCCTCGGGCCTCGCTGGTCCTGGCTGGTTCGGGCGATGGTCGTTGGGGTCATCTTTGCCGGAACCTGTGTCCTCACCTCGGCGCAGGACTTCGATGGCTATCGTTTGGCCACGAAGCAATTCGAGGACAACCGTGTCGCCGAGAAGATCGACGCCAACGAGCTCAGCGTCGATCCCGGTTGGCGGAAGTGGGCCTTCGAACTTCTCGTGGCCTTCGCCACGCTGCCCGACGCTCCCCGGCCCGCCCGTTTCAAGGCGAACGCGGCTGAGTTTGATCGCGTCTGGCAGAAGCTGCTCGACCAGCCGGGTCATGGGGACGACGCGATCGATCACTTGGCCTTGGCGGCCAAGGACGGGTTCAACATTGCCTTCCAAGCATCTCCACTGGCAGCCCTGAATGGCGTTTCGGAGTTACTCAAGCGACCAGGGCTTGATGACACGGCCGAGCTCTTGATCTTGACGATTGCTGCCCAAGGGCATTGGGAGAATGGCCAGCGTGGTGCTTTCGAGGATCTGATGGGTGAGGCTGCGACTCGCCTCAACACCGATGAGGCGCAAGACTCAACGTTGTTGGCGGAAGCAAGACTCTACTACCAGACTTCCCTGGGTCGTGCCTTTATCAGTGACGGGCGCCCAGACCTTGCCTACGGCCCCCTTGAGAAAGCCGCGCGGGCTGGGGAACGCATCTTGACCCTAGGTGGAAGCGCAAAGCTCTGGATCGCAGCCGCCGTCAAGCAGCTCGACCTCGCGCACGCCTCGGACGACGTGGCTGGTGGCCGGAAGATCGCGGCGAAGACGCTGGCGAACGAAGCGTGGAACAGAGTGGAGGACCCACTGTTCCGTTCCGAGTTCGAATGGCGCAGGCTGGCGCTTGAGCTCATCGGTAAAACCGAATCAACCGATGCCACTGATGCAGCACTCGATGGGTTGGAGGCCATCATGGGCGAAACCCATCACACGAACCCTGATTGGCCCGCGGAGGTTACACGCATTGGACGCTATCACACGCGCGCAGCCATAAGGTTGGGCCGGACCAAGAGAGCTGAGCGTGTCCTCGATCGACTCGAGGGACTTCAACTCATCAAGGCCACCACTCTAGCTGCATTGCGTGCTCGAATCGAGTTCGAGGAGTCGGGCCCTGGGCCGGAGCTCTCCTTCGATCTTGTAACGGCTGTCCGAGCGCGTCTTGCGGCGTTCGCGAACAGCGGCAGCGAGCCGTTGGCGAGGGGCCTCCTACACTTCGATAGTGATGCGGAACTTGTCTCGCTCGCGATCGAGTCCATCCTTTCTACTGCGGGGGAGGAGGGAGCCCTCTCGGCGTTACAGCTCTTGACCGAGGTACAAGCCGTTGGCGGCCTTGCACAAGCTTTGAAGGCGCGCCCGTTGACGGGCCCAGAGATCTCCAAGCTTTGCCCCGACGGTGGCGGGTTGCTCGTCCTTACACCCGGCTATGAATACGATCATGGCTTCCTGATCGACCAGAGCGATGTTTCGGCCTTTCGGATCGATGGAGTGAGCGCTACCCATCGATTGCGGCGTTCGTTAGGTCGTGCCCTTCGCTCCGCGATTCAAGAGACCGACCCGTTGGCTCGATCCGAAGTGGATCGACTCGGCGAAGAACTTTCCGAGAGATTGTTCGACCAGGCCACTGCGCAACGAATTGGTTCTTGGCGGGAGATGACGGTCGTGGGCTTGGACGCCTGGGGCGATATCCCGCTGGAGCTACTGACCGTTGGGGGCTCTCGGCTCGGCGAGCGGCTTGCACTGTCGTACGTTCCGTCCCTACCCGTAGCTTACGCACTCGCCGAGAGAGCTGAACAGAAACAGGTGTTGCCGAATGGACCGGCCCGCTCGGCTAACGCCAATCCTATCGCGCTAACTGTTGCGACTGACCTGGAC
>CALHGQ010000461.1 GCA_938030175.1 uncultured bacterium | reverse complement strand
GGTCCGCTGTCCGCCTGGGGAGTGGCGACAATGACTACGGTACCGTTCTGCTCACGCTACTCTTGTTGGCGACATGAACAAGAGGTTCCTTTTCCTGGTGCCGGTGCTAGCGGCTGCCGCCGCGCTCTGGCTCGTCCTGTTGCCTGACGGCGATGCGACGACAGGTGTTGACCGGTCGAGTGCGGAAGCCCCAGCGGCTGCTGCCTCCGAGTCTGCTGCGACGCTCCCGGACGCGCCCGCAGTGGATCTTGGGCCTGCCCGGGAGAACACGTGGACGGTTCGTGTCGTTGACGCGTCCACGGGGAAGCCGTTGGAGGGCGCCGAGATCGAGGCAGTGCTCGAGGGAGCGACGGAAGACTCCGGTTGGCTACGCGCCGTCGGGGCGGCGACATGGAGCGAATTCGCGCCCGGGAGCTGGCGCGTTCGGGTGCAGGTCGACGGCTACCCCGAGTGGACGGACCTGATCGTCGTCGATAGCGCGAACCCGGTGCGAACTGTTGTCGAGCTCGACCCAACGCTGCACGTGACCGGGAACGTGGTCAACGCATACGGCGTGCCGATGGCCTATCACGAGGTGTTGTTCCTTCGGCCGGGGCAGACCAAGCCGGAGGCGAGGCCAGAGGTTTTGAAGCTGCCGCTCGTCCGTGCGAACGCGGCGGGGGCATTCGAGATCGACCTTCCCGGAGCAGGCGACTGGCGGGCCCATGTGACCTATGCCGGGCAGGCCGTCTTCGTCCAAGCGACCCCTTCCAAGCTCGAGCACGGCGGGCCGAACGAAGCGCTCATCACGATCCCCGCGGCAGGTAGGCTCTTCGTGCGCGTGGAGGACGCGAGCGCCAGCGGGACGCAGTCTGTCTACGCGATGTCCTTGTATCGCGATGCGTCAGGGCTGGCGGAAAAGCCCGTGATTCGCGGACCTGAGTCCAGGGTCCAGCCTGATCCCGCTGACGTCAGTGAGGAGCAGAAGAAGGAAGACGCGCTCCAGCTGCTCCGCGAAACGAACGCATTCGGCGACCCGGCCGATCCGGAGACGGCGCTGCGCAAGGCAGCTTTCGAGAAGGCCCAGCGCCTGCGCGCGAGCGTGCGGCCGGAGGGCTGGGTGATGGCGAAGAGCGTGCGGCTCCGGCGAGACGGCACCGCTGAGATCCCAGGCGTCGCGCCTGGCGTCGAGTTCCGGGCAGCCATCGCCCGCGATGGGGAAGCCATTCGCATTGACGGCTCGCTCATGATCGAGGAGGGTCGAGCGACGCTGGCGCGGATCATGCTGCCGCCCGTGCGTCCCCCCGGATCGCCGCCCCTCGTCCAGGCTCGGACGGCGCAGCTCCTTCTCGAATCGCTCGAGGAGCGCACCGAGCCAGTCCCCAGCGGCGTCGCTTGGAACTAGCTCGGGTGACGCATCAGTTGAACACGATCTCGATGCCGTCCGTGAAGTTCGACGTCGGCCCCGTGCTGCTTGAGTCGCGGTGCCAAGCCTGGAAGTTCCAGGTGTCGCCAGCGCTGACGCTGACCGCGCCGAGGGGTTGCGGAATCGCGGTCAGGTCGAGGACGAGCGAGATCTCTCCGGCCACGCCCGTGTTCTGAATCTGGCCCGGGCCGACGTAGCGACCGATGGAGCCCGAAAGGCAGAGGTTGCCGGCGCTGCCGGCGGGGTTCATCACGAAGCCGCTCGTCTCACTCACAATGAAGAAGCCAAACCCGAGGGGGGGCAGGTCCGTCGCGGTGACGGTGAGGTCGTTGCTCGCCGCGGTGCTGCTGCCGAACGCAGAAATGACCCCGGTCGCACCCGTGGAGTTCGGGTTCGCGGTGCAGTAGTTCGTTCCGATGGTCGAACCGTCTCCGACCTCGTTGCTGTAGGCGCCGCTCGAGAAAACCTCGTTGGCCAAGATCCCGCTCATCGGCGGGTTCGGGTCGTAGGCGAGCGTCGTGACGTTGAAGTTGTGGAGCGGAGCCGCCTGGTCTTCGATGAGGTAGACCACGCCCGAGGGATCGAAGGAGCAGCCATCGATGTCATTCGCACCCACGATCGCCGCCGGGTAGTCGAGGAGCTTCAGCTCCGTTTGGGTCGTCAGGTTGACCTGGACCGTGCCCGAGCCTGTGTTGCCGAACGAGTCCATCCAAAGGGACGAAGTGCTGTCCTGGGTGTAGTAGAAGAGGCCGGTTGTTGGGTCGGCGGCGAGTCCACCAGGGGATGCAGACGACGAGAAGAACTGGTAGACCGAAGTCATCTCGAGGGTGACGAGGTCCACCGAGAGGATGTCGTCGGTGGTGGCGGAGTCGACGCTGTACAGAACGCCGTTGTAGTAGGCGAGGCCGAGGACAGAATTCGCCGTTGTGCTGCCGACGTTGACCAGCGTGCCGAGGTTCGCCGCTGGGTTGGGGTCGTTGTAGTCCCAGCCATAGAGCACGGTGCCATCATTGATGTACATGACGTCGTTGACGTCGTCGGCGGCGGCGCCCCAGGCGCCGGCCCCAGTCCAGATGGGGCCGGCCGTGGTGCCGCCGCCCACATCGAGCTTGAAGTTGTCGGCGTCGGATGCGTCATCCGTCGCGTGAATGACCTGGGCTTGCGTGGTCGCCAGAGTGACGGACGCCGCGAAGAAGAGGGAGAAAAGTGCGCGTTGCATGACGGCTGGCTGGGCTGGCTTCGGTGTGGGAGAAGGGCTGAGCGTCTGAACTCCGCCCCTTGCAGCTTACGGCAATTCGAGCCGCCGTGGCGCGAGTACGCCCTGGAGCGCCCGTTCGAGGGGTTTGGGCCGCTAAGGGGCCCTCGCGGGTGTCACAGCACGAGAACGTCCGTCGATCCGTCCCATTGCCCTGCAGCTGTGGAGGTCCCGAAACCGAGACTCCCCCAGAGGCTCCCCATGTCCAACGAAAACAACGCGCTCAACGACCCTGAAATCGTCCGCCTACTCGGACAGCCCGGCCCCTTGCTCTTGAAGCCTAGTCGGCTCCGTTGGTCGCTCGGGCTCTTGGCTCACGTGGCCTTCGTAGCCGTTGGCGTGCTGGCCTACCGCGACGGGTACGTGAGCCCGATGGGCGCCGTGGGTCTCACTCTGTTCGCGCTATTCTTGCCCTTGACGCTCGCGCATGCGCTGCGTCTGGGCTGCTACATCAAGGTCGACCACGACGGCATTCACCAGGTGATCGCCGGCTGGCGCCGTTTCTACAGGTGGTCCGACCTCAGCGCATTCTCGCTGCGCCGCCTCCAGGGGCGAACCTACGTGATCTTCAACGAGAGCAAGGGAGGCAAGGTCCGCGAGCGGAGCCTTGGACTCACATACGGCATGAAGCCGGAGCAGCTCATGAGGTTCCTGCACCTGAAGCACTTGATGCTCCAGGCCGCGGCGGATCCTCAGTCGAAGGCTGCGTGAGCAGTACGGTACCGTACTGCTCAGCGTGCCTACGTCGTAGGCGCCGTCGAAGCCCAGCGCGTCGCGCTCAGCCGTGATCTCGATGCCGAACGTGTCGCGGTCGCCGCTGCCTGCCACTGAATGCGCGCCAAAGTCCTCCGTGAACGTCCAGGCCTTGCCGACGGCGAACCGTAGCCGGAGGAGTATTGAGTCAGGCATCTTCTTGCGAAGGTAGTGACCCATCGGAAGCGTCAACCCTGCCACGTGCGCTCGGGTCTGCGCGTAGTCCTCGCCCACGAGAACCACCATCTTCCAGTCGCGGCGGCCCTGCAGCCAGCCAGACACTGACTCCGCCATCCGATAGTGCCTCATGTCAGGCGACGTGAGCTCCGTCACGCAGAATGCGTGAATAGACACTCTGAGGCCTTTCTCTCGCAGGACCCGCACGCCTTCAGTCAGCTCGAACATCGCGCGCGAACCGCGGCCGTCGAAGCCGCGGAGGCGCCAGTAGTCGGCGCTGAGGAACGCCTCTCGGTCGGCATCCGTGCCTCGCGAGGCGAGATATAGATCCACCGCTCCCTGAGCGGTGTCGTGCATTTCAAGTCCTAGGCAAACGGCATGTCCATGTTGGGCAGCGGCCTCGACGGCAGAGAGCGCGAATGCTGGCGCTTCCCGCGTTCCGTAGATTTCGCCCAGGACCAGCAGGCGCGTTCTGTCAAAGACCTCACCCACGGAGTCGAAGAGGAGGTGGGCAGATTCAGAGACCTGGTCGCTTCGAACTGAGGCGAGCGCCATGTGCTCTGCGCCATGGCAAGACGCGAACGCGAGAGCCGATGTCGAAACCAAGAGTGCAAGCTTCACGAAGCTCAAGGTACACCGGACTAGTAGCAACAGCAGCCGCAGAGTGCAGAAGATCGAGGGGGCGAGCAGTCGTGCCATCTATGCCAACCTCTGACATCGAGTGCTGCGTCGTCGTGGGCGCTACGTACAGATGGCTCGTCTGGCCAAACCGCGAGGGCCTGTTGTAGCGTCGAATAGCACTGAATGAAGGACCTGGTCTGCTTCCAGACAACGCTCAGATAGACCGCATCCTCGGGCTGGAGCCACGGCGGGTCCCGTGCGAGTTCCGCCTCGATCGCATCGGTGGCCTTCCCAGGTTCTGTGTGCGCCCAAGCTTCTGTGCGGGCCAGCCACAGGTCGCGGTATCTGGCATCCCCGCGAGCGGCTTCCGAGAGACCCTCTTCGGCAAGAGCGATGACCTTCAGATAGTCACGCTGTTGCAGCCACTTGAACAGCGGAGGTGCATCTGTCGGAGCGGGCTGATGACGGCCGCAGCCGAGGAGGCAGAAACCGAGGAGAACGATCGAACACGAGAAGTGATGGAGCATGCTTGAGGGCCATACGGTGCAACTCCCGGAGCGTTAGCGAATCACTTCCCGTTGCGAACTCACCCATGGCGGTAGCTAGCCCGTACGGGTAGGGTCCGGGCACGATGTTTCATGCCTTCACCTACGCTGCCGCTTCGCTACTCGCCGTGGTCTCTCCTCCTACGCAAGAGCCCGGGATGCCCCTCCTAGACTTCGAGGTGGTGGGGCGGACCGACACGGAAGGTCCCCGTCCGGTACTGTTGGCGCTGCCGCCCGGTGCCCAGAACCGTGACATGGTCGCGGCGGGCCATCGGCTCTATTGGAAGGAGTCGGCCGAGCGACTCGGTTGGACGGTGATTTCGCCCATCGCGCCGGAGGGTGAGATGCTGCGGGGGGAAAACATCGAGCGCGTTCTGGCCCTCGTTGACCACGTCGAGAAGACCTACGACGTCGAGTATGGCCGCGTTCACGTGGCGGGGGTCTCGAACGGCGGTCGTACGGGGCTGGAGCTCGGGCTAAAGCATGCGGACCGCTTCGCCTCGTTGAGCCTCTTGCCCGGAATGCAGGAAGGCGTGGACGCGGAGAAGCTGGCGGCGCTCTCACGCCTGCCCTTGGCGATGTACGTCGGCGGCGATGACGCCGGCTGGGTGGGGCCGATGAAGGCGATGGCGGCGAGCCTGTCCGAGCTCGGCCATCCACCGGCTCGCTTCACGATCTTCGAGGGCGAAGGCCATACACCCAAGAGCCTTACCGGCGCGACCCTGTTCGACACGCTTGAGTCCTTTCGCGTCAGCGCTGCGCTCGAGGACTTCCACGACGCCGCTTCGAAGGCCGACGGCCCGCGTTACTTCAAGCACTTCGCACCGGACGCGATCTACATGGGGACGGACGCCACGGAGCGCTGGACCGTGGGGGAGTTCCGGGAGTTCGTCGAGCCGTATTTCTCGAAGGGGCGCGGCTGGACTTACGTGTCGCGGGAGCGTCACGCCTACGTCGCACCGGGTGGCAAGACCGCTTGGTTCGATGAGCTGCTGGACAACGACGCCTACGGGCTTACGCGCGGGACGGGCGCCTTCGTGCGCACGGACGCCGGCTGGAAGATGACCCAGTACCACCTGACGATCCCCATGCCCAATGACCTCGCGAAGACCTTTGTGGAGATGATCAGGAAGCAAAGCAAGTAGGCTACGGTCGCTTGTCCATGTCGACCCAGCCCCACTCCTCGACAGTTCTTCCGGCGGATTGCCCCAACTGCGGCGCCCAGCTCAGGGGCCGCTTTTGCGCGGCGTGTGGACAGGACTGCGGTAACCTGAGGCTCGACTCGCGAGCCTTGCTACGGGAAGGCATGGGGCAGATTCTCGGCTGGGACGGCGCCCTGCTCCGGACGATGCGAGGGCTTTGGCAGAAGCCGGGTGAGCTCGCCCTCGACTACGTCGGCGGCCGTCGCAAGAGCTACTTGCACCCCGCACGATTCTGCTTCATCAGCCTGGCGCTCTGGATGGTGGCGCTCAAGCTCGCCGGCATCAACGTGCTGGAGGCCGCGGGCCTAGAGTTCGATGCAGGGGGCGGCGATGCCCGCGAGACCGCCGCGAAGATCCGAGCGTTCCTGTCGCGCCACTTCGACTGGCTCATCTTTCTCGCGCTTCCGCTGCGCGGCTACTTCTTCCAGCGAGCCTTTCGCCGCTCGAAACGGACGGTCGGCGCGTGCCTTGTGCCCGTGCTTTACGTCAACGGGTTCGGCTTCTTGATCGGGGTGCTGCTCGTGGGCGTCGGCGCGATCGTCTCGGAGGATGCGCTGAGGATTCGTCCCCTGATCTCGATGATCTGGACGATTCGGACCATGCGCGCGTTCTTTGGGGTTGGATGGGTTGAGGCGACGCTCAAGTCCATTCTCGTCCTCGCCGTGCACGTCTTGGCCACCGTTGTGAGCGTGGGGCTCCTTGTCCTCCTCTGGATCTACCTGGGTGGATAAAGCGTCAGCCGAAAACCACGGAGAGCACGGCGCCCACGGAGACAACCAGTAAGGGCCTAAGCAAGACGGCGTGCACGACGCTCTAGAAGAAGACCGCCTTACGTTGCTCTACTGAGATGGGCACGACCTGCGTGCCCTTCCATCTCCCCGACTCGACTGCTTGGACGATGTCCCTCACGACAAACGGTTGTGGCACGTGATCCACTCAGCTCCCAGCGATGCGCCAGGGCATGGGGAGAAAATCCACCCTCCCGAAGTGGAGGTCGACGTTCATGCCCGACCAGTCGATGTCGAATTCGTCGCTTAGGGCATAGATCAACGCTTCACCGTCGTCCTCGGCGGCTCCGAGGTCTCCTGCCACATCGGTGTCCATGGCGATGCGATCCGGCTCGACGTCGATGGCCTTGGCGATGACGGCTCTCACTGCGTCGAATACGCTGACTCCGTGTCGCCCCATCCCTGCGGGCGAGCGAAACTCGCCACCGGTGGATGCGCCAGTCGCTCGGGGCGAGGACCTGTTGCCGCGCGAGACTCACCTTCTCAACCGACTCTTTAGGAGGCAGCGCGAAGTGGGAGCTCGTATCGGGAAGCTTGCGCGACCGGGGGGAGGGCTATGGAAACATCGGTGCCGCTAGGGCACGGTCCGATGGTGCGCGAGGCGCGCGGTGAACGTATTCTCGTGGCCCATGGATCTCCTCTTTCTTACCGCCGCGATTGCC
>CALHGQ010000460.1 GCA_938030175.1 uncultured bacterium | reverse complement strand
CCTGAACGCACGATGCCCTGCGGAGTTCCACTCTGCAGGGCATCGTGCGTTCGGGTGGCGGCTTTTTTGCCCGGCTCCGTACCGCCGCGTACCCTGGGGCCCATGCTGACCTCGATCGCCGCTCTCTCCCTAGCGCACTTTGCCTTCGCCCCATCGCCCGCCCAGGACAAGTCGTCCACGTGGACCGACTTCCTCGCCCACGCGCGCGCCGAGCTTGGGGAAGACGGTGCAGCCGCCGCCGAGTTCTTAGCGGCGCACCGACCGAAGCGCGACGAGACCCTCGAGGACAAGGACCTGCTCTCCGACAACCTGCGCCTGGCGCTCGACTCGCGCACCGCGTTCCCGTGGGGACCGTCCGTGCCCGACGAGTTGTTCCTCAACGATGTGCTGCCCTACGCCGTCCTCGACGAGACACGGGAGAACTGGCGACCGCGCCTGGCCGAAATCACCGCGCCCATCGTGAAGGACGCGAAGAGCATCGAAGAAGCCGTGCAAGCGATCAACGCGGAGCTCTTCAAGGAGATCAACGTTCACTACAACACCGGTCGCAAGAGGCCCAACGCAAGCCCGGCGGAGTCGATCGCCCAGGGCCGAGCGACGTGCACTGGCCTGACGATCCTCTACGTGGACGCGTGCCGCTCCGTCGGCATTCCAGCACGGGCTGCGGGAGTGGCGAAGTGGCACGACGATCGCGGCAACCATACGTGGCCGGAGATCTGGGACGGCGAACGCTGGCGCTTTACGGGCGCCGACGAGTACGACGCCAAGGGCCTCGATCGTGGCTGGTTCGTGAACGATGCGAGCCAGGCGAAGCCGCTCGACCAAGGGGACGTCGACCACGCGGTCTGGGCTTCTAGCTGGCAGCCCACCGGGCACTACTTCCCGCTCGTTTGGAACCGGAGTCATCGCGGCGTCCACGGCGTTGAGGTCACCGGGCGCTACGTCGCTGCGGATGACGAGGCGGCCAGCCTCGCCCGTCTCGGCGCCGACGGCGAAGTCCTGGGGGAAGAGGCCGCGCAGCGAGTGGTCCAAGAGCTATGGGAAACAAAGCGCGCGGCGCTCGCGGAGGAGCTCGCCGCTGAGCTTGAAGCCAAGGTGTTCCAGGCGGGCGATCACAAGCTAGCCATCAAGGTGCGCAAGTTCGGCGAGGAGCCAGCGGGCGGCCACAGCCTCTGGATTTCGATGCACGGCGGAGGCGGCGCGCCCGCCAAGGTCAACGACCAGCAGTGGAACAATCAGATTCGCCTCTACGAGCCCGCAGAGGGCTACTACGTGGCCCCACGCGCTCCCACGGACACCTGGAATCTCTGGCACCAGGCGCATATCGACGACCTCTTTGATCGCATGATCCAGGCCTTCGTCGCGTGCCGCGGCGTGAACCCGAACCGCGTCTACCTCATGGGCTACTCCGCCGGGGGCGACGGTGTCTACCAGCTCGCACCGCGCATCTCCGATCGCTTCGCGGCCGCGGCCATGATGGCGGGCCACCCCAACGGGGCCCCCGCTGCGGGGCTACGCAACCTGCCGTTTGCCCTCTACATGGGTGGAGAAGACGCCGCCTACAACCGCAACAAGATCGCCGAGCAGTGGCGGGTCAAGCTTGCCCAGCTACGGGCCCAAGATCCGGAGGGTTACGATCACAGGGTCACCATCTACCCAGACAAGGGCCACTGGATGGACGGTGAGGACAAGGACGCGCTTCCATGGATGGCCGCGCGAACCCGCAACGTCTGGCCGAAACGCATTGTTTGGATCCAGAACGGCGTCCTGCATCCTCGCTACTACTGGCTGCAGGTCGACCCGAACGAAGCGAAGCCCGGCCAACGAATCACCGCAACGGTGCAGGGCCAAACCATCGATCTAGAGTCAGACCCATCCGCCAAGCACCCGGTCAAGGCAGTCACTCTGCATCTCCTGGACCGCCTGATCGACCTGGACCACCCGATCACCGTCATGTGGAACGGCTCCGAGGTCTTCAGCGGCAAGGCTGAGCGCACGCGCACCGCGGTCGAGAAGTCCGTTGCTTCTTCGCTGAGCCGGGATCAGTGCGGAACGACCGTCCTCGAGATCCAGCTAGACTAGAACGCGCGGCTCGTGCTCGCCGCCGACGACCGATGCGTTCTGAGTCCCCGCCGGACAGCTCGCGTCTGACACTCAACGGGAAACCCGAAAAGGCCATGACCGCGATCTCAAGAATCCTCAGGGCACTCAGCGACGGCGAAGCCGGACTGCTTCCGAAGGACAAGGTCGATCAGGCGGTGCTGTCTGATTCAGCGGTGCAGGTCGCCCTGCGCCGTTCGGCGGAACGCGTCGTCTTTCATCGGCCCAACTACCGGTCGGCCATCCAAGGCGCGGTCGACCTTGGGGTTCCGTGTGACATCTGGACCGCGGCCCGCGCTGGGCTGCTCACCCACGTCCAGGGTCACATCGCGGCCGACGGAAGCCTGATAGACGCGCAAGACGAGGAAGGTCGAACGCCACTCGCGCGGGCGGCCCTGATCTATGGGGTCTGCAAGGAGTGCGAAGAGGTCGCCGATTTTCTACTGCGGTCAGGCGCCAAAGTCGACGTGTTCACCGCCTCCACGTTCTGCATGCCAGACGTCGTACGAAGCGAACTCGAGCGTGCTCCCGAGATCGCTTCGCAGCGCTGCGAGGGATCCACGCCATTGAATTGGGCCGTCCGTCCGCGCCGCAATCACGATGCGTCGCCGGAAATCTGCGAGCTGCTCATCGCCGCAGGAGCTGACGTCCACGACCCAGACAAGCACGAATCCGACATGACGCCGCTGCATCACGCCGCGGAGTGGGGCCCAAAAGTCTGCCTACAGCTGGTCGACCTGTTGATCGCCGCCGGCGCGGACGTCAACGCAAAAGACGCCCAGGGCTGGACGGCGCTGGACTATGCGACAGACCGCGGCAGAGCGGAGATGATCGAGCATCTCTCGGGGATCAGCTGAGCGCCGCGATTTCTTGCCCTCTTCCCCGCGCTAGCCGCGCCCGTCCCCCCGTTCACCCGAGTCGGACGCTCGACTGACGGCTGAGCCCGCTGATCGTCTGGGGCGGGAGCCGGCCCATCCCACATCGCACTCGCTGCCCAGGAGCGGTGTGCAGTCACGGTGGCGGCCCAAGCGGTTCATAGACTGAGCGAAAGACATCGAAGCTGGTCCCCAACGCTGGGCACGGGCAGAGGTAAGTCCTTTGGGCCGAAAGACCTGGAAGCGACGAGCCGGCCAGAGGGCCACCGCCCAGCGGCGATGCACCCAAGCCGCCTGCCCGCAAGCACCTATCCGGCCCATCCAGGCCTCGATGCCCATCGTTGGGGACCAGCTCGGAGGGCAGCCGCCGGGGTCGGTCAAGGAGGGTCGCCCCACGGGAATCCAGCAAGATTCCGAAGCGGCCCGGTCACAGACAGATCTGTCTACCGTTTACAGCTGCACGAGCCTGGGGCAACCCCAGAAGGCACCGCAGCCACGTCGCCGCGGTCCACTCCGCTCGGTGCCAACCACCCACCCGCCGCCCATCGATGCGGCCTCAACTACCCCAGAACAGGGGCTGATCCAATGATCCATCTATCCCGCAACCTACTTCTCAGCTTGTTCGTCGTCTTGGCCGCCGCGTGTAGCAGCTCATCCAGCCTTCCGAGCCCCCCAAGCGTCCTCTCCGAGTCGGTCACCGGCCAAGTCATCTCCTCCGGCACGTTTTCTGGTCGCAACGACCACGTTGTCTCGGGCGGCGTCGAGCTGATCCAGCAGGACGGCACCACCTACTTGCGCCTTGACTCGACGTTCAGCCTCGACGGTGCTCCGGACCCACGAATCGGCTTCAGCCGATCCGGCGAGTATGACACCTCGACGACCTTCACTGGCCTTGAGCGCCACAGCGGCGAGCAGATCTACCGCCTTCCCTCGGACTTCCAGCTCGGGTCGCTGAACGAAGCGACGATCTGGTGCGATGACTTCTCCGTCGTACTCGGCACAGCCCCCCTGCGCTAACGCCAAGAGATTCCGCTACCCGCTTCACCACCCTCAAACGCCAACCACCCCTCACACACGTACCAGACATGCGCTTTATCCCCGCCAAACTCCACGGCCTCCTCGACTACTCCGTTGCGCTGGCCCTCATCGTTGGGCCGCTACTCTTGGGCTTCGAAGGCATCGCCCAAGCCCTCGCCATCGCCGGTGGAGCAGGCCTCTTCATCTACAGCTTGATCACCGACTACTCCGTCTCCGTGCAAAGAGTCCTACCGTTCCAGCTGCACCTCGTCCTCGACTTCCTAGCCGCGTCCGTACTCGTAGCAGCCCCGTTCCTCTTCGGCTTCGGCGAGGTTGAGACCCTGTTCTACCTGACGATCGGAATCGCAGTGATCGCCGTCGTTCTCGTCACGAACCCAGACATCGAACCGGCGGTTGAGGCCTGCCACGCGTAGGTCAGGGGCCGGGCTACGCACCTGTGGGCCCCGGCCAACCGACAGAAGTCACGAAGCCCCGGTGCAGCTCCAATCCGTCAGAGTCGAGTCCTGCGATCACATGGGTCACGGGTTCACCCGTCGGCCAAGTGGCCGCAGCCTCGCTCGCCCAGGAACAAACCTGGTCACGGCTCCACGGAGTCACACGGTCCCATGCTGCATCGATGGGCGCGAACCACTCTCGACGCGTGAGGAGTGCATAGGCGTCCGCGTCGGGCAACGGCTCTTCTACGCGATCGACCGGGCACCACCAGCCCCGCTGGTGGCTGGCGGCAACGGGCCCGCCCCCCTCAGCGTCCTTCCAATTCGAGGATGCCGGATAGAACAGGCGCCCACGAAGGAGCGCTGCGCTCCGCAACGGCTGCCAAGAACCGAGCGCTTCCACCGCAGCCTCCCCCGCCGCTAGCGGCAGCTGATGATCCCGCACCCGGGCCAGCTTGAGATGGAGGCGATCCCGGGTCTGGGGACCCAAATAGCACTCTCCCGGGTCCTCCGCCAGCGTCGGCACGTGCAGATAGAACTTCACGGCGAGCTCCCAGTGGTGACAGGACACCCCGTCCCGGAACAAGAGGTCGAGCTCACCAATCGTTCGCTTCCCCTCGGAGATCACCACGCCACCTGTCACGTCGCGATGCCCCCGAATGTCCGTCACGAAGTAGCGGATGAGGTCCTCGAAGTACGCCCCGAGCCGTATCCGCTCCCGCTCCAGATGGCCCGCCACCGCGCGATGCAGCGACTCCGGGTCGTTGTCCAACGCCGCGAACGTGTCGCGCAGCACCCTCGAATCAACCGGAGGAACCGTCGGGCAGTAGTCCTCCTCCACCAACCCCGGGCCCGTGACGGCCCACCACAAGTCGCGCACGACGCGATCTCGAAAGGAGGGGTGATGGGTCATCGACAGACGATAGCAACCACGGCGGGCCGAAGGCACGTGTCCAAGAACCTTGATCAGTACCGCAGCACTCCACCGGCGGGACCCCACTCAAGGGTGGCGGCTGGATCCTTCGACGCCTGGCTTGCAAACAGACGGTAGGTCCCCGCACCGAGTCGCAGGGTGAGCCGTCCCTCGTCATCCGTTCTTCGCAGCACACGGACGCCGCTGCGTGGTTCAAGCCACACCTCGTGGTTCGCGGACGGCGCGCCGGTGAGCTGGTCGAGCCAGGCCACGCTGTCTTCGACTAGCTGGAGGGAAAGCGCCCGCTCGATCTTGGCGCCTGGACCGATCGTCTCCAGCCCGAGCTCCTGGGTCCAGAGCCAGTTCGCATCGCGCACGCGGATGCGCCAGCTGCCCTTGGGGACGACGGGAAAGTGCGCCTGCCCTCTGCCGTCGGTGATCTGAACGAGACGACGTGATACCTGGGCGCCGGGAGTCGTCGGGTCCGGGAGTCCGACGTGGGAGCCCGATGGCTCGAGTTCCACGATGGCGTCGCGGACGGGCAGGCCGGCCTCCATAACCTCGAGCCGGACGCTGCCCGGCATCCAATCTGAAACGTCCACCGTCAGGTTGGCCTGCGTGGAAGCATCGACCGACACCACCCCGAGCGGATAGCCGACCGGGCCAGAGATCCCGCCCAGCGTCGTTCCCCGTCCCTTGTGATTGAAGTCGCTGAAGACCAGGCGCAGCACCGACTCTCCGCAGGGAACGTCATCCGCAAACCAAAGGCCGTCCTCGCCGCGGGCCAGCACTCGGCCAGGTCCGAACGAACCGAGCTGCGCGGACCCGGAAGACGATTCACCCACCGTGAGCGCCGCGCCCGCGGGGAGTCCGTCGGGGGCCCCCTGCAGGGTCACTCTCAAGCGGCCCAACTCCGCCAGGTTCAACTGAACCTCCTGCCCAACGACGGCGCCGGTCGCATGGTCGCCGGCCAGGGCGATCGCCGTCACGACCCCCTGGGCCTCGGCCGTGGGAACAGGCAGCGTCACGGAGCCAGACTCGTCGGTCCGACCGCGACCGAGGAGGCGAACGTCTGAATCTGACGCGGTGAACTTGAGCTGCTTCAGGATCGCAGCCTCCGCCTTCGAAGCGCGGGGCAAGGCCCCTCGAACGAAAGCGACCGCTGCCCCAGCGACGGGCTTCTTCGCGGAGCCCCTCACCACGGTGGCCTTCAGGTCCGTGACCCCTTCCCCGAGCGTCACGCTGACCACCCGAGTCTCACGTGGCCGCAGGGCGTCGAGCACAACGGCCGCCCGGTAGCCCTCGGGTGCCGTCACCACGAGGGAAAAGGGGCCCGACGGCACCAAGTCGCCGAAGCGCGTTCCGCCAACCACGTCGCTCCGCAGGCGCAGCGCGACCCGACCATCGACGCTGACCTGCTCGACCTCGAAGCCGTTCACGATTCGCCCTCCGCGGCCCTTGACCTCTAGATCGATCGCCGAGCTGCCCCGCAGGCGGACCTTGGTCGACTCCCCCACACGGGCCGCCATCGCGAGAGGTTCGAAACGCGGATCCTCCACTCGGACTTCGTACGCGCCGGGCCCGAGATCGTCAAAGGCCACGCTGGCGTTCGTCGCCGCTTCCCCCCTTCGAATCACCTCGCCGCGTTGCACGAGCTGGAGCTCCACCGGCTCCGAGTCCGGCATAGCGGCCGAGGGCGGGAACTCGAGGTCCAGCCCAAGTCGGCGATCGGGGTTCGGCCCCACGTGCACCAGGTCGATGCGGTTGGGCTCATCGGCGCTCAATCGACGCCGGGGGTGATGGAGGCTAAGTCCAGAGGGATGCTCTGCCCCGACCTCCACGGACGCGGACGCGATCCCTTCGAAGCGCGCCACGCCCGTGATGGTGTCAGACGCGGCCTTGTCAATCTCAAGACGACTGCCTCCGCCGTAGTAGAAGTAGCTCATCGTCCACCCGAGGAGTGGCTCTCCCTCCGTGTTCAGAACGCGCACTTCAAGGTCAGCCTCCGCGTAGAGCGTCTGTACGCCTACATCGAGCGCGGCGACGTCGGCGGCCTCGCCTGCACCGTTGGGCCGGAAGCGAAACTCCGCGGGTGCGTACCCGTCGGCCTCTACGCGGGCGACCATGAAAGCGCTCGGCGGTGCGTCCAGCGTCGCCTCCACGACCCCCGCGGCGGACCCAACGCTGCGTTCTCCGTGAACGGCCTCCGAGCGAACTTCGCCAAGCCGACACTGCGCCGTCACACCGGGCACCGGGTCGCCGTCGATATTCACGAAAGCTCCCCTGAAGACTCGCCCTATTCGAGGCGCGGGCCCGTCCTCTTGGGCGGGCGACGCGATCGATACCAGCTCGGACGCCGGATCACCCACAGGGATCATCTCGGCGATCTGGGTGCCGGATCCATCGGCCCCCAGCTCGGCGGGGGGCGCAAGGGCTCCGCCGTCCAGTCCGCCGCCGCTCCGATCGGGCCCGAGGACCGCCACCCACGCGACGGCGCAGACGGCCGCGCCAGCGCCCGCCATGGTGAGCGACCGGGCGCTCAGCCAGGCGACGCCTCCCGGCGACAGCGACTTGAGCGCGCTCTTGGGAAGCAGCGGCAACAGCGCAACCGCCCAGCTCCCCCTGTCGCCGTAGCGATCCTCAAGCTCCTTGCGAAGCATCAGCATCCCCCGCTCTTGCTGCTTCTTCACCGTGGCGACGGGTACGCCCATCACCTTCGAAATCTCGCGCGGCGGGAGGCCATCGAAGAACCGCTTGAGGATCACCGACCGGTAGGGCTCCTTCAGCTTGAGCACTGCGTTGACGAGATCTCGCTGCTTCTCGGCGCGGGCGACAGAGTCCGCGGTCGACTGGGCGGCCGCGTCGACGTCTTGGCTCGCCCCCTCGTGGTCCCGGCGTCGTGCGTTCGAGCGCTGACGATCGATGGCCAGGTTCTTGAGCACTCGGCGAATCCACGGCTCCGGGTCACCCACGAGCTGGGTCGGGTTGGCGAGGGCCCGTGCGACGACCTCCTGGACGAGATCGTCGTGGTCGGCCGCCTGGCGGACCAGCTGGCTCGCGAGGACGCGCACACGCTCCATTCGGCTCAGGAGAACTTCGGCGCTGGAGGCGTTCGTGGCGGAGGAGGGGTTCATGGCAACAGAGGCACGTTACCCGGATCAGATCGGCGACACGGGAACTGAAGTTTCTTCGCTGCCGCGCTCGAGGCTCAATTTGCGAGGAATTGGCCGTCGTCGATCGGGAGCCGCTTCCGTGCTCTCTTCGGCGCCTACGGGGTGCCCGCCGACCGCGTCCACAGACCCAATGCGCCAGAGAGCCCAGCAAAAATGACCGACTCACCCCGCACGCCCCAGGCCCGGCCGCGACGACGGGCCCTGCGACTGACCCCCTCCTTCCGGGAGGGCTTCCTCGGACTCGCGCTCGGCTTGGGGCTCGTGGCGTACTGGATCAATTCGTCCTCGCGCACCGGCGCGTTCCTCATGGTCGAGGACCACACGATCGCCGCGGTCGTGGGCGCCTTTGATGGAGAAGTCACCATCGACGACACGCCGGGTTACCGGATCGTCCGGCCGTTCCTTGAGGACAGCTACAGCGTCGTAAAGAGCCCCGTCGAGTATCGGATGACGAGCAACAAGCGGGAGAACGACAACCTCGTACCGCGTCTTGGGGTACGAGCGGCTGACGGGTCGAACGTCTGGTTCGAAGACGTGCGGATCCAGTACGGCGTGCAGCCCGAGCGAGTTTGGGACGTGATGCAAGGCGCCGGCGGGGACTACTCCTGGCGCCATGGGATCCTGGATGCCTACGCTCGATCCTGCCTACGCGACGCGTTCGGCGTGTACACCGCGGAGGAGATCGTCCAGCAGGACAACCTCCGCGCGGCGCGCACCAATGCGAAAGAGCGCTTGAACGCCGCCCTCGATGTTCATGGCCTCGTGGTGCTCGAGCTATCGACGTCAAAGCCCGCGTTCCCCAAGGCCTATGAGTCGGTGGTCCAGCGCCGACAGATCGCCGAGCAAGAAGCGCTGAAGATCACGCAGGAACTGGAGCAGCTGCGCGCGTCGCGGGGCGATCGCCTCGCGAAGCTAGAGCGGGACAAGAAGCTTGAGCTTGCGCGCATGCGCTCCAAGGTTGCGCAGAACCTGGCGTCCGCGCGCCAAGATGCCTTCCTCTCGCAGCGAGCTGCCGATAGCTCCTTCGAGGCCCGAGTCGCCGCTGGCGCTCGCGAGCGATCGGAGATGGAGAGCCGCGCTGATGCGCTGGTTGCCAAGTACACCGCGGAGGCCGAAGGGGTCGTCGCGCGCGCGGATGCCCTCGCCGCCAAAGGGAAGATGGCCGTGCGCCAAGCCCTCGTGGAGAGCCTCAAGAAGGTGACGTTCGAGATCGCCCCCTTTGACCTCCCCGACGGCGACCGCGCCCAACGGACAAGTCGCACCCCCCAGACCAACTACTAGGAGCCACTCCCATGGAACCACCCACCGGCCCAACGCGCCTTCAGAGGGCCTTCGAGATCACGAGCCGACTTGCCGCGAGGATCGCACAATCGGCGCTGAGGTTCACCCGCTGGGGCGCGCCGCTCGCTTGGAAGAAGTGTCGCTCCGGAGTGCTCGCCGTCTGGCAAAGCCAGCGTCTTCGCGCCCTCCTGCGCCCGGTGACCTCCGTGGCACGCATCGCAGCCGTCGCCGCCGTCATCACCCTCATGACCGTGACGGGGCTGCGAGCGACAACCCAGACCATTCTCCCCACGGAGATCGGTGTCGTTCAGCAGGACTGGAGCGATCAAGCCGGGATCGTCCCCGAAGACGTCGCTCCCTCCAAGCGCTTCATCGTTCCGGGGCTCCATACGCTGCACCGCGTCGATAGGCGTATCCACTTCGTGCGCTTCGGCATGAAGAGCGAAGGGAACGAGAACGAGGATCTTGGGCTGCGCACGCCCGACGGACTGGAGGTTCGCGCCGGGGTCTCGGTGGCCTACCGTGTGATGAACGGTGAAGCCCACCGGCTCGTCGAGGAAGGCCTGCGGTCGACCTACAAGACACTCGCCAAAGCGGCCGTCGAGCGAGTCCTCCTCGATGTCCTCGGCTCCCTTAGGCGCCTCGAGTGGTCGGACGTCCCGACGAGGAAGGCCGTCGAGGCACGCGCGCTTGAGTCCATACGAACGGCGCTCGCTCCCTTTCACCTCGTGCCGCTCGGCGTCCACATTTCCTCTACGTGGTTCCCCCCGGAGTACGAGGTCGAGGTGATGGAGCAGAAACTCCTTGAGCAGCGCATCCTCACGGATGCCATGCTGGCCCGCCGCGACGAGCGCAACTACGAGCTACTCACGGAACGCGAGGACGTCAAGAGCGCCGAGGGCATTCGCGCCGCAGAGCTCGACTTCGAGATCGAGCAGGAGCGCTCGCGCCTCCAAGAGGAGATCACCAAGGTCAAGGCCGACGCCCTCCAGTACGACTTTGCGCGTAAGACCGACGCCACCAACGCGTACGAGAAAAGCCTGACGGCCGGGCGGACCGCCCTAGACCAGGCAGAGACGCTGCGAGAGCGCCTCACCAACGAAGCCCTGGAGTCCGAAGGCGGCCGCATGATGATCGCGCGCCAGGCCGCCCAGAACCTGAAGTTCAAGACCGTCAAGCTGGACGCCAACAACCCGGCGGTGCCGTCCGTGCTGGACCTAGATGCACTGATCCAACTCCTCGTTGGCGAGTAGCTGGGCTGGCGTCCGCGATCTACACCGTGTCGATCGCCCTGTGGAGAAAGGAATCATCGCCAGCGACGATCGTTTTCTCGACGTTCGCCGTGAAGGCCGCGGCGCTCTTCTGAGACAGCTGCTTTTTCCGTTGGGCGAAGAGCCCTTCGAAGCTCCCACCGGCCGGTGGGGGCGGCGCAGGTTAACGGACCATAAAGAGCTAAAACGACCGGAGCGGTAAGCGGGTGCCACGCTCATGTCTCGGAGCGGACGTAAGCGGGTGTACTTCCGTTGCGGCCGGCCGAGATTGCGGTCTGGTGAGGTTGCGCCTTCTAACGCACAGCCCTAGCTTCGTGGTGCAGGCTAGCCCAGCCTTTCCGCTCGGCTGCACACCTATCAACCTCCTCCCGTATGCCAACGCTCGCCCTACTCCTGCCACTCGTCGCACCAGGGGACTGGTTCGTGGATTCGAATGCGGCGCAGTGCGCCATGGCCGACGGTACCGCCCAAGCCCCGTTCTGCACCATCCGAGAGGCACTCGCTATAGCGATCAGCGGAGATGAGGTTTTCTTAGCCACCGGAGACTACGTGGAGGACCTCGCGTTCAGCACAGACGTCAAGCTCACCGCCCTCGCCCCCGGGACGGTTGCCATTCGATCTGAACTCAATGACATCCCGGTGATCGATGTCTTCACTGGGGTCTGCGTGGAGCTCTACGGGGTTCGGATCTTAGACGGCAGGTCAAGCATCACAGGCTCCATCGCAGGACTCAACGTTGATGGATCGCTCATACTGCGAAGCTCAACGGTGAGTGAGAATCGTGCGCTCGGTGGCTACGACCGTCCTACGTCAAGCCGAGTGTCTGGGGACCTGCGCGCGTACGACAGCGTGTTCGAGGACAACGTCGGATCACGGGGCGGCGCCTTAGAGATCGCGCCCACAGGTAGTTTCTTGGCTGTCAATACGACCTTCCGCTCCAACATCGCTGCCGTCTTTGACGCCGGGGCGGGGGGTGGCGCGATCTTCGTTGAGTGGGGCGCTCCGGGCCCGACCTCGGTTCAGCTTGAACTGAGAGGTTGCACGCTGTCGCATAACATCGCGAGCGGCGACTTCTTCGTTGAGCCCTCGGCCGGAGGAGCGATCATGGCTAGCGGTCAGTTTAGTCGCCCGGTCAGGATCGAGAACACCACGTTCTCCGGCAACGACAGCTCGTTCCAAGGCGCCATGGGGTTCTTCACCATGCCCGGGGGATCAGCCGCGCAAGTCGAGATCCATGGATGCACCGTGACGGATCACGAGAGCGCCGGGATCGTTGGCGGGCTCGGGTTCGACCCGGGCGAATTCACCATCAGCAACTCGATGATTAGCGGCAACACGAACTTCGATTACTACGGGGTCGACGAGTTCGATATCGCCGCACGGTCCCTGGGTGGCAACGTTCTTGGCGGCGTCTCGCCCGACGTTCAACTCGACCCATCAGACCAGACGGGCGTCGTCATCGCGCTTGGTCCCCTGGATTCCTACGGGGGCCAGACGCAGACGCACGCTGTGTTACCAGGAACAGAGGCCGTCGGTGTAGGCGTCGACGCGAACGCACTTCCCTTCGATCAACGCGGAGTCCCACGTCCCCTCGGACGTGTCGACGCCGGCGCGTACCAAAGCGAGGGAGTAGCTCGCGACATCGACTGTCAAGCCGTACCGAACTCCACGGGCACGCCGTCGATCACAGAAGCTTGGGGCAGCGCCACCGTGAACGCCAACGTCCTGCAGCTCCGAACGACGGGCCTACCGCCGCAAGCGATTGGGTACTACCTGGCTGGAACGAGAAGAGTCTTCGAGCCGATGCCCGGTGGGAGCATCGGCAACCTATGCGCTGGCGGTATCGTCGGACGACTCAACCGCCCAACGCAGGGAGAGATCCTCGCGGCAAATGGCGCCGGACGAGTCGACCTGCGGCCCGACCTAACGGACATCCCAAGTCCCACAGGATCCCAGGCGGTCTTGGCCGGTCAGACGCGGGTGTTCCAGTTCTGGCACCGTGACGGCGCACTGAGCAACTTCAGCACTGCCGTCAGCATTTCCTATCGCTGAGGCGGCGCTGCCCCGGAGAGGGGCAGAGTGGGTTCGACGCTGCCCTGGTCGATGAACTGACCAAGATTGAGTCGTGCGGGTCCCCGGCTGGGACAGCGAAAAGCCAACCTTTCGGCGGGTTCATCGCGCTGCGGCTAGGCTGGCAGGAGCCATGCCGAATCCTTCCCACGCTATTCGGGCGCTGCGACCGTTCCTCGATGAACATCCACGCCTCAAGAAGACCCTCAAGAACCTCGACGACGGTGCTTCGAGGGCCAAGGGCGGGCTTGCCGCCAAGTTCCCTGGGCTCATCAAGCCCCAGCCGCGGCAGCTGACGATCGCGATCACGGCACAGTGTAACTTCCGCTGCATCGGTTGCCGCTACGGCCGCGACTTCATGGTCGGAGAGCAGCTCTCCCTCGACGTGGTGAAAGGCGTGCTCGATGACGCCAAGGATGCGGGCATCAACATTGTGCGCTTCTATGGCGGCGAGCCCCTCCTGCACAAGGACCTCCATCACATGGTGCAGCACGCCTCCGACCTTGGGCTTGAGGTGTACGTGACCACCAACGCAGTCCTCCTCGATCGCCGAGCCGACGAGCTTGTGGACGCGGGACTCAAGTGGGTCTCGATGGGCTTCTACGGGTTCGGCGAGACGTTCGACGCCTACACGCAGCGACCAGGCAAGTTCGAGGAGTTCATCACGAGCGTGACCAACGTGCGCGAGCGCCATCGCGACAACCTCGAGGTCCAGCTCAACTACGTGGTCGTTCGGCCGCTGGCGAGCATCGAGAAACTGGAGGAGGCGTGGGCCTTTGCGGTCGAGCACGACCTCTTCTTCCACCTCGACCTCTACGGCTACTCCGTGCCGTTCTTCAGCCGCGGGCCCGAGGACGAGCTGGCGTTCCAGCCCGGCGATGAGCCAATGCTCGAAGCCCTCGTGAACCGCCTCTTGGAGCTGAAGGCAGAGCGCCCCCATCGCTTCCCCCACGCGGATGCGTTCATCCGCTCGATCCCTGACTGGGTGGTGAAATGCGAGGACATGCGCGTCCCGTGCGACGCCTACCAGCTCCTTTGGATCGGCGCCGACGGATCGCTGCAGCTCTGCGACACCGCGTTTCCCCTGGGTAACGTCAACGAGTCACGCCTCAAGGACCTGGTGTTCACCGACAAACACAAGCGCGCAGCGCGAGATGGATTCGCACTCAAGTGTCCGAACTGCACCTGCAAGGTCGACAGTCGGATTCGCCGCCATGGTCCGAGCTGGCGCAGGTACAGCCAACCAGGCAGCGAGCTCAGCGGTATCCGGGAGATGAATTAGTATGGGACAGATCATTCGAAAGGGCCGCGACATCCTCCGCGCCACCGTCCGCGACAAGCCGATGATCAAGGCGCCGCTCGTTGGCGTCGAGAACAGCCTTGAGCAGTGGAAGCACACGATCGCCAAGCGGTTCCCCTCCGTGATCAAGCCGCGCACGCGCAAGATGACGGTAGCTATCACGGCCCAGTGCAACCTCCGCTGCGTGGGCTGCCGCTACGGCCGCGACTTCATGCCGGGGCACATCCTCTCCCTCGACATGGTCAAGGGCCTGATGGACGACGGGCGCGCCGCTGGCGTCGAAACGATCCGGCTCTATGGCGGCGAACCGCTGCTCCACAAGGATCTCCCCGCGATGATCGAGCACGGCGTCAGCATCGGGCTTGAGGTTTACGTTACGACCAACGGCGTGCTGCTTGAGAAGCGCATCGACGAGCTCTACGACGCGGGCCTGCGGGACATCACCCTCGGCTACTACGGCACGGGGGCGCGCTACGACGCCTACGTGCAGAAGGACGACCGCTTCGTCCAGATGGAGCGCGGCATCGCCGCCACCCGCGAGCGCTACGGCAACGAGATGGACCTCCAGCTCAACTTCCTCATCATGCGCCCGTCGTGCGACCTGGAAGCGCTGCAAGACGCGTGGGACTTCGCGGACCGCTACGACATGGCGTTTCACACGGACCTCGTGCACTACTCGCTGCCCTACTTCACCGAAGGACTCGACTCCGAGATCCAGTTCCGGCCCGAGGACGCGCCCGCGCTCCAGGCCGTGACCGACCGCTTGATCGAGCTCAAACAGCAGAACCCGGCGCGTATCCCCGAGGCCATCGAGAGCATTCGGTCGATCCCCGACTGGCTCATGAAGGGTCCAGACATGCGCATCCCCTGCGATGTCTACAACATGATCTGGATCGGCGCCGACGGTTCGGTGAAGCTGTGCTACGTCACATTCGACATGGGCAACCTCCACGACAACCGCCTGTCGGAGCTGATCAACACGCCGACCCACACCGCGGCAACGCGCAGTGCGTTCAAGCTGGAATGCCCGAACTGTCACTGCGAGCGCGACTCACGCATTCGCAAGGACAAGCCGAGCATGCGCAAGTACAGCTCCTAGACCTAGGTACCTTCTGCGGTACTGCAGAAGGTCTCCATGTTCGTCTCGTCGACGGTGCCTTCGAAGACGCTGTCGCCAACGTTGATGGTCAAGACGTGGTCATGGATGGTGACGTACCAGGTCACCCGGCGGTCGAGGGTGTCCGCCAGCTGGTTCACGAAGTCCGGCGCGATCCTGTGCACCTTGACATTGGCCGCGCGATGGATCTTGCGCGTCCGCCACTCCTTGAGCAGGACCGAATCGGACTTGTGGGTAAAGACGTGGACTTGAGAGCAGTGCTTGCTGGCACGGTGCAGGCGGTCGGCGGAGGGCACGCCCACATCCACCCACGTCGTCGTCTGGCCGGTTAGGTCGCGGGTCCAGATCGCCGCGTCATCGGGGTCAGAGAGGCCTCGGCCAAACTCCATTCCCTCTTCGTGGGCGAGGACGCGCGCTAGCACGCGGACGACGAGGCGATCCGCCTCTTCCGAAGCATGCCGCGCCACGCGGAGGTCCAGCGTCTCGTAGACGCCTCTGTCGATGTCCGAGAGATCGACTTGGAACCGGTAAATCGTTGCTGTGGTTGCCATGGTGCTGAGGCGCCAAGGGTACGGGGCGCGATGATTCTGTGAGGGGAACGTTCCCCAGAATCGACCCTTCCTAGGCCTTCCCCCAAAGGCGTACGTGATGTTGCCACTCTTGATCGGCGCTGAAGTCAGCGGCACGCACACGAGCTCTTCTGCCCAGCTCCAGGCGGCGGGCAGGGTCCTCCGCGAGCCCCTTCAAGGCGCGGCTCAGCGGTTCGACGGACCGCGGCTGGACCAGCAAGCCCGCGGGGGCATCGGAGTCCGCGCGCACGATCTCAGGCATCCCTCCGACCGCGGTGACGCAGCAGGCGAGACCCGTGGCCATGGCCTCGAGCAGCGCGCGCGGGGCTGCCTCGTGGTCAGAAACGAGGGCAAAGACGTCAGCCGACGCCAGGAAGTCCGGTACGTCATCCACGCGCGGGAGCACGGTCACTCCCTCGATCTTGGCGGCCTCCGCTTGCAGTTCGGAAAGCAGAGGGCCGTTGCCGACGACGGTCAACCGCAGGTTTGCGCCGTCCTGACGCGCAAGCTCTACGGCGCGCATCAGGTCTGTGGCACGCTTGATGGGGTCAGCCCGCGCCAGGGTCACCGCGTGCACGGGTTCGTCGCCGCCCTGCGCTCCGGCGGGCGCCGGCGAGAAAACACCGAGGTCGACTCCGTTCCAGATGACCTCTGGCCGGCGACTCCAGCGCAGCTCGGTCAGCACGTCGCTGAGCTCTTGGCTCACCGCGACGACACCCGCGTGCCGCTTGGAGGCCCAGCGCGTCAGCTTGCGCGCCCGCGGCGTATCGTGCCCAGGCTTCGTGTGGAACGTGCCGAAGCTCCGCGCGACGCGTGTGGGCAAGTTAGCCAACGCCGCGTAAAAGACGGCCGTGTCGTTGTGGGCGTGGAGTACCTCGAACCCGCCCTCCTTCACGAACGCGCGGACACGCCGGGCGAACCCTAGATCGAGGCCGGGACCACGGGGGATGTAGGTCCATGGCACGCCGCCGGGGTCGAAGTCCTCGCCGGTTGTGCGGTACGGCGAATCGAACAGCAAGAGTTCGTGCTCGAGCCCGAGCGCGCGAGCCCGCTGTGCAAGATCCAGCACCACGCGCTCCTTGCCACCCACCTCAAGGCTACTGACGAGGTGCAGTAGACGCTTTGGAGCAGCCGCAGACATGGCGTGAACTATAGAAGTCGCGCCATTTGGAAGGCGGCGAAGTGCGCGAACTTCTTCGGGGAGAGCATCGCCATGCGGGCGCCATGCTCTTCGCCGAGATGGTGCTTGGCCCACGTGTCGATGGCCGCGCGCGTTTCTTCGTTGGATGCGTCGAGCTGGAGATCCGAGGTCCAGATCGTCTGCCCCGTTTCACAGGACACGAGGTCGAGCTGGACACCCAGGACCTGCGGTGCCACCACGCGCCGAGAGGTGATCGTCCCCACGAGTATGGCGTCGAGGCGGTAGCGCTCGCGGAGTGCCGAAAGGGTC
>CALHGQ010000459.1 GCA_938030175.1 uncultured bacterium | reverse complement strand
GCATGACCATCCAGGGGTTCGCCGGTTCCATCGGAGCCTTCATGGGCGGCCCGGTGCTCATCGAGAACACGACCATCGGCGGCAGCGTCGGTTCCGGTGCCGGCGGCGCGGGACGCAGGTGATCCGGTCGTTTTCGAAAGGGTGGATCAACGCGGCGTAACCTCGACGATCCCTTCGCTCACTACGACCTCGGCGTGGCGCTGAGCCAGCTCGGGCGAGACGACGAAGCGATGAAGCGGTATGAGCGCGCCCTTGAGCTTGGCGACGGTCGCCCAGAGGTCGCGTTCATCCTCAACAACGTAGGAGCGCTGCACCGCGACGCAGGCCGCGTAGACGAAGCACTTAAGTGCATTCGAATCAGCCGCCGACCAGTTTCCGAGTCACCTAGAATCGCGTTTCAACGCGGCGATGATTCACGCCGAAGCTGGCCGAACAGACCGCGCCATCGAGCGCCTTGAGGAGGCGGCCGCACGCGAGCCCAACCACGAACTCGTGCAGTGCGAGCTGGGACTCCTCTATCTCAAGGTCGATCGTGCAGATGACGCACGACGCGCGCTCCTCTTGGTAAGTCGCCGCTACCCAGCTAGCTGGCGCGCGACGCTCGGCCTCGCCGCGATCCAGGCCCAGGCCGGCATGGCATACGACGCAAGCTCCCTCTACGCCGAAGGTGTACAGCGCGGCGGCGACCCAGCGCGGGCCATGGCGGCCCAGTGGGAGCCCAGTGGGAGCCCAGTGGCAGTCCAGTGGCAGTCCAGTGGCAGTCCAGTGGGAGCCGCTCATGGAGCTCCTCAAAGCAAAGGGAAAAGAATAGCGATCCCAGCAGCTCTTCGCGGATTGTGCATGATGAGCAGAGTCGACGCCGTTGGGACGCTCCCATCCCAAAGGCGTTTCTTCCCTGCTCTTCCAGCCCGCATCGCCATGAGACTTCCCTTCTGTCTCCCCATTCTCGCGCCCCTCATTCCATCAGTTGCGTTGGGGCAAGGCCTCGTACGCGAGATACCCGTGATAGGTGGGCCGTTCGGAGGCTCCTCTGTGGTATCAGCCGGAGACATCGATGGTGATGGTGTCGAAGACCTAGCGATCGGCGGCGCTGGCTACATCAATGCTGCTGGCGGCTTCGTGACCGTCGTCTCGGGCGCGACGGGAGAGAACTTGTACCAGCCGTTCTTGGACCCAGGCTCCTACAGCACCGGACTGACCCTCGCCAACCTTGGCGACGTGACCGGCGACGGCGTTCCTGATCTCGCCGCTGGCGACGACGTTTGGGGCGGTGGAATCACGAGGCCGGGTGCGGTCACCATCACGCGCGGGGGAGACGGTGCACTCGTTCGCCTACTCGAAGGCGAGAGTCCCCACGATCTATTCGGATGGTCCTTGGATCGCGTCCCCGACGTCGACGGGGACGGTGTACTGGAGCTCGTGGTAGGCGCGCCGGGCTGCGACGGTGCCGCCTCCAACGCTGGCGCCGTCTACCTCTACTCGGGCGCGTCACAGACGCTGCTTTGGAAGCGCGATGGCGTCGAAGTAGACGGAGCCTTTGGCTACACCGTCAGGGGCATCGGCGACCTCGATGGTGACGGCCGCGGGGACATCGTGGCTTCGGGCCCTGGGGAGAGCTCCGCTACAGGCGAGCACGCGGCGGGGCGAACTCTGCTCCTCTCCGGCGCCACCGGCCAGCCGATCCGTATCGTTGGTGTGGGGAACGCCGACGATCAATCGGGGCGCAGCCTGGACGTTCTGGGCGATCTCAACGGCGACCTGCTACCTGAGATCGCGGTCGGCTCCCCCTTCGCCTCCGAGAACTTCACCTCGGCGGGCCGAGTCGAGATCGTTTCGTCGGCAGACGGCGCGGTCCTCCACACCATCGTAGGGTCCGAGGTAGGTCAGCAACTAGGAATGCACCTCGCTGCCGCAGGCGACCTCGATGGGGATGGCGTGCAAGATTTCGCCTACTCAGAGCGGGGCTATGGCGCAGGGGACGGAAACACGAAGTGGCAGATCCTCTCCGGTGCGACCAACGAAACCATCTTCACTCTCTTCAGTGTTCAGTTCACGGCCGATCGCAGGCCCGCTGCGGCCGTCGGAGACCTCAACGGAGACGGCGTGGAGGAGTTTGCCGTAGGCAACCCCTCGAGCCGACGGGTCCGCATCTACGAACGCGGCGGGAACATCACGGGGCGAGTCTGCTATCCCGAACCACACTCGACCTCCGGCTTCGGCGCAAGCCTCGAAGCCACCAGCGTCAGCGACTTTTCGACATCACAGAACGACGTCCGAATCGAGGCTCAGGCGTTGCCCTTGAGCACAGGCTACTTCCTCGTGGGGACGAGCGTCGCTAGCACGCCTATGGCTGGCGGTGGACAGGGAACGCTCTGCCTCGGCCAGTCTGAGTTTGGGCGGTTCGCGGACCAGATTTTCATCTATGAACCGGGAGTGTTCGGCTCCTTCGTGGCCTTGAACCTGGACAACTCAGCTATCCCACTGAACGGCGGTACCGTCGCGGCAGTTCCCGGCGACACCTTCTACTTCCAATATTGGTTTCGCGACGTTCTTCCTTCGGGGGCGCCAACATCGAACCTCTCTGACGCCATCGGAGTCACGTTCCAATGAAGCCACTCTCTTCCTCGCCTCGACTCAGCTCGTCTCCATCAGAATCATCTTTCATGCGTCGCACCACCCATCTAAGCGTTGCCGTCTGCACCCTTGGGGCGTTGACATCTTCGGCATTCAGCGCCCAAGTAGAGCCGCACCTCTTCAAGAAGAACGCCGTCCCTTACTCAAGGTTCGCTTATGACGTCGAACCCTACGGCGACTACGACCTAGACGGAAACGGGGATCTCCTGGTGAGCTCCGCTGCCTTCTTTGGACCGGGGCATGTCCAGATCGTCTCCGGTGTGAATGGCCGGCCGCTGCTGACCTGCGCGGACTTCGATGGACGCTGGAGGTTTGGCTGGGCCATTTCCACTCTGGACGACGTCGACAACGATGGGATCATGGACTTCGCCGTGTCCGCCCGAAAAGTCGACCCGGGCGACCCGGTGTACAAAGCACGCGTCGGAGCCTACTCCGGTGCTACGGGCGCACGAATTTGGTTCTTCGAAGCGCCCACCTTCGACGAGGCCCTGGGCTTCGAAATCGACTCCATCGGAGATCAGAACGGTGACGGCGTCAGAGATCTACTGGTCGGAAGCCCGAACTCATCGGTCGTTGCCCAAGGAGCCGGGGCCATCACCGTGCTCTCTGGATTGGACGGTTCCGTCCTTCGCCGAATCGAAGGAACGACCCCTTCCGGTTCGCTGGGTCTAACCGTGAGCCGCCTTGGCGACGTAGACGGCGACGGTACCGAGGACTACTTGGCGGGCGCCTCCGGAGTGATCACCTCCGCAACCCACGTGGGCGAGGTCAGGACTTTTTCGGGGACCACTGGCCAAGTCATCGGTCGCGTTGGAGGACCGAGCTACGCGGACACCGTTGGTGCGCACTGCGACGACGTCGGAGATGTCGACGGCGATGGGCTCCCCGACTTCGTCATGAACTCTGGTTCGCCTAACCCCTTCGTCTCGTTCGGCAGCGTCTTTGTTGTCTCGAGCAGCACGAACCAAATTCTCATGACGGTCCGACGGCCGACACTCTCCGGTGCTGGCAACGTGTCTTTGTCGCGCCATGCAGAGGGCGTTGGGGACGCCAATGGTGACGGGCGCCCCGACATCGCGTACGGGGTAACGAGGAACGCCGGCAGTGGCAGGCTCAGCAAGGTAAGGGTCGTTGACGCGTTGACTGGGGATCTGATCTTTGAATCAGAAGACCTTCTCCAAAGCGCGGGCTCGACGGTCCAGATCCTCTCCCGCGCGGGAGACCTGAATGGCGATGGCAGAGATGATGTGGTCTGTGCCATTCCAGATTTCGTTCAACACTCCCCATGGAGCGGCGTGCTCCTGACCTATCTGGCCCCGTAGGAGGGGGAGCCTGACCCGTTTACCGGGGCTGCGGAGGCGCGCAGGGGGCGTTCGGCGAAAATTCGGCGGGGTTGCGCCTGACCCACGCTCCCGCTTGGCCGATAGCACGTCTATGCGCAAGCTCTTGCCCGTCTGCCAAGTACTATTCTCCGCTCTCACGCTGACCGCCGCCGCTTCCCCGGGGGACGGCGAGGTTCGCTTCAACATCTGTGACAGCGAGGGGCGTCCCCTCCCCCAAGCTAGCTTCGGCGTGAGTCGCGACCTTGCGCCTGACGTCCACGGGCTGGGGCAAGATGGCACCATCGCGTTCCCAGAGGCCGACGTCGCGGGAACGCTGGTCAGCGCTTGGGCCGACGGTTTCGCCACCGCCACCGTCTCCCTCAGCGACGACCCCGAAGAGGGCTACGAGCTAAGGCTTGCGCCTGCCACCTCGATCCGAGGCCGCGTCACGATGACGGACGGCGAGCCCGTTCCTGGCGGAGTGCGCGTGGCCGCGATCGACTTTCGCAGCACGGCCCCCTCCGACCGCGACCTCGTACGTCGCACTGGTCTCCCTTCAGGCTTCTCAAGCCCCGTGAGCCCGGACGGGAGCTTCCACATCGACGGCCTCGTAGAAGGCGTGCCCTATCGAGTCACAGCCTTCGGCGCTGGAGTGCACTCGCCCTACTCGAAGACAACCGGGCGCGTCATGGCGCCGAACGAGGACCTTCACCTGACCCTGAGGTACCTCTCGGGCGTTCAGATCGAACACGCCGACGCGCCGGCGGGAATGGATGAATTCTTGGGCGCACTCCGGCAACCGCCCCAGCGTGGGACCTACAGCCAAGCCCTGACGCACCAAGTGCGATTCGAGGAGGAGTACGCGCTCCCCGCTCGCGATTGGAGCCTACGACTGGCGGGGCTCACCGATCCACTCGAGTCCCATTGGAAACACCTCCCGCGCCGCTCGTACTTCTCCGCTAAGTCTAGGGACCTCACCATCAAGAGCGTGCACGTCAGCTGGGACGTGCCGTTCGCCGCGCCTGTAAGCGCGGAGGCGCCGACCGGCCCCGTCGCGACCACCGAGGACCTAGTCGTCCTGACGCTGCCAAGCCCGAGCTTCCCGGAAGGCTGGAGCGCAGATTCCATGGGCTCCGTGCGCGTTGCGATCACCGCCCCGTGGCTAGCCGAGCCTGCGATGGAAGAGCGGCTCGACGCTCGCTTGGTGCTACGACCCCATGGGAACCATGGCGTCGATCGGTTTGCGCTGGCCATGGATTGGGACCCGTCCGGTGCGCTCGTTGCGGACGCCGTCCCACCCGGCCGCTATGACGCTTGGTTGAGCAGCCCCCCGGCAGGATGGATCGTTCCTGCTTGGAATAGCGACGGTTGGACGCTCCACGTCGAGTCTGGGTCCACCTCGATCGTCGATGCTACGTCAGAGCCCCTGAGCGCCGTCGAATTCACCGTCGTCGATCCAGGCGGAGTTCCCTTCACCGGGGCCCTCGCCATCGACCTGACCCGCGGTACTGGCGCGCCCGGATCCGGATGGACCTGCCTCGCGCCAAGAACGCCCGAGTTCGCTGCCGGTCGCCACGTCATTCCCCTCGTCCACCCAAGCGTGCTAAGAACGGGCGAGTCGCTCGCGGCCCACATGCACTTCGTCTTTCTCGAGCGCTACGAGGGATGGCAGCCAACGCCCATCCCCCTCACCGCCGGACAAGTGAGCCAGGTCACCGTGGAGACGATTCCATGGCCGATGCTCCAACCCGACGGCACCGTCGCGCCGAACTAGGAGGCCCGAGTCTTCAGTCGAAGGCGCGCAGACCGTACGGGCCAAACTGCTTCCCGACCCACGAGTCTCGCTTGTCTGACGGAATCACGATGAGGGCCTGATCTCCCCAGGCGCCTCCCACCGGAAACAGCTCCATGATGGCGAGCCCGCACGCGGAAAGCTCCTGGCACAGCTCGTTCCAGACGTAGCCTTGCGCGTCAGGGGAGTCGGCCATCTCTTCCTCCAAGGCCTCAAGGTCGGCCCTGGTCAGCATCGACTTTCCATGCTGCTCGAGAATGAAATTGAGCAGCCTTCCGATCTCGATCGGATCCCAGTGGCCCAGCGTCATAACGAACGAGCGCTTCGCCAGAACGTCGTAGGCGGTCATCAAGAGGTCTTCGTTGCTCGCCTCGCCTTCGTCTTCGCTCGCCAGCTCGATGGCCCGCTCAAGCTCATTCAGCGCCTCCGGCACCATGGGCGCCACGTCGCCTACGAGACGCGCCATCTCAGCCGGTGTTGGCTCAACTACCGTTAGACCTTCATCGCGCCGTCCGAGCGCACCCTCGAACTCGGCGGCGAGCATGCCCTCGACCTCGTCGAGCGCCTCGTGCTGCTCGTCCTCCGTCTCGATGCCATCAAGCTGCACGCTGAAGCCAAGCGCTTGAAGGGCTTGAACGCGGTGGGACACGGGGATTCTAGGCATCGTTCAATCTCGGGAGCGGAAAGCTACGTGGTGGGGCCCGAACCGAGGTCCGCGCCGGGTGATGGTGGAACGCTACTTCGACCACCTACTTGGTGTGTCACCGCAGCGTCACCGGTGCATCACATCTGGATCCCCGTGGACTCTGGGCCCGAGCCGCGACGGGACCAAACCTGGCCCGCCCAGCGCCGCGCCTCGATGGCCGCCCAGAGAACGAGGCCGTAGCCCGCGAGCTCTGATGTCTCCTCAACGAGCCGCGGGATGTCGCGCACGAAGTCCGACTCCAGCGCGCCGCGCCAGGAGCTCTGCCTTCCCAGGAGCCTCGACTGGAGCAGCACGACCGCCCCGGCGGCGATCATCAAGCCGAAGGCAGGCGAGGTTGCGAACCAGCGCGCGCTCTTGCGCAGTTCACACCAGTTCGCAAGCGACCAAGCCAAGATCACGAGGCCAAGGGCCCCTGCGGGCACCTTCCATGCGCCGTGCCAGACGCGATCCAGCGGTCCGTCGAGCTCGCGGATCATGGCGACCCCGATCATGCCCGCCAAGAGCACAAAGACGGACCCCTGACCCTCCACCCTTGCGGCGCGACCGAAGGTGAGCGCAGCGAGACCCAGGAGGAGGAGCTGCCCGAGCTCGATCGGGCCTCCCTCCCCGAGGAGCGTCGCCGGTCCCACGCGGCGCAACGCTTCGGTGATGGCCAGCATCAGCAAACCGAAGAGCACCAGCGCGAGCCCCGTGTGCCCGGGCGTCATCGTGCTGTCGATTGCAGGTGGCGGAACGTCTTCGTCCGCACAGGGGCCTAGGCTCAGGATAGACATGGTGTGGATACGGCGGCAGCACCGCAGCTTGCAAGTCGCAGCGACGACGCCCCCCCTAGCCCATGTCACGTCCGAACAGGCCGCGCCATCAACGCGCCTGAGTCATTCGTAGCATCAAAAGGCCCAGCGGAGGCTGATCGCGGCTGAGGTGTTGTTGGGGAACAAAGAGAAAAAGGTCGTGCCTGGATCGCCCTGCTGGAACGAACGGAGCTCGGCCTGGAACTGAAGATCGGGATGGATCGATCGAAGTTGACGCTCGTAGATGACCTCGATCACGGACTCCGATTGGTCTAGGTCGAAGAGCCCGCGTACCTCGAAGGACTGACGCGCGAAGTCGTTGGCTTCCCACAGAGCTCGCAGGATCAGGTCGTTGCGAAAGGGGCGCAAGAGAGCGGCGGGATCGTCGGCGCCTTCCTCCCTCGCGTACTCGACGGTGGCCGTGAGCTGATCGAGGGATGTGAAGAGACCGTAGAAGCCTCGGTCAACGCCGACGACGGCCGTGAGGTAGTCGTCGGGGGCGGCGACGGGCGAATCGCTGAACGTATACGGGGCCTTGTAGACCACTTCAGCCTTGAGGGTCAGCGTCGAAAGGAGCTGACCCGCGGACTCTTCATTCGGCACAGCGCGGAACCCAGCGCCCACCGTCGTGATCCCGAAGTAGGCAGGCTGAATGCCTGCGGCGCCGCCCGCACCAACCGTGAAGAAGGTGGGTACGCGCTCGGGCCCATGGGCGACCACGGCCTGGATGTCGGCGTCTGCAAAGCTCGTTTGCAGCGTGGACTGAAACCTGCCGGCGACGAAGGCCTGCTCGATCCCCGTGGGCTGGAACCCGTCTGCATCCGTGAAGGCGTCACCGAGGCTGAAGCGCTGATCCCGGGGGGGAAACGGCGTCGTGCGGAAGAGCGGCAGCGCATACAGCGACACGGTCGGCTCTCCGATCGTGTCGCCGCCCTCGAAGAAGTGACGGAAGCGGAAGCCCAGCTCGCCAAGGCGATCGGCGTCCAGAACATCCGTGCCGAAGTCCCGGCGGTTCACGACGTCGATGGGGTTGAACGTGTCGACGATGCCCCAGTTCTCCACGAACTGACCGCCGCGGAAGTCCCAGTTGTTGCCCGCCCAGGTGAGATAGGCCTCGTAGGGCTCGAAGCGTCGCAGATCCCCATCGCGCGCATCGATAAAGATGCGCGGCCTGTAGTAGGCATCGAGGCGTTCTGAAAGCGAGAAGTCGAACTCCATCTCACCTTCGATCAGGAGCTGCTCGTCGTTGGCCGGCCCGCCACGATCACGCGTGTACACCCGCGGCTTGATCTCGAAGAAACCCTTCCAGGATCGCAGCGGGTTCGCCGCGGGGCCGCTCGCGACATCGTCGAAGTCGACGTCATCGAAGGCGCCGTCCCCGAGGAGCGCGTCCAGCCCATCATCGAGCAAAGCATCATCCCCCACATCCGACGATTCGTCCGCGATCACCGCGTCCTCCATCAGATCATCGAAGAGATCCTCGACGTCCTGCGCCGCGAAGGCGACAGGACACGCGGCCAGCGAGAGGGCCGCTGCAAGGTGAGCCGTTCTCATCAACCTTCGAGGGCGCGCGTCGTGAATTGATCGACCTTGAGGTTCGTCCGGGCCTTGCCGGTCTTCTTGCTCTTGTAGCGCGACAGGTCAAGGAACTGGCGCTCGACCTTCAGCGTCGTCCGCTTGCCCGTCTGGTGGTTCTCCATGTCGATCATGAACTGACGCCAGAATCGATCGTGGGTGTGCTGCCAGTCACCGGAGTCCCGCGTCTTGAGGTGCTTGCCCGCGAGGTCGTAGTACTCCACGCGCTCTTGGCGGTAGTTCTCCCGGTGGTAGTAGACAACGAGACGCGAGTAGCCCGTGTCGTCGTAGGTCGGCTTCGCTTCGAGCTTGAAGACGGGCGTCTCACCGCTCTCTCGCTTGATCGAGGTCTCCTCGTAGAAGCGCCACTCGAACTCGCGGGGATCGAGGTTGGCGAGGTCCTCGTACGTGAACTCTGTTCCCTGGAAGCTCGCGGTGTTGTTCGCGCCGGAGATGCGCCGTACGCGCTTGTTGGCGGGAAGGTACAGCCAATTGTCATCCGCCCCACCGACGTTCTCGTGGGTCAACGCGGACACGCCCTTGATCTCGGCAGGCGAGAGGAACTTGATAATGAGTCGGTCCCCTTCCACGGGCTGCTCCAGCACCATGCGGGAGAACGTCCGCCGCACCGAATCGCCGTCAGCGTCATAGAGCGTCATGGTGCCCTGCATCACCTCGTCAACCCAGCCGGTCGCGACCGCATCGGCGTGGCTCGCGATCTGCATACCGTAGGCCACAGGGTCGTCAGGGGTGAACGTCGGCAGCTCTGGCATGGGCGCTTTCTCGTCCACGATAGCTGGCAGGGAACCCGTCGAGCCCACCGCCAAAGCGGCGGCGGCCAGACCGGAAGCAAGGATCGTTGGAATGGTCATTGGTTTCGTCTTGTGAAGAAGGATCGAGTCGATCAGGCGGAAGCGCGGGCTCGCCCCACGTTCGGAAGCAAGCTGAGAAGCGCCGGCGTCACGATGAAGTCGAGGGCCCAAGCGAGCGCGATCATCAACGTAGCCAGGGTGCCCATCATGAAGTTGGGTGTGAAGTCAGACAGCAGCAGCGTACCGAACCCGATGATCAGGACGATGGTCGTGATCGTGAGAGCGCCGCCAGCCTGCGTCATCGCGTAGACCAAGGAATCTTCCAGAGACTCCCCGGCGCGTCTGGCGCGCACGAACTTCGTGAAGAAGTGGATCGTGTCGTCGACGCAGACGCCTAGGGCCACCGAAGAAACGAGAATCGCGGGGCCGTCGAGCGGGACACCAAGGAGCCCGAACGCCGACAGCGGCAGGAGAATCGGCAGCACGTTGGGCAGCAGGCTGACCAGCGCCAGCGCGAACGATCGGAAGAGGATGCCGATGATGATCGTGATCATCACGAGCGCGATGGACATCGACTTGACGAAGCCGGTACTAAAGAGCCGCATGGTCCGCGCGTTCAGGAGCGTCTTGCCCGAAAGGGTCATGTCCGCAGCGCCAGGCGTGGGCACCAGCCCCTCCGCCCCCGCCACATCGACGTTGAGCTCGGGGAACTCTTGGTTCACGACCTCCTCGATGCGCGCAAACGCCGCCAGGTGATCGGTGGTCGGCGCCTGCTTCATGCGCCCCTGCATCCGGAACTGCATCCGGTCCTGGGAGAGCTGCGTGCTCAGGTTCTCGCCCGGACGCGCACCGTTCTCGTACTGGAGGTAGTACTGCGCCACGAGGCTACGGGCGTCTTGGCCAGGGGTCAGCGACCACTCCTCCATGAATTCGTCGTACTCAAGCTGTGCTTCACGTCGATCAGGCGCAACGTCATCGGGCGTTGGCACGCGGTAGAGCGCGGCATCGTTCTGGTTCTGAACCTGGTGGATCTTGCGCAGGATGTCGAGCGGGCTCGTCAGGTCGGAGAGGACGCTGAGCGCCGACCCTTCCTCTTCCATCTCGGTTCGCAGACGCCGCTCCAACCGATCCAGGGCCCCCAGGAACTCCGGGGCCACGCCGATGCGCGCCGCTTGCCAGGCGTCGTCCAGGGACTCAAGCCGCGCCAGCTCGGAGGACTGCTCCGCGGTCAGTGCCGCTCCTTCGCCGCTTGCCTCCACGAGCTGCGCCAACTTCAGCTCGGAGAGCCGCACCTCGTCCGCCTGGTCGAGGGGCTCCGCCGCGGCGCCTTCCCCCACGCCGCGGAAGATGAGCTCGACGTCGCCGAGGCCACCGAGCTGGCCCTCGATCCACGCGAAGTCCTCCACCACGAGGTTGTCGTCGGGGAACATCTCGCGGAAGTCGCTGTTGATCTGAATCCGCACCACGCCGACAGCTGAGACCGTGAAGACGAGCCCTGCGACCGCCAGGATCGGAAGTCGCCTCTTGATCAGCCGCTGCACGAGGCCGCGGGCACGGGCGTCCGTGAACATCCCGCTGAGCCAAGCGCGCGACTCGGGCACAGCCCCCTTGTGGGGCACGAGGCTCAGTAGCGCCGGCACCACGGTCATCGACAATAGGTAGGCAAAAAGCGCACCGAGTCCCGCCGTGTACCCGAGCATCCGCACGGGGATCAGCTCGCTCGCCATCAGTGAATAAAAGCCGATGGCCGTGGTCACGGAGGTCAAGAGCACCGGCAGCGCGTTGACCCGCATGACTTCCACGAGCAGCTCGCGCTTGTCGTCGAATCGCGTCCGGAACATCGCCCAGGCCGCAATCAGGTGAATCGCATCCGCGATGCCCACCGCCGTCAGCATGTTCGGCGACATCATCGTGAGGTTGTTCAGGAGATCGCCCTTCGCGAAGGCGAAGCCGATCATGCCGGCGATCGAACCGAAGACCACGGCGATCGGGGCGAAGACGCCAACGGCGTGCCGGAACACGATGACCAGGCAGACCATGATGACGAGGAACATCAGGGGGATGTACTTGCCGTCTTCCATGCCC
>CALHGQ010000458.1 GCA_938030175.1 uncultured bacterium | reverse complement strand
TCGACGTTCCTCCAGCGCGGCTACGACCAGGTCTTCCAGGAAGTGGCGCTGCAGAACCTCCCCGTGGTCTTCGCCCTCGACCGGGCGGGCCCCGTGGGTCAGGACGGCCCGACCCACAACGGCGTGTTCGACATCGCGTACCTGCGGACGTTCCCGAACTTCGTGCTCGCCGCTCCGCGGGACGCCACGGACGTCAAGCGGATGCTGCAGCTCATGCTCAAGCTGGACCAGCCGTCGGGTCTGCGTTTCCCGCGTGGCAACGCGCCGCTGCATGAGGAGGTCCACGCCTCCGAGCGCGAGGAGATGAAGGTCGGCAAGGCCGAGGTCCTGCGCGACGGCGTCGAGGGCGGCGTTTGCATCTGGGCCTACGGCTCGATGACGGAGACGGCGCTCAAGGTGGCGGCGTCGGTCGCCGAGTCCTCGGGCCAGGCCGTGGGAGTTGTTGACGCGCGCTTCGTGAAGCCACTGGACGAGGAGCTCCTCGCTAAGCACCTGCGCCGCTTCCAATCCATCGTGACCCTTGAGGACCACCAGCGCGCTGGCGGCTTCGGCTCGGCCGTGCTCGAATCGGCTTCCCGCGTACCGATCGCCGCGGACGCACGTCGCGCCCAGATCAAGGTGCTCGGCATTCCGGACCGGTACGTCGATCACATGACGACCCGCGAAGAGCAGCTCGCGTCAGTGGGCCTCGACCCCGCCGGCGTGGAGCGCTCCGTTCGCCAGCTCCAAAGCGGCCAGCCCGCCGCGGAGGCCCGTTGACCGATTCCCTTCGACCGCCCAGCGGAGAGCGCTTCGGGCCCACGCCCCCGGGAACGAGCCTGTGGCTCCCCGCGGGGGGCTGCGTGAAGAACGTGCTCCTCATCGCTGACGGTGAGAAGGCCCGGGTGAACGAAAGCCTCGGAGCGGTGGGGGAGTTCCTCAGCGCCCACTGCGAGAGCGTCGAGATCCGCAGCAACGTCCGCGAGACTAAGTTCGACGGATCTTTCCAGGTGGACCCCCAGCCGGACCTCGTGGTCGTGCTGGGCGGCGATGGCAGCGTGCTCACGGCGTGCAGGCTCTTCCAAAACGAGCCCGTGCCCACCATTGGTATCAACTACGGCCGCGTCGGCTTCCTCGCGTCGCTCGAAAGCTCCGCGTGGCGCGAAGGCCTCGCCGACGTGCTCGAGGGCCGAGCGTTCCTGGAAGAGCGGATGCGGCTCCGCGCGACCATCGTGACCGCGGACGGCGCCCGCGGCGCGAGCGCCATCGCCCTCAACGACGTGGTGATCTCCCGGGGCAACACGCCCAGCATGGCCCACTTCGAGCTGTCGTCCGCAGGCCGAGCCGTCACGAGCTATCGGGCCGACGGCCTGATCTTTGCGACCCCCAGCGGCTCGACCGCGTACTCCCTCGCAGCCGGCGGCCCCATCTTGGATCCCGCGATGCGCGCCATCGTGCTCACGCCGATCTCCGCGCACGCGCTGTCCCACCGCCCCCTCGTGCTCGATCCAAAAGCGCACATGGAAGCGCGCGTGGTCGGCTCCGCAGGCGCCGTCCGAGTCGACGTGGACGGACGCCTCGTGTCGGAGCTCGAGCCGGGCGACACCGTCCGCCTTGAAGCCTGCGAAGACGCCTACCCGCTCCTGACCATCCGATCCTTCGACCCGTGGCAGCGCCTCCGCGACCGCCTCGGGTGGGCCGGCAACTTCGATCGCGACTAGGAGAACGGCGTCGTCGCGGCGCGCTGGACGGCTAGGGGTCGACGTTCTGTTGGCCGAAATCGACTGGTTCGGCGGGGCTTCCAAGTGGAAGCCGCGCGCTGCTTGCGCCAGCAGCAACTCCGAGGGGACGGCTTCCTACGTTGTTCTGTCCTTTAGCCATTCAAGGCGACGAACGCCTCGGTTCGCCATGTGGCGGAAGGCGGCTACGCCGATGCAGAACGTCAGGACCGTGAAGGCGGTGAGCTTGAGGCTCTGGGGCACGATCAGGATCGCTGCCACGAACTGGATGGCGATCGAGAGGTAGAGGAGGTTGGCGACGAAGAGGCGGCTGCGGCGCTTGATGTAGTGGGCGCCGAACGGGGCTCCTACGACCACGATGGGGACGCAGACCCACCAGAAGTTCCAGGCTCTAGGGTCGAGGGCTTCTTGGCCGAGGCCGCGGTAGAGGGCGCCGACCAGGGCGTTGCCGCCCATCAAGATCACGGACGTGGGCGTCGCGATGGACTCGGAGATGCGCAGGCGCAGGACGAGGAGCGAGAACGTGACGATGTCGAGGCCGCTGCCCGTGATGGAGCTGATGATGCCGCCGACGATGCCGAAGCCGATGAGGAGCACGGCGTGGCGGGGCATGAAGTTCTCGATGCCGTCGTGGACCTCGCGGTCCTTGTAGCGGTTGATCCAGAAGAGCGCGAACGCGAAGGCGAGCCAGGACGCGGTGAAGAGCATCTTGGCGTAGGGGGGCGCCACGTGGGGCACGATGAACTCTAGGCCGCAGATGATGCCGATGGCGCCGCCGAGGCTCGACCAGATGAGGGCGGGCATCACGACGCGGGTGCGCGTCCAGAGGATCGCGAAGGCGGCGGCCGTCATGCCGACGGCTTGGATGAGGAGCGAGAAGTCGCGGGCTACGTTGGGCGGGATCTTGAAGCCCAGCGTCATCACGGGGAAGGCGACAGCGCCGCCGCCTTCACTCGTCGCGCCTGCGATGAACGAGCCGAACATCATCGTGACGCTCATGAACCAGTTCTCCTCGAAGAGGGAAAACCGGTCGCCGGAGATCATGCCGTAGAGCCAGAGGGTCCAGGTCAGCGCACAGGTGACGATGACGGCCACTGCCGTGGTGCGGAAGCGCTGCATGACGATGGGGGGGGCTCTTGTTTTCTCTGTCTACGTGGGGATCGGGGCCGAGCTGTCCGCCTGGATCAGCCCGTCTTCCATGAAGAGTACCCGCTCGCAGCGCTTGGCGAGCCTCTCGTCATGGGTCACGAGCAGGAGTGAGACACCGCGCTCCTTTTGCTCGTCGAGGAGGATCTCAAGCACCGTCTCACCCGTGCCGCGGTCGAGGTTGCCCGTGGGCTCGTCGGCGATGAGGATGGGCGGATCGAGGAGGAGCGCGCGGGCGATGGCCACGCGCTGCTGCTCGCCGCCGGAAAGCTGGCCAGGCCTGTGGCCAAGGCGATCCTGGAGACCGAAGCGCACGAGCATCTCACGCGCCTTGGTCTCGAACTCAGAGCGGCGACGGCGGAATTCCGATCCTTTGAACAGGATCATCGCGGGGAGGATCGCGTTCTCCAGCGCGGAGAGCTCCGGAAGGAGGTGGTAGAACTGGAAGACGAAGCCGATGCGGCGATTGCGCAGCTCGGCTCGCTTGGCGGGCGACAGGCTCCACGCGTCCACGCCTTCCACGAGGACCTTGCCCTCGCTGGGGCGGTCGAGCAGCCCAAGGATATTGAGCAGCGTCGTCTTGCCCGCGCCAGAGGTGCCCATGAGCGCGAGGCGCTCGCCGGGGGCCAGCGACATCTGGACGCCGTGCAGTACCTCGAGCTTGCGGTCGCCCACGGGGAACGAGCGGCGCACGCCGGTGCACTCGAGCGGCGTCGGGGCGCTGGAAAGTTCGCTACTCATGGCGGAGGGCGTCGACGGGGTCGAGGCGCGAGGCGCGCCAGGCGGGGATCGCGGCGAAGACGAGGGTGCTGACCACGGCGCCGAGGACGATGAGCCCGACGCCGTAGGGCGTCACTTCGCTCGGGATGTGGTCGAACAGGTAGATGTCACGGTTGAAGATCTGGAAGCCGAAGGTGCTGGAGAGCCAGCGCTCGATGGCGTCGATCTTGAAGGCTCCGACCACGCCCACGAGGGCGCCGAGGGCGGAGCCGATGAGCGCTTCCCACATGCCGATGAGCAGGAACAGCACCATCACGCCGCGGGACGTGGCCCCGAGGGCGGTGAGGATGCCGATGTCGCGGCGCTTCTCGGTGACCATCATCGAGAGGAGCGCGAAGACCGTGAAGCCGGCGACGACGAGCACGAGGCTGAGCATGATGCCCATCAGGCTCTTCTCGTTCTCGATGGCGGCGAGGAGCGTCGCGCGGAAGTCCTCCCAGGTGCGAAATTCGCTGGGGTTCGCGCCTGGCTGGCCAAGGAAGCCCTTTGCGTTGAGGTCCGACCAGAGCTCCTCGCGCACCTGAATCTTGTCGCGCTCGTAGTCCTCGAGCTTGACGATCACGGACGTCCACGAACGGGTCTGTTGCAGGAAGTCATTGAGCTCGCGCCGATCCAGGTAGATCCGACGCTGGTCCATCTCGTTGTCTTTGCTGCGGAAGCTGCCAACAATCTGAAAGCGCGAGTTGGCGGCCTGATCCTGGTTCAGCTCGCCGTACTTGTCGAACGTTGCGGTGACGACGGATACCTCCTGGCCGTCGCGCAGGCCCCAGAGGTAAGCCAGCTGCTCGCCGACGATGATGGGGCGCCCGGGCCGGCCCGTGCGTCGACCCGTCTGTTCGAGCGGGGCGAACGGATCCGACGGGTCAAGGACTCGCGGAACGCTCGACTCCTTGCGCCCGTCGGGCGGCTTCGGTGAAAAGTCGCGGACGAGGGACTCCGCGAAGTCCGAGGTGGCAGCCTCGTCCTCGACGTCGACGCCGATCATCTCCACCAGCTGGATTGCATCCTGCATCGGACGCGTGAGCGCCGACTCCGAGCCGTCCGGCACAAAGAGTCCGTACCACTGCAGCTGGGGCGCGGCTGAGATCACCTTGGGGTGGGCCTCGATCGCCTCGATGAGCTCCTGGACGTCCTTGTTGACGTCCACCATGTCGCCGTTCGGCAGCCTCACCGACTGCATCATCTTGCTGGGCTGGATGACGAAGTCCGCCAGGTTCCCGCGCAGGGTGCGGCGGTGCTCCGCGAGGAAGCCCGCCATGATCGACAGGATCAGCACCAGCGCCGCGACTGCGACGAAGATGCCGGCCATGCCGATCCAGTTGGTCTTCCGCGCCCTGAGGTAGCGGAAGCTAAGGAAGGTTCTGAACACGCGCTATGCGTCTCCCGCCGCGGCGGTTTCGGCTGTTTCAGCTTCCGCCGACTCGCCCGTGCCCTGGGCCGCCACTTGACGCATCGCGGGGAAGAGGAGCACGTCGCGGATCGAATCCTGGCCTGTGAGCAGCATGACCAAGCGGTCCATGCCGATGCCAAGGCCCCCCGTCGGGGGCATTCCGTACTCCAGGGCCTGGACGTAGTCCACGTCCACCTCGCCCGGGGTTTCGGGGTCTTTGGACGCCACCTGCTCCTCGAAGCGTCGCTCCTGCTCTGCCGGGTCGTTGAGCTCTGAGAACGCGTTGCCGAGCTCCATCGAGGCCACGAAGATCTCGAAGCGCTCGGTGAGACGCGGATCGGCAGGGTCAGCCTTCGCCAGCGGCGAGATCTGAACCGGGTAGTGGGTCACGAAGACCGGACCGGTGAGGTGGGGCTCGACGGTTTCGTCGAACACGTCGCTCATCAGCTTCCAGTAGTCGTCCGACCCGTGGTTCAGCTTCAGCTCCTTGGCTTTGGCGCGCACGGCGGGCTCATCGTCGAATTCCACCCCAGCATGCTCCTTGAAGAGATCCGTGTAGCGCAGCTTCTGGAAGGGCGCCTTCATGGAGTACGTGTTGCCGCGGAAAGTGATGTCGGTCGTGCCGTTGAGCTCCGACGCGAGCAGCTCGAAGAGCCCCTCGACGATCTCGATCATGCGCCGATAGTCACCCTGTGCTTCGTAGAGCTCCAGCATGGTGAATTCGGGGTTGTGGCGCGTCGAAAGGCCCTCGTTGCGGAAGTTCCGCGACACCTCAAAGACGCGTTCCATACCGCCGACGATGAGCCGCTTGAGGTACAGCTCGGGCGCAATCCTCAGGAACAGGTCCGCGTCGAGCGCGTTGTGGTGCGTGACGAACGGGCGCGCGGCGGCGCCGCCCATGACGGGATGCAGCGTCGGCGTCTCTACCTCGAGATAGCCTTGGTCCTCTAGGAACCGGCGCGTGAGAGATAAGGCGCGGCTGCGCTTGGCGAATACGTCCGCGACGCCATCCGAGGCCCAAAGGTCCACGTAACGGCGGCGGTAGCGCGCTTCGACGTCGCTCAGTCCGTGCCACTTCTCAGGGGGCGGTGCGACGCTCTTGGACAGGATCTGGATGTCGTCCACCCAGATCGTGGGCTCGCCTTTTTGGGTGAACGCGAGTTCCCCCGTGACGCCCACGAGGTCGCCGCCGTCCAGCCACTTACGGCGCGGCCACCAGTCGCCCATACGACCTTTCTGGAGGCCGATCTGCAGGCGGCCGGTGCGATCGAGGATAGGCGAGAAGATCAGCTTGCCGAAGTCGCGCAGGCTCAGCATCCGGCCCGCGATGGTCACGGTCTTGCCGATGGCCGATCCGGGGGCCTCAGCGGTGCCGACGTCCTTCAGGAGGTCAGCGATAGGGGTCGCTTCGACGCCCCGTGCGGGGTAGGGGTCGACGCCTTCGGCGCGCATCGCCTCGATCTTGGCGATGCGGTCGGGGTGGGCTAGATTCGTCATGGGATCAGTCCGGAATGTGCGGACGGGCGATCATACCTGTCGTGGGGGGATGGCCCGTACGACGCAATTGCGGAGCAACGCGAAAATCTCTCGCTCAAACTCGCTCCGGAAGCGCTCGCTGCGCTTCAAAAGCATTCCGCCCGCCCGATCACCGGGGTGGTCGGGCGGGCGGAATGGAGGATAGGGGACTTGAACCCCTGACCTCCTGCATGCCATGCAGGCGCTCTACCAGCTGAGCTAATCCCCCTTGGGCTATTTCCCGAGGGTTCGGGTCCTGGAACGGCTGTCCGCAGGAGTTCCTGCGGCCCGTCATCCCAGTTGTAAGGTGTTACGCGTGGCAGGCCTGATCAGGCTGGCGCTCAGGGTCGAACCCGAAGGCTCTTCCTAGTGCTGCCGGCCAGTGGGGGGCACCGGCCACGCGCCCGCGCTCTCGCGCGGTGAGGCGAAGAGAATGCGAACCGGAGGCCGGAGCGTCAAGGGTCTCTTCGGATTGGTTTTGGGAGCCTCGAATTCCGCCTCCTCGGACCCGATTTCACGGCCTTTCCGGACAACCGAGGGCAGGGATCATTGAACGGGGCCGATCCCATTAGGACACTCATGAGCCCGCCCCTACGTATTCACTCCCGCAGATTCCCTCCTTGGCACTTCTAGAACAAGACCACGCCTTCGAACTCGCTGAGGCGATCGTCAGGGCCAGCATCGCTGATGAGACCGAGGTCTCGATCGAATGCGTCGAGGATCGTTTCGTTCGATTCGGACACGAAGGCCCCACCCAGTCCGCGGACCGTGAGCGCTACACGCTGGGGGTGCGGGTGCGCTTCCACGGCGAGGGCGGATGCCGCGAGGCACGGTCCACCGCCGGGAGCCTGGATCCGGAAAGCGCCGCCGCAGCGCTCTCGCGGGCGCAGCTGCTCGCCAAGATCACCACCGCTCACCCCGACTCGCAGCCCCTCGGCGGCCCGGTTCCGGTCGAGGGAACGTCGCCCTCCCGTCCGACCCAGGACCATTCGTTCAAGGAGAAGGCCGAGTGGATTGAGAGCGCGCTCGTGGCATCGGAGCGTGAGGCGCTGCTGGCTTCCGGGCTCGCTCGCACCACGGTTATGTCGCGGAGCCTCTTCAATTCCGTTGGCCGCCAGGTACACGGGGCGACGTCACGGGCGGAGTTTGCGCTGACTTGCGCCGACCAAGGGGCCGCCGCCGAGTCGGAGGGGGGCTCGGCCAGCTCCAGCTCCATCGCGTGCTTCGTCGACCAGGTCGAAGTCGATCGGGTCATCGAGGACGCGGTGTCGGCGGCGGTGGCCAGTCGGTCCCCGCAGCCCATCGATCCCGGTGCGCTCAACGTCTTCCTGGAGCCCGCCGCGGTCTCCGCGCTGCTTTCCATGATGACCGAAGCAGGGGTCGGTGCGCGCTCCTTCGCCGAGGGCGCTTCGTTCATGACGGGACGGCTCGGAGAGCAACTCTTCCCGGAGAACGTATCCCTGGTGGACGACCCCCAGCACCCGGCGCTGCGGGGCTGGCGCTTCGACGGGGAAGGGTCGGCGCGGGGTCGAACGGAGCTCGTCAAGGCGGGCCAGCTGGTGGGTCCTGTCACCGACGAACGATGGGCGCGGAAGCTAGATTTGCCGAACACGGGACACGGTGTCGCTCAGCCCTCAGCGACGGGTCCGTCGGCCCAAAGTTTGGTGATGGAAGCGGGTAGTTCTAGCAACCAAGACCTCCTCGACGCCGTGGGGGACGGGCTGCTCGTTCGTCAGCTTCACTACGTGAACGTCGTAGATCCGCAGACCCTGGCGCTAACGGGAATGACCCGCGGTGGGACGTTCCGCGTTCGGGACGGAAAGGTCGCAGAACCGGTCAAAAACCTCCGTTTCACGCAGTCTTTGGTGGAATCGCTGCGTGGCGTGATGGCGATCGGTGAACGCAGTGAACGCTGCGGCTCACTCATGGGGGGCGAGGTCGTTGCGCCCGCGCTGGCGCTCCAGGGTTTCCGATTCACCTCGCGCGCTGACGCCTGATCCATGACACCTTCAACGCAAGAACAGGAAGCGCCCATGACGGCTCCAAGCACCTCTCCTGGAACCTCGATGGAGGCCCTCGCGGCACGGGCTGTGGAAACGGCCATGGAGCGCGGAGCGGACTACGCGGACGCACGGATCGTGCGGGTCGCGCGGGAGACGCTATCGATGCACAACGGCCGCGTCGCGGACGCGGAGGCCCCCGACGAATTCGGGGTCGGCCTCAGGGTTTTGAAGGACGGCGCCTTCGGCTTTGCGGCCGCACCGTCCAGCTACTCCGAGCTCGGCGGGGTCGTGCCTGGGCTCGCTCGACGGGCGCTGGCGACGGCGCGGGATCTTGCGCCGCTACGCCGTCGGCCGATTGAGCTCCTCGGTCGCGCCAGCGCCCGCGGCGAGTTCGAGACCCCCTGCCTCGAGAACCCGTTTGCTGTGCCGCTCGAGGAGAAGATCGAGCTCCTGATTCGGGCGGACAGGGGCATGTCCGGTCGACGCGAGATCGTCTCTCGGCTGGCCGTCATGTCCATTCGACGGGAAGAGCAGTGGCAGGCGACAAGCGACGGCGGGGCCACTCACCAAGTGCTCGTGCGTTCCGGCGGCCGGATCGAGGCCCTCGCCTCGGCGGGTGGCATCGTCGAGCGGCGCAGCTATCCGAACGCCCTGGAAGGGGATTTCCGCGGTGGGGGCTTCGAAATCATCCGGGCGCTCCAGCTAGATGCCCACGCGGAGCGCGTCCGAGACGAAGCGATCGCCCTCTGCCATGCGGACGTGTGTCCCGGGGGCAAGACGGACCTCATCATCGGCGGAGCGCAGCTAGCCCTCCAGATCCACGAGTCCGTGGGCCATCCCACCGAGCTCGATCGGATCCTGGGTGAAGAGCGGGACCTCGCCGGCGGGTCCTTTGCCACGATCGATGACCTCGGCGCCCTCCGGTACGGCTCCGAGCACGTGAGCTTCGTCGCGGATTCCACGGCGAAGGGCGGGCTGGATACCCGCGGCTGGGACGACGATGGCGTTCCCTCGAAGCGCTTTGAGGTGGTCCGGAAGGGCAAACTCGTCGGTCTCATGGGCGGGCGGGCCAGCTCAGCTCGGGCAGGCCTGGGCGCCAGCGGGTCTGTGTCACGGGCCGAGGGGTGGTTCTCGCCCCCGATCGATCGGATCACCAATCTCTCGCTGGTGCCAGGCTCGGGGTCCCTCGAAGACCTGATCGCCTCCAGTGAGGACGGCACCCTGTTCGCGGATACCGTCAAGACCTGGTCGATCGATCAGGAGCGCCGGAACTTCCAGTTCACGTGCGAGGTGGCCTGGGAGGTCCGCGGCGGGCGCTTGGCCCGGCTGCTGCGCCTGCCCACCTACCAGGGGAACAGCGTGGACTTTTGGAACTCGTGCGATGCGGTCGCAGGCCCGGAGGAATGGCGCCTCCATGGCGTCGTGAATTGCGGCAAGGGGAACCCCATGCAGATCGCCGAAATGAGCCACGGGGCGTCTCCAGCGCGTTTTCGCGGGGTTCAGATGCTCGATCTTCGAAGCATGTCGGACCAGTAACTGCGGTGTCAGCCAACGTCGGTCCAGGGGCTCTCGTGGCGATTCTCGTTGCCTGATGTGCCACTCGCGGTTCCCGGTCTAGGCCTGGGGTCGAAAAATCCCGAGTATGCCGTACTGAATCGGGACCCCCGCCCAGTTAATAGAGCCTACCGACCCGTGGGGGCTTCTTGCTCGCCGATGAACCCCTTACGGACTCCTTGAACGCGTCCGTGCCCAAATCGCAGAGAGTCCCCCTCTCTCGGCTTCGGCACCTCGCGGGAACCACAACTCGCCTGTCTGCCCTCCCAATCCCCGCCGCTCAAGTCGTATGGACCGAGCTATGGAATCAAATCACTCCGCCCTTTCACGAGCCCTCCTCGGATCGCTGCTGGCCCTCACGGCTTCTGCGACCGCTGGCGCAACGGGTCTTTCGCCCGCTGCCCTGGTGAACCCCGAGGTTTCCTTCGCCTCTGCCGCTTCCAGCGCGGTCGAAGGTCTGACCACGGTCAACGTGACGGTCACGCTCTCCGCAGCGGCGACCGATCCGGTGACGATCCCCTTCACCGTGGGCGGCTCTGCCACCTCGGCGGATGCGACCGTCGCCCCCGGCCCCCTCGTGATTCCCATTGGTGGGACCTCCGGGACCATCGACGTGGACATCCTCCAGGACGCCCTTTCGGAGGGGCGGGAGCGCGTGCTCCTGACGCTCGGGACGCCGACCAACGGCACGCTCGGAGCCACCACCGAGCACCAGGTCGTCATCCTCGATGACGAGCCTGCCGCCACGGTGACGTTCGATCTCGCAGCCAGCAGCGCGTCTGAGGGGGCTGGCTCGGAGGCCCTCACGCTCACGCTCTCCGCACCTCGCACGGAAGAGGCTCGAGTTTCCTTCGCCCAGACGGGCACCGCGACGCCCGGCGGCGTCGACGTTTCCACCAGCCCCGTTTCGCCGCTCGTGATTCCAGCCGGCGCGACCACGGCCTCGATTGACGCGATCCTCGTCCAGGATCCGTTCGACGAGACGGACGAGACCTTTGAAGTCACGCTGCTCGCGCCCGTGAACTGCAGCCTGGGGGCGACGACCCTTCACACGCTGACCATCCTCGATGACGACGCCGCACCTGCGGTGAACTTCGATCAGCCGACTTCGAACGTCGTGGAGTCGGGCTCTGGTACGACCATCACGCTGTCACTGAGCGCCGAGTCGGCCTTTGACGTCACGGTTCCTGTCACGGCTTCGGGCACGGCCACGCCAGGCGGCGACTTCACCTGGACCCCGGGTGGCTCGGGCGCGTCAGGCTCCATTGTGATCACCGCCGGAGCGCTCTCTGGCGATTTGACCCTGACGCCTACGGACGATTCGTCGGTGGAAGGCTCTGAGACGATTCAGTTCGCCATCGGCTCGCCCACCAACGGAACGGCGGGCGCTAGCTCGACGCACCAGGTGGTGCTGATTGACGACGACGGGACCGCCGTGGACGTGGCCTTTGACGCCGTCGCCTCGACGCTCGCGGAGAGCGTGGGGACGGCGACCATCGGGCTTACGCTCACGGACTACGCCGCCCAGACGGTGACCGTTCCGGTGTCTACCTCGGGCACGGCGACCGTGGGAGCCGACTACACGCTCGATACGCCGACGGTCACGATCCCGGTGGGATCGCTCACCGGATCCGCCCAGGTCACCGTCATCGACGACAGTGATTCGGAGCCCTCGGAGACCATCGCGTTGACCCTGGGGACCCCGACGGGTGCCTCGCTCGGTGCGCCTGCGACCCATACGTTCACGGTCACCGACGACGACGGTGTGCCCACGATCAACTTTGCGGCCCCGACCTCGACGGCTACCGAGGGCGCAGGTCTTGCGCTCGTTGACGTGACTCTTTCTGCTTCGGCGCCCACGGAAGTGACGGTCCCCGTGACGGTCACCGGCACGGCCACCGGGGCGGACTACACCGTCACCCCGAACCCGCTCGTCATCCCCATGGGCGACGCGGCGGGCCAGTTCTCCATCAGCCTGGTGGGCGATGCGCTCTACGAGAACGACGAGACCGTCGTACTGACCTTTGGCACCCCCGTGGGAGCCGACCTCGGCACCCAGACGGATCACACCTTCACCATCGCGAACGACGACGCTGTTCCCACCGTTCAGTTCACCTCGTTCCGTGACGTGGTCGATGAGATCGACGGTGGCTTTAGCGTCCGCCTCGCGCTTGACGCAGTCTCCGGGCTGCCCGTGACGGTGCCGTTCACCGTCAGTGGTACGGCCTCGGGTCCCACCGACGCGACGCTCCCACCGAGCCCCGCGGTCATCCCGGAAGGGGAGACCTTCGTGGACCTTCCCGTCACCCTGGTGGTGGATAGGATCCCGGAGCTTGGTGAAAGGATGCTCTTTGAGCTCGGCGCTACGGCGACGAATGCCAACGTGGGGGCGATGTCCACTCACCTCGTGCTCGTGCACGACGGCGATCGCAGCGCTTTTGCCGTTCCGTCGAACCTGACGCCGACCGTGACCTCGCTGAACTTCCCGACCCTGCGGGTTTCGGAGTCCTCAGCGAGCCAGAGCCTCTTCTTCACGAACCTCAACTCGACGCCGCTGACGCTCACGGACGTGTCTCGAGCGGGTGCGATGAAGGGCGACTTCGCCCTCGTCTACCCCTCGGCGCTTCCGATCACGGTGGCACCGGGCGCGAGCGCCGAGGTGGAAGTGATCTTCCAGCCGCTCGGGCAAGGCCCTCGCTCGCTTGCCCTCCGGGCGGTGACGCGCGAAACCACGACGCCTGCGGTCCCCGTGGACCTCACAGGTATCGCCTACGGCCCGACGGGTGCCGAGGTGTTGATGAACGCGGCCCCCGATATGTTCGACGGCCCCGCGCGTGATGACTACTCGGCTGAGTACGGTGCGATCGGCGGTTCCTACGGCCAGAGCGCTGGGGCCGTGGGCGGCACCACCCTGGACGGCCTCTACCACACGTTCCGACTGGGAACGGATTTCAGCTACGCCATCGCCCTTCCGAACGGTGCGTACGACCTGGTGATTCGGTCATGGGATCCCATCCAGAACCAGGCGGGGATTCGCGTCTTCGACGTGCTCGCCGAAGGCAACGTCGTGATCGATGATCTGGATCTCGTGGCGACCGTGGGAACGGCCAACGCGTACACCTCGGCGCCCCAGAGCGTGCTCGTGACGGACGGCGTCCTGGATCTGCGCTTCCTCAGCGTGCAGGGCCAGGCCCTGGTCAGCGCGATCGAAGTGCGCTCTGTGCCGGACATCACGATGAACACGGCCGCGCTCGCCTTTGGCGACGTGGAGCAGGGCGTCTCCTCGACGCTGGACGTGGAGTTCGAGAACACCGGGCTGCACTCGGGCTACCTCGATCGTCTGACGTTCCGGGTCGGAGATCAGGGCGATGCCCGCGACTTCAGCGTTGAGGTCGGCGGCATTGTCTACAGCGGCTCGACGACGACCGTGGTGCGGTCCCCGTTCATCGAGTTGCCCCCGGGCATCACGACCGTTCCGGTGGTCTTCACGCCGACCTTCCACGAGGATCACCTCGTCACGCTGGAGTTTGAGAACTCTGCAACGGGCGACCTCTTCGTTCTGGACGCGACCGCCACAGGCGGTGCCCAGGCCGGCTGGGGATTCCTCCACCCGGTTCCTGATCACTCCCCCGCGTTTGTGGTGGACTACGACCAGGACGGTATGGAGTCGGTGGCGCTGCTCGGTGGGGAATCCCACACGCACGAGCCCGGCCACGAGCTCCTCACCTTTGACTGGACCGTGGGCGGACAGCCCGCGGGCACCACGGTGGACACCGTGGAGGTCCTGCCCCTCGGCACGACGAACGTGAGCCTCACGATCGGCGACGACAACATTCCGGCGGCGACGGCGTCCGACTCCCTCTCGATCACGGTTCACCCGCTGGACCGCGTGCCAGGGATCTTGGCGCTGTTCTACGACGGCTCGATCGTCGGTGAGCAGTTCCTGCTCGACAACGTGCCGCAGCGCTACAACTTTGCCTCGCGCCTGACGGGGCTCCAGATCGGAGCTGAAAGCGGCAAGGTCGGCGCATCGCCCTACACCGAAAAGGTGATGGTGCGATGGGTGGCCCAGTTCGACACCCTGACCCCACGGACGCTGGAGTTCGTGGCCACGGGTGGTTCGGATCAGCGCACCCTTGTGAACTCGATTCCGGCCGCAGGCCCGGTGATGCTGTCACCCGGCACGCACTCCATCGAAGTGCGGTTCGCCGTGGGGTCGCTCAGCGATCTGCCGGTGCAGCTCTCGGTGACCGAAAACGGCATCACGGCCCAGGATATCGAGGATGGCTTCGTCTACGACCTTGGACCCATTCCCCCGGCCATCCACACCATGCCGACGAGCGGCACGGACCTGGGCGGAAACCGGATCGAGATTGATGGCTTCGGATTCTTCCCGGAGTCCGGAACGGTGGTCAACTGGGGTAACGACGTGATCACGTCCGCTCAGTTCGACGACTGGTCCGGTGAGAAGATTACGCTGACGACGCCGCCCGGGAATGGCTCGATCATGGTGACGGTGCAGACGCCCCAGGGCATCACCGATCCCGTCCAGTTCGACTACTCGCCGACGGGGCCGATCCCTGTTCGCTTCACGCGCCTGGACGGCAAAGCCGTTTCGATCGCCGATGTCACCTGTGCCCAGTGGGGACCGGACGGCAAGCTCTACGTGGCGGTCCTCGATGGTTCGCTCCGTGTGTTGACCTACGACGACGAGTGGTCGATCACGAGCATCCAGTACAAGCCGGGCGTTTCTGGCCTGACCAACCGAGACACGCTCGGGATGGCCTTCAACCCATTTGACCTGTACGACCCCCAGGATCCGACCTCGATCAAGCTCTACGTGAGCCATGGCGAGCAGTACCACAACGGTGGTGGGCCTTTCACGGGGCCGTCCTACTTCACGGGGCAGGTGTCTGTGCTTGAGGGGCCGAACTTCGATGACCCCGAGCCGCTCATTACGCAGCTGCCGGTGTCGAACCACGATCACTCGGTCAACGGGCCATTCTTCGACGACAACGGTGACCTCTTGCTCTGCGTCGGTGGCAACACCAACGCAGGCGTCAAGGCTGGCCCTCTCGGAGATGTGCCGGAGTCACCGCTCTCAGCTGCGATCTTGCGCGCCTTCACGTCGCGTCCAGGGTTCAACGGAACCATCCTCTACCAGGACACCGCGACGGGCGTCTACGTGGATGACCAGGTCTTCGGTGAGCAAGTGGACGTGGCGCCAGGAGTGGACATTGAGGTCTACGCACCGGGCTTCCGTAACTCGCTCGACATGGTCCTGCACACCAACGGGTACATGTACGCGACTGACAACGGAGCCAACGCCGGCTTCGGCCCGGCATCCATCAGCCTGACGGCTGATCTTGGGCCAGGCAGTGCCAACGCCCAGGACGAGGTGAACCTCGTCGAGCAAGGGATCTACTACGGCTCGGCTAACCGAGCACGTGGTCGGTACGAAGATCGCGAGACCGTCTACCGGCACCCCTCGGTGGCGTCCGTGCCGAACGAGTTCCGCCAGCCGCTCCGGATCGTGAACTCCTCGACCAACGGTATCGATGAGTACCGCGCGACGGCCTTCAACTCGGCTATGCGCGGTGAACTGATCGCCGCGAAGTGGAACTCGGGCCTCTACCGCCTCGAGCTTGGCGCTGACGGGCGGCGGATCGACAATGCGACCCTGTACGACAGCAACAGCAACACCGCGTTCCCGCCGAACAAGGGCCTCGATGTGATCGCGGCACCGGGCGGAGCGCTCATCGTGATCGACTACAGCGGCAACAAGATCCGCGTTCAGGTCCCTGACGATGTTTCTGCCATCGGGCCGACCCCTTACGACATCTTCCCGTGGCGCGTTCCTGCCTACGGTGGTCAAGACTTCGTGATCGGCGGATTGAACCTCGGCACGAACCTGAACAACGTCTCTGTGACGATCGGTGGTGTGGCAGCGACCCTCACCTCGGTCTCCGACACGCGGATCCGCGGTGTCTACCCGCCGAGCGCCACGGGCGTTGCCAGTGAGCTCCTCGACGTCGTGGTGACCATCGGGACGAGCGTGAAGACGCTGACCGAGGCTGTTCGCTATATCCCACCCGCCCCGGGTCAGATGCAGGGCACTTGGCGTCCGGGCTCAGGCCTGCCGCTACCGCTCGGTGAGGTCGCCACGGCCGTCATCGGGACGAAGCTCTACGTCTTCGGTCAGGGGGACGGTCGCACGTTCGTGCACGACTTCTTCCAGGGGAGCTGGAGCCTTAGCTCAGCGGCTCAGCGTGATTTCCCCGGCAACCACCACGGTTGCGAGGTGATCGGCGACCTGATCTACCTTGTGGGCGGCCTCGACAGCGGTTCAGCCGGCAAGGTGCAGATCTACGACACGGTGGCGAACACCTGGTCCCAGGGGGCTGCGATGCCATGGAACGGCGGGTCGTGCGCGACGGCGCTGATCGACGGCAAGATCTATGTCGGCGGTGGCAATCTGCAGGGCTCCGGCACAGCAGGCAACTTCGCCGTCTACGACCCGGCCCTCGACACCTGGACTCCGCTCGGGATGATGCCGACGCCGGTGAACCACGCTGCGGCGGGTACTGACGGCGAGAAGCTCTACGTGTTCGGTGGCCGCCAGGGCATCAACGTTCCTCAGCCTGGCTTCGACGACGTTCAGATCTACGACCCGGTGACGGATACCTGGACGACGAGTGACGCCGGTCAAGTCGCGCCGATGCCCCTGGGCCGCGGTGGCACCGGGCGCGCGGTGTTCCTCCGCGGCGAGTTCATGATCATGGGCGGCGAGAGTGACACGGAGGTCTTCGACGATGTCCAGGTCTACAACCCGGCCACGGATACGTGGCGTACCGAGAAGCCGATGACCACGGCGAGGCACGGCGTGTACCCGACACTGTTCGAGGGTCGGATCCACGTCCTGGGCGGCGGCTTGGTGTCCGGCTTCGGATTCTCGACGGTCTCTGAGGTGCTCTCGCCCCACTAGCAGCCCGTTGAAAAAGGCCGCACTCACCAACTGCGCCCCTCGAAGCCCTGACT
>CALHGQ010000457.1 GCA_938030175.1 uncultured bacterium | reverse complement strand
CCGCACGCTTCTGTTGCCACGAGGTGAAGCCGTGTCCCGTTGTGGATCGGCCACCGGTAGAGCCTGTATGGATCGGTGCCTCTTCGGTTGACCCCCGCGTGGGTGGTCACCGCGAACCGATAGCCAGCCGATTGCACGGCGCGCGCACTCGCGTCGTCGTAGTCCCATCGACGCCCGTAGGGATAGGCGAACGTGGTCCCCGCTCCGTCCCCCAAGAGTGCCTCAAGGGCCTCGCGGCCCCCGGCAATCTCGGCGAGTTGCTCCGCCTCCCCAAGGCATGACAGTACGGGGTGGTTGACCGTGTGCCCGCCGACTTCGATGGACTCAGCCGCCATGAGAAGCCGTGCCTCGTCTTGGCTTAGGTACAGCGAGTCCAGGATGGCGCGCGGATCGCCACCGGCCTCTTCGACGAGGGCCCCCAACACAGTCGCGCGCTCTCCAGGGTCCGCGTCGTACTTGAGGATGCGCTTCTGTCGGTTCTCGTCGTCGGCCGCGGCCCTCAACTTGTCGGCCAACGCGGGCAGTCGCTCGGCCAGGCGCTCCGCCAGGACCGGGCCCCCAAGGTTCCCTTGGAGCCAGCCTAGCGCGTGGAGCCATGGGAGCCGTCGCTCTCCGACCGCGCCCCCCTCGAGGAAGACCGTAGACCGAGCGCCAACGCGCTCGAGCAGCGGCACGAGGTCGTGGAGGTTGTCCCGGTAGCCGTCGTCCATGGTCAGCGCCACCATAGAGCGGCGCGCATCGCCCTGGAGTCGCGCGGCCCCTTCACCGGCTGACACCAGGTCGTAGCGCCGGCCGAGCGCACCGAGGATCGACTCCAAGCGCGCTCCATCGATTTTCATGTCCGCTCCCAGCGTTCCGTTGGTGGCTGGCTGATCGACGCAGTGTCCATAAAGAATGAGCAGCCGCGGCTCGCCCATGGCATCGAACAATCGGTGGAGCCCCGTGTGCCACACCACGCGGGCGTAGACTTCCTTCGCTACGCCCTTGAGACGGTGCTTGATGGACAAGGACCTCGTCTCCTCAGCCGATCAGCTCCGCATCCCGATCAGCGTCGGTGAAGAACCACGAAGATGGATTCTTCGCCGCGGCAAGCAACGGGTGAGACGGATCGAGGGTGCGGAGAATGATAGGGCGCACATCGTCGGCCTTCGAAGCGCGAAAGCCGGACGACTTGAGCTGGGCCTCCCACGACGAGCCCACGATGGCGTGGGCCCTAGCGACGGAGGCGCCGGCCTTGCGAAGGTGACCGAGCCCGGCTTCGAGGGCGCCCGCGAACGCGATGTCGTCGGCGGCGACGATATCTGCGATGTACCCGGCCGTCTCGCCGCGCTCGGGGAGCTGCACGACGCACCAGCCGCGCATGGAGCCGCCCGGCTCGTAGACGCCGTGGGCGCGGAAGCGGCCCGACGGCGCGTCGACGAAGCGCCAGTTCAGGTAGGCGTGGTCGCGCTGGATGAACCAGGGGAACTGCTTCGAAACCTCAGCGGACACCTCGTCGGCCTCCGGCTTAAAGCGCGCGATGGGGACCACGTTGATCTTGCCGAAGAACTCTTTGCGGAGTCGGCCTCGCGCCATGGTCCCGCGCCAAGCGACCCACGGCACGCCCATGGCGGCGCCGCGGCTGACCTTGAGCCGCTCTTCGCGCGCCCCGGCGTCGGACACGAGGACGAAGGTCCAGGGGCGGATCTCCCCCACCTCATCCCATCCGAGCTTCTCCGTGAAGAGCTTGGCCGAGGCACGGTTCGGCAGTCCAAAGACGCAGGGCCAGCCAGCCTCCTTGGCCCGCTCGACCGTCGTGGCATCGAGGCCAGAGAAGAGCCCTTTGCCCCGATGGTCGGGGTCCGTCATGACGTCCCCTGTCTGGCCCACCGTCGCGGGATCCTGGCCCTTTTGCAGCACGGTCCTCGGGCCGCAGGCGTAGCTCGCCGCCAGGCCGTCCCCGGCGTCGATGACGGTCGTCAGCGCAGCCCCATGGGGGCCGTTGACGTACCTCCACGGCAGCACGGTCCCGCCGTCCGTCCGATCGAAGCAGCGATCAAAGAGCGCAGCCTGGGACTTGAGGTCGTCGTCGCCGCTGGCCGCGCGCGGATCCTGGGTGGGAGAGGTCTCGGTCATGGGGCCCGATGATAGCGGGCCGTGGCCCGAACCTTGCCTGGAACCTCTTCATCCCCCCGGCGCAACGACTCATTTGTAGCCCGTCGACCAGAACGGAGACTCTTCTGACGGGCCCGGGGCGCACACGACCGCCTCGGCGTCGGAAGCCGCATCGGCGGCGGAGACGACCTGAGCCCCAAGCAGGCCGCGGATCATGGGCGTGCTAGAGTGCGGCCATGAAGCACAAGGAGCGTCGTGTCGTGGTCACAGGAGCGGGAAGGGGTCTCGGCCGAGAGCTGGTCCGGCACTTCGCCGAGGCTGGGCATACGGTCTGGGGTACGACTCGATCGAGGAGTGGAATGGACGACCTCGAGCGACACCTCATGCTGGACTTGATGGACGAGGGGTCCATCGCGGGCGCAGCGAAGAGCCTTGCCGAACAAACCGAAGGCATCGATGTCCTCGTGAACTGCGCGGCGGTGGACGCTCGCAACTTCGGCGTCGAGCCTGACCGGTGCGACATCCACGAGATCTCCGCGGAAGCGATGGCTTCGGTGTTCCAGGTCAACGTCATCGGACCCCTCCTCGTGCAGCAGCACTTCCATGGGCTCCTTTGCAGGGGCCAGAACCCGATCATTGTGAACATTAGCTCACAGCTGGGCTCCATGGTCGTCGGGGACACCGTGGGCAGCGACGTCGCCTACAACGTTTCCAAGTCGGGCCTCAACATGCTTTCACGCCGAGCGGCCGCCTCGTACGCAGGGGATGGCATCGCCGTCGTCATGATGCACCCTGGCTGGCTGAAGACCGACATGGGCGGCCCGGGCGCCGACCTCGAAGTCAGCGACGCCGCACAGCAGATCGTGGCAACGATCCAGCAGCAGACCTTCGAGGACAGCGGTAGCTTCATCCGCTGGGACGGGGTCGTCCACCCCTGGTAGGGCGCTCCTCGGTTCGGCTCCGAACACGTATGTCCGAAGCGGTTCACTCGAACGGCAGCCAGCTCCCCTGCGGATAGCTCTGATCAAGGTCCCCCGTGATGTACCAGGGCTCTTCCACCGAGGACCTCTCGTACATGAAGTGTCCGCCCCAGATCGAAAGGCACCACGCCGCGCCCTCGCCGCCTTGGTACCGAAAGCCGATCTCAGCGTCTCCGTGGAGTGGAGGCAGCTCCGATACGTAGCCGGGAACGAGGACATCCAGGGCTTCGGGCGATCGCCCAGTCCGCAGAGAGTAGGCGTCAATCGCTGCGCAAAGGGGCCCGGCAGCGCGGATGAGCGCGCGAGCTTCGACCTCGGACTCCACCTGGGTGACACGGACGAGCGCCCCTATCGTCGCCAAACCGGCGAGCGTGAAAAAGGCGAGAAGTAGGATCGCCAGCAAGCCGTTGGAGATGCCTTTCTCTGTGTCGTTCCCCGTGTCATTCTCCGCGCGCTCCTCTGCGCCGCACCGCCCTTCGCCCTTCATCGCTCAAGAGCCTATCAGGCCAATGCCCTGGGCCACCGCGGGCTGGCTAGGAGCCTGTCGCGCATAGCTGAATCCGCGTAGCACGCGCTCAATTCTGTTGGCCAGCGTTGCCCCATGACCCCGGTGACTACTGCCACGAGGGGTCTGGGAGCGCCTTGCCCACCAAAACTGGGCACGCACTACGCGAATCCATCTATGCGCGACAGGCTCCTGGGAGCCAGTCGCGCATAGCTGAATCCGCGTAGCACGCGCCCAATTCCGGTGGGCTGCGTTGCCCCAAGACCCCGGTGACTACTGGCCTGTCGCGCATAGATGAATCCGCGTAGCACGCGCTCAATTCCGGTGGGCTGCGTTGCCCCAGGGCCCCGGTGACTTAGGTAAAGCCCATGGCGCGCACGATGAATGTGTCCCAGGTCCATACGAGACAGCCAAGAGCCGCCACGCCATCGAGCGCCGCCGTCTTCCATTTTCCACGGCGC
>CALHGQ010000456.1 GCA_938030175.1 uncultured bacterium | reverse complement strand
CGTCGCCGCGCTCGAGATATCGCGCCAGCAGCTCCTTGGCGGCCCCCGGGCCAGACTGGGCCAACAGCGTCGCAGCGAGCGGTACGTTCAGGCTGAGATCGAGGGAGTCTGTTAGGGCATCTCGTCCCTCTGAATTCCATTGAATGAGGGCTCGCTCGACCATCGTACGCGTCTCGAGGGGCAGCGCCCCCTCGTCCTTGGAAGCCGCGATCTTCCAAAGCAGCTCGACGCCGACGCTCCCGCGCTCGCACAACGCCAATGCGCCAGCGGCGCCCGTGGCAGCGAGGGAATCTGTCAGCAAGCGACGATCTCGCAGGTCGGCTCGCCTGCCGAGGATGCGCGCCGCGAACGGCGCGTTGACGGACGAGGACTCCTCCCGGAGGAGTTCCCTGGCGCTCCTGAGAACGGTGCTCTGCGAGTAGCCTTCCGACTGCGCGGCCGCGGCGAGCGCCGCCATCCACTCCTCGCTTTCGCCGTCCAGCCGCGGATCGAACGAGCAAGCCTCCGACGCGACGTCGAGCAGCCCCTCGAACTGGATTCGGTCGATCGACTCGCCGGACTCGCCGGCGTCGAACTGAAGCGACGCGGTCTTGGTGATGGGCTCGGGGGCGGGCTCAACGGTGTACTCGGCTGTGGACTCAGCTGTGGTCTCCGTCTCACCGGAGAGCTTCGCCGGAAGCGCGTACGTGGACCCCACCTCGGCCTGTGCCGTGGTGTCGGCGCGCAGACCGTGGTCGGCGCTGGAGCTAGCTCCCTGCGCCACTCTCTGGCTCACCAGCCTATCCGTCACAGCAGGCGGAGAATCCTCCGGCGCAAGTCCATCCCAGAGACGCGCGAGCAGCAACACAGTCGCCGCGGCCGCGACAACGAACGTCAACTGGAGCCGAGCTACGGGTCTCGCACGGGCAGTGGCGGCATCGGGTCGCCCAGCGTCGATGCCCGCTAGCACCTGCTCGATGAACGCGGTTTCTGAGTCTGCGCTGATCTCCGGCTCTTCCGCCGAGTCAATCAGCCGGCGCAGCTCGACCGCGCGCGCCAACTCAAGCGCACAGCGGGCGCAGCCTTCCGCGTGGGCAACGAGTCGTTCGCGAGCTTCCACAGAGTCGACGCCATCGATCAGGTCGACGATTCCCCTCTGGTAAGGGCGGCAACTCGAAAGCGGAGAACGGCTCATGCGTCTTCCCCCTCGGGGCGTATCCCCAGGTCAACGTCCAAGGATGTGGACAGGATTCGACGCAGGCCTTTGCGCGCCTGGGCCACCTGGGTGCGGGCCGTCGCGGGACGGACGCCCGTGATCTCGGCGATGGTGGAATAGTCGAGTCCCTCGAACGCACGCAGCACGATGGCGACGCGCAGTCGGTCCGGCAACGAGTCGACCGCGGCCCGCAGCAGCGCCTGTGTCTCGCGCGCTCTGCCCCTCGCATCGGGTTCGTCCGCAGCGCGTGCACGCAGCGACGCTTCCAGCTCCAACACGCGCGCCGCCGATTCGCGGCGCGGCGCGCGGCTGCGGCTTCGCTGGATATCGCGGACAAGGTGAACAGCGATCCCCATCAGCCACGGCCCGAGTTTCCTCGCGGCCGCCTCTGGGGAACCGGCCTGATCGATCAAGCGGCCGAGCCCCGCCCAGCCGCGAATGAAGGCGTCCTGCGCCACATCCTCCGCGTCCTCGTGGTTCCCGGCGAGCCGCAGCGCGACCCTTTGAACCTCGGGTCGAAACACCCGAATGAGCGAGGCGAAGGCACCCCGATCACCCCCAGCGGCCTCCTGCAGCCATTCGGCGATGGGGCTTGGCTCCCCCAGAGAATCGTGACGAGGCGTCTGCGGGTCCCCTTCCATGCTGATGACTAGGCGTTCCATGCGTCAACGAGACTAGAGGTGGGAATCTGGTGGGCTACGCGGAACACACCAGCAAGTCGCGGGGCGTCCCCGAGTGTCGATGGGAAACCATGCCCATTCTTGTGGAACCGCCCGCATCCCCCCCTCTAGAACGCTCAATGACCATTCGCGGCCTCCCATGTCCCGACACAGCTACACGATTCTTTGGTGGCTCGCCTGCGCAGCTGTTCTCGCACCAGTCCTCTGGGTCGCGGCCTACGGCCTCAACCGTGCCCACATGTCAGGCTCAGGTATGGGCCTCGACGAGTGGATCCTGAGCTTCGGGCTGCCGCTGCTCCTCATCTCCGCAGGAATCTGGATGTCCACGGGCCGCCGCCGCGGACTCGTCACCGCTGCCATCGGAATCGGCCTCTCCGGAGCCTTCCTCGCCGGCACGATCATCCTCGTGCCACCAATGGCGGTCCAGCTAGGAGCCGGAGCCGTACTCGGACCAGCCGCTTGCCTCCTGGGACTCAAACAAGAGACGCGGACCGCATTCCACTAAACAAGCCGCCCCCCACCCAGCTTCCCAGCCCCCTCGAAGCACCAAAGTCGGCCCAGCACCCCAGCGACACCAGCACCTGCGGGGCCTGCGGGGCCTGCGGCGCCAAAGAAGCGGCGCGAATGCCAGC
>CALHGQ010000455.1 GCA_938030175.1 uncultured bacterium | reverse complement strand
ATAGCGCACGTCGCTCGCCAGGCTTCGGTGAACCAGCGCCCGGACCATTGGATAGAACTGCTTGAAGAGCCGGTTCAGCGCGTCTTGCTCCCCGTTCTGGGCAAGCTTCAAGGTGCTCTCAAAGGCTCCAGGCTGTGCTTCGGAGGGGGACACGGGGAGTCGGTAGCGAAGGGCTCTCAGGGGAAGTGTGGAGGGGGCGGGGAGCATGGTGCAACGGTAGTTGGCGGATCGACAGAGACGATAAACCAAGAATCTCCACGAAAGATGCAACGGTGCCCAAGAGCCCCCTCCGATAGGCACCAGCACTCGACTACCGCCGCTCCCCTACCACGTGCCAAAGTGTCCGCAGCCTCTCCCGTAGCCGTGGAAGGGCCCGGTGGTACCGGGACTTGGCCGAGGACTCGCTCATGCGCAGTCGGCTGCCGATTTCGGCGAAGGTCATGCCTTCGACCTCGTGGGCACGGAAAATCCGGGCGACGGTGGTCCCAGCGCTCCTCAGCCCGGCTTCCACGGCTCGAGCGAGCCCGGTGCCGCCCGCAACTTCGTCAGGACTTGGGGCTTCCTCCTCGGTATCGAGCTCGGACCCATCGAGGCCGCTGACGCGCCGCTGGTTGTGACGCCGCCGCGTTCGCAGCTGCTCCAGGATCGTCAGGCGAGCGATCCCGTAGATCCAAGTCTCCTCGGAGGACTCGCCTCTGAACGGCGCCGTGTTCTGCCAGCACTTGATGGCCACGTTCTGTACCACGTCCTCGAGGTCAGCCCAGCTCAGCGGGTCCCCCATTCGCTCGTGACAAGAACCAACGAGCCTTCGGATCAGGGCCAGATCCTTGAGGGACGGCGTGGGGACAGCCGGCCCGGGCTGGGACAGGGGGTAAGCTTCGTTTCGTCGCATGGGATCTTTCAGCGGGTCAACCGCTGCGATGGAGAGTGGGCTCGACGGGTGGACACCAAGGGTCCATGGGGTTTGGCGTTCTAAGCCGCGCTGCGAACCAAGAAATGCGCGGGACGAGACGAAGAAAGGACGCGGGGAGCTCAGCGCTCCCCGCGTCCCTCGACCTTGCGCAGGGCGCAGGGCCCAACTCGTCAAACAGCGGATGACCGCGATGAACGAGCGCTACCGCACGGGGATCTGCAGAGCCTCCGTCGTGTTACTGACGGCGCCGTCCCGGAACCAGACCTGCGTGTTCCACACCTCTCCGACCATGGCTGACACGAGCCCTTGCCCTTCCGGAAGGGCACTCCAGTCCAAGCTGTAGTCGATGAGCCCGTTCGAGTCCGCGGTGCCGAGCTGACTGTTGAGACGCCCGAACGGCCCACCAAGACAGAGGACCCCAGGCGAGCCCGGGAAGAAGTTGGGGAAGAAGTCCTGATTCCTTGAGATCAAGGGGAGGTAGGTCTGAAGCGCCGGAAGTCTCTCCCCCACCAGCTCGAAGTTGTTGGCCAGGATCCCCGTCGAGCTGGTCGCCGTAGCAGCGAGACGAGCGAACTGCCCCGTGCTGTTGTTGACGACGCTGCAATAGGACACGACCCCAACCGGGCCCGCGGCCGTAGTGATCCCGGGGCGGTAGCCATCCAACGTACAGTGCATCCGTCGAATCTGCTCCGGCGAGAAGCGATCCACACAGCTATCGGAGGAGTAGCTCATGTAGTTGTTCCACTCTTGCTGGGCACCGGGGGTCGTGCCGCACGGGGAGGCGAGGGTCGACGCCGATGCACAAGGCGCGAAACCCGTGCCGACGAACGCTTGGCAAGCACTCGCGCCGAATGTGTCGCAGGTGCCTGACTGAAGGCTGAACTGCGTATCCACGATCAGGTCGCCCGTGAGCGTCGCGCTCGCGTTCAAGCATGCACAGCCTCCGGTCGGGCAGATAGGGGCGTCGAAAGCCGTCTCGAACGTGTGGTAGAGGCCGAGGTAGTGCCCGAGCTCGTGAACGAGAGTCGCCCCATCGTCATAGCGGGCCAGCGGGTCCGAAGCGGGAAGCGTATTGAATCCGACCGTGTCGTCCAGAACGACGATGCGGTCCATGGGAGACCCCGGGAATCCGGGCGTGAATGGAAAATCCGCAACGTACCCAAGCGCGATCACTCCCGCAGGGGCCGCCACCTGATTGACAACGTATACGTTTACGTTGCTCGAGGGATCCACTGTCGTGGACGTCCAATAGTCCCCGATGTCCTGGGCCCAGACCGAGTTGTTGTACTGCAGCACAGAGGCGACGCTGAACTCGATCTGCGCTGCTTGGAAGGCTCCGTTGAGAACCGTCATCTGGTCATCGATTCGCGCCTGCGTGACCGCGCTCGGGGTGGTATCCGTGCCGATCAGATGAAACACGATGGGGATCTGGTAGAGCGGCCTATTGGCAGGGTCGTAGATCATGTCATCGATGTTGAAGTTCGCGCCGCAAGGGGCGCCGGAGAGGTACTGCCCCATCAGGACGGGATCGATGGGAGCGTGGTGGTCGCAGCCGCAACGAAGAATGGGAAGTGCCTCAGGGGCGGAGGAGGCCTGGGCAAAGGGCGCGATGGCGAGGGCAACTGTCAAGAGCATGATGAACACCGTTTTGGAGATCGATCGGGGCTTGCACCGTTGCCAGCCCCTACGGCAGGGGGGTGTTGGTCAAGGGAGTCTTCGTCGCACGCTTCTCCGCATTGTTTGGACGCTCGTCAAGGGAAGAGTTCCCCGCCTCGTCTTTTTCGAAGCAGGCGCAACGCTCGTTCGATCACGTGTCACGAACGGGGCAAGCGCGACGGATCAAGGGACGAGCAATGGCTCGGCCGCTGCCGCGTGAACTTCTGCCCACAGTGGCTCCAACATGAAAACTCACTTTATCTCGGCGCTTGTCGCCAGCATCACTCTCTCCTCGCTTGCAGCAGCACAGGCACCCGCCATGGTGACGATCACTGCAGACACGCTCGGCGACGGCACTGGATTCATTGACCCAGCCATGGCCAGCGTTCAAGCAGGTCAGCCGGTCACGTTCATCTGCGAGGTCGGCATCATTCCCCAGGCGAGCACAAACTCTCTTGCGACCTACGACATCGTCCCGGGTTCCGTGAGCCTTGACGTCGGCCTCGCTGTCAGCGTAAGCGGAATCACTGCCGGCAGTACCAGCTTGTACGGCATGGAAGACTCTCTCGTTAGCGTCGGCGACCGAGCGGGTCTGTTCGCGACGTTCCCGGCGGGCTACCAGCTGGTCGTGGTAGGGAACGACCCGTCCGGTGCCTTGCTTACGTCTGATCTATTGACCGAAAACGGCAGCTTCACGTTCATGATTCCCTTTGCGTCCGGCAGCACCTTGAGCATCCAAGACCCCTCGAGTAGCAGCTCTATTCAACTCACGAACGTAACCATGTCGGTGGTGGTGCCGCCCCAGCTGGGCGCGCCGTACTGCGCAACCGTTCCGAACAGCACGGGTGACACCAGCGCGCTCGCGGTGGCTGGTTCCCCCGTCGCAGCAGCGAACGACTTCCTGATGCTGATGCACGACCTTCCCCCGCAGGTCTTCGGCATGGCCATCGCATCCACAACCCAAGGGAACTTCCCCAACCCAAACGGCTTCGGCAACATTTGCCTTAGCGGCACGATCGGCCGTTTCAACCAGCCGAGCCAGCTGCGCCTGACCGACGCCAACGGCTTCACGAGCTTCCAGGTCGACCTGACCGCCATCCCCCAGGGCAACGGCTTCGTCTCCGCCATGTCGGGTCAGACCTGGAACGTTCAGTTCTGGCACCGCGACGTGGTCGGCGGAGTGCAGTCCTCGAACCTGACGAACGCAGTTTCGGTTCCGTTCCTGTAGGTCGCCTCTAGGCACCACTATCGAGTGGAGCCCGTCGCCGACTCTCGGGTCGGCGGCGGGCTCCTTCAGTAGACGGTTCGACCAACACCTCTTGCCCAGCGGCAATCTCTTGAATCCTCACGGTCCCATCGATCCTGACGTTTCCGTTGTCATGACGAGCCACGATCCGAAGCGACTTGTTGAACACGCCAAAGTACGGATAGGTCCCGTCCTCAATACGAATCACATCACCAGACTGCGCAGCATAGACCGCCGACTGAACGTCCGGACAAGCATGCGTTGACCCAACATCAAGGACATCCGATGCAGCGAGCGACAAGACGAGGAACAGATGCAACACGGCAATCTCCGGGGCAGGATGACTCTGAAACGGCTCCTGCAAGAAAGCCCCCCCACCCTGCCCCATCCGGAACCAGGTTAAAAACGGTGCAGCAAAGCAGTGCACCACCACCTAGCACCCCGCTAGTGGCAGTGCCGCTCGGGTTAGCTGCACCATTCGGAACCAGGTTCCCGGTGGTGCAGCAAGGTAGTGCAGCACCACCTAGCACCATGCTAGGGGTGGTGTCGGT
>CALHGQ010000454.1 GCA_938030175.1 uncultured bacterium | reverse complement strand
TCCACGTACGTCGGATCGTTCAGCATCACGAGGGCCTGCAGCGGCGTGTTCGTGCGCTCGCGCTGGACCGTGCAGATGTCGCGCATGGGCGCGTCGAACGTCGTCAGGTTGGGCGGCGGCGCGGTACGCTTCCAGAACGTGTAGAGGCTGCGCCGCTTCTGGTCTTCTTCGGGTCCCACCGCGTAGCGCACCGTGTTGCTGCGCGAGTAGCCCACGGCGAACCAGACACCGTCGGGCTGGTACGGGAACACGCCCGCGCCGCCGGTGGTCTCGTCGAGCAGCCCGGCGAGGTAGAGGGCCTGGTCGCGCAGGACCTCTCCATCGAGGCGGAAGCGTGGACCGTGGGAGATCAGGGCGCCCTCGGGGTCGAGCGCATCTCGTTCTTGGCTGCGTGCGGCGCTCTGGCGGTACGACTGGGAGAGCACCATGCGCTTGTGCATGGCCTTCATGTCCCAGCCCTCGTCCATGAAGGTGACGGCGAGCCAGTCGAGGAGCTCGGGGTGCGTGGGCCACGCACCCTGTGAGCCGAAGTCTTCGGGTGTCGAAACGATGCCGCGACCAAAGAAGTGCTGCCACGCCCGGTTGACCCAGACGCGCGCGGTCAGCGGGTTGTCCCGGGACACGATCCAGCGTGCGAGTGCCAGTCGATCGGCCGGCCCGTCTTGGGGGAGGGGTGGAAGAACCGCCGGCGTCGCGGGCTCGATGACGTCCCCTAGCTGGTCGTAGGCGCCGCGCATTTGGAGCTGGGCGACGCGGCGCTTGCTGAGCTCGGCGGAAATCATCGTCGTCGGCAGCTCTTCGCGGAACTTCTCGATGCTCGCCTGGAGCGTCTGGCGTTCCACGAACGTGGCGTCCCACTGGGGGTCCAACTTGCGTCGCGCGAGCACGGAGAGCGCGTCCTCGACGCTCGAGGCCTCTGCGTCAGGCTCCTCCCCTTCGTCGGGGGTGGTCATCAGCGCCAGCACTTGGTCAGCCTGCAGCTCGGAGTCCTCCGTCGCGTCCCAGAGGCGCCACGCGAAGCCGCTCGCGCCACCTGTGTTCACCACCTTCACAACGACCTCGTTCTGTCCGGGCAGAAGCTTGATGGGCACGAGGTCTTGATCGAGCGACACGCCCCGCGGCGAGCGGTTCTCGTGGATCTTCTCCCCCCGCAACCAAACCATCAGCCCGTCGTCGCTCCCGAGTCGCAGCTGGTAGGTGCGCTCTTCCTTGGAGGCCAGCCGGAGCACCAGGTAGTGCACGCCGAGGCCCGTTTCGAAGAGGTGGGTTTGGTCGGGGGCAAGCTGGGTCTCCGGCGTCCATGGAACCCCGGGCGCCGCCTCTGCGAAGAGGTCGAGTCCATCGGCGATGGCCTCCTCGGAGATGGGGGCGTGGTCGTAGAGAAGGCTCGCGAACTCTGTTGGAAAGTGTGCGCGCCACCAGATGCTCTGGCCGGGGCCCCCCGCGTGGTTCGCCTGGGTGCTGGCCGCAAAGCGGAACCGGGCGAGGGTGTGTTGGACGTGGACGTCGGAGAAGTGCAGCCGTACGCGCAGGCGAACCCCGGACGGGTAGGCAATGGTGCGCGACGGGAGGAGCAGCGCGGAGCGCTCTCCATCGAGCCCGAGCCCAGCCCAGCCCGACTTTGGGTCGCTGTCGATGATGCCTTCGACGGGCCAGTTCGTTTGGCTGTGGCTCGCGACGACCTCGCGGAACTCTTGGCGCCGGAAGGGGCTCGACCCATCCAGCGGCGCGGAGGCTACCTCGAACTGAGTGAGCACGAAGTTCTCGTTCACCGCCCGCCCTGGGAGCTTCTGCCCTTCGGGCACGAGCGCGTCGAGCCGTAGGCCGTTGACTGCGCCCTCCGGGAACTCCAGCTCGATCTCGTAGATCGGCACGTCGGCGTTCTCCCCCTTCGCCATGATCTCGCCGAGCTCCTCATCCACCACGAGTTCGACGCCATCGGTCGAACTGGCCCGCGTCGGCACCACGATCTTCCAGTGCGCGTTGACTTCGTCCCTGGACCTGTCGATCCACGAAGCAGCCGCTGCCTCAAGCTCTGGGTTGGACGCGTTCAGCTGCGCATCGAGCGTGGCCTCGTGGGCCTTCATCTCGTCGAGCTCCAAAGCGGCGGATCGAACCATGGTCCGCATGAACGGCTTTGGGTTCTCGATGTTGCGGTCCGTCGCTTCCTCGTCAAGGGAGTTGAAGAACGCGTACATGCCGTAGTAGTCGCGCTGACTCAGCGGGTCGAACTTGTGGTCGTGGCACTGGGCGCAGCCGAGGGTCAGGCCCAGCCAAACCGTCGCCGTCGTGTCCGCGCGGTCCTTGGCGTAGATCGACAGGTACTCCGCCGTGATCATCCCGCCTTCGGCGCTGGTGGGGTTGCAGCGGTTGAAGCCGGACGCGACGAGGTCTTCTTGCGTGGGGTCCGGCAGGAGATCGCCAGCCAGCTGCGCAATGGTGAACTCGTCGAACGGAGTGTTCTTGTTGAGCGCGTCAACGACCCAGTCCCGGTACGGCCACATGCTGCGGCGGTTGTCGAGGTGCAGGCCGTGGGTGTCGGCGTAGCGCGCCGCGTCGAGCCAGGGGCGCGCCATGTGCACGCCGTAGCGCGGGGAAGCGAGCAAGCGATCCACGGCGGCTTCGAAGGCTGCGTCGAGCCCCACCTCTTCGATGGCCGCGAGGAATGCGGCGCGCTCGTCGCTCGAAGGGGGCAAGCCGTTGAGGTCGAGGCTGGCCCGTCGAAGCAGGGAGTAAGCGTCGGCCTCGGGCTGCATCTCGAGGCCCGCTTCGGCCAAGCGCTCGGCAATGAATGCGTCGATGGGGTCCGCCGTGCGGTAGCCGTCGATCGATGGGGGCGTCGGAAGCGCCGGGCTCCGGAAGCTCCAGTGCTCGTCCCAAGCGGCGCCGTCACGGATCCAGCGCGTGAGCGTTTCAATCTCCTCGGCGGAGAGCGACTTCCCGGACCGCTCCGGGGGCATGATGTCCTCTTCGAAGAGCGGCGCCACGCGGTAGAGGAGCTCGCTCTCCTCGGTGTTGCCGGCGACCACCGCGTGGCCCCCCGTGCTCAGGGCAGCCGCGGCACCTTCTGGGGTGTCGAGCCTGAGTCCAGCCTTGCGCGTGGCCGGGTCAGGGCCATGGCAGTGGAAGCAGTTATCGGAGAGGATCGGTCGAACGTCGCGCGCGAACTCGACCTTCTCGGTGGCGGCCACAGGGCCGCCGGATCCTGGATCGCCGCCGATGGCAGCACCCAGCAGAAGTGGCGAAACGGCTACGATGGCGCATGAGACAACTGTCATGCCACCTAGCTTAAGCCCTTTTGAGCGTGGAAAACGTTTCTTATGGGAGCGCTAGCTCATGAATGAATCGGATCGAGCCGACGAGAAGAGTGGGCCCCTAGGTCCCTCGGATCCCGTGGTCAAAAGGCAGGAAAACAAAGAGCACGCTGCGACGCCTGAAATGCGTGGCGCGATGCGCGCCCGTGTTGCCTCGCGCAGCGAGAGCGTCGGACGAGTCTCCGGACTGCAGACGTTCTTTACCCGCGACCTTTGGTCGCGCGAGCTCGCGTCGATGCCGACGTTCCGGCGTGCTTGGTACGGGCTTGCCCGCGTCGTTCACCTGACGATCACCAACTTCGTCAAGGACCGCTGCCCGTCGCGCGCCGCGGCCCTGACGTACATCACGGTGCTGGCGCTCGTGCCGATGCTCGCGCTCGCGTTCTCGGTGGCGAAGGGACTCGGCGCGTACGAGACGCTGCTGACGAAGACGATCGTTCCGTTCCTCGACTCGACTTTCGGCTCGGCCGACGGTTCGCCAACGGATGCCGAGCTCGCACGGGCTACCGCTGAACTCGCGAAGGCGGAAGCGGACGGCGAGTCCCAGACTACCTCGGATACAGATCCGGAAGCTGGCCCGGAAACTGGCCCAGAAACTGGTCCAGAAACTGGCTCGAAATCGAACTCGGAAACTGGGCCTCCGGCGGAGACGGACCTGCAGGAAGAGCCCACCGAGGCGGCCGAGTCAGCTGCCGATTCTGAGCTCGATCTTGAGCTGGAGGCAGAGTCGAACTCGGAGATCGCCGAGGCGGCCGAAGAGATCGACGCCTCTGAAGAAGCCAGCGCGGTCGACGCGGCTGAGGATCCAGCGCTGGACCTCGGGGATACGACAGCGGATAGCGATGTCGTCGCATCCGAAGGGTCTCCGGCGGTCGGAGGATCGGAGGTCCGCCGCGCCATCGACACGGTGCTAGGCTTCGTTCAGAAGACCGACGTCTCCAGACTCGGCGTCCTCGGCCTACTGATCGTCATCTATACGGTCATCCAGCTGCTCGGGGCGATCGAGCGCTCCTTCAATGACATCTGGGGCGTGTCCAAGTCCCGCAGCGTCCCGCGCAAGCTCGCCGACTACCTCTCGACGATCGTGCTTGTGCCGCTGCTCCTCGTAACGGGCACCGGGGTCATGAGCCTCGTGCGCAGCGGGTGGCTCAACAAGTACACGGGCGCCGACGACAACCATCTTCTGGCGCAGTTGACGTCGCTTGTCGTGATCTGGCTCGGGTTCGGGTTCGCCTACATCCTGATGCCCAACACGCGGATCCGTATCTCGTCCGCCTTCGTGGGCGGCGTGGTGGGCGGCACCATGTGGCAGCTCTTTCAATTCGCTCACCTGAAGCTCCAGGTCGGGGTCGCCAACTACAACGCGATCTACTCGACCTTCGCGGCTCTTCCAATCTTCCTGTTCTGGGTGCACTCGTCCTGGATGACCGTGCTGATCGGGGCTGAAGCGGCCGCCGCGCACCAGAACCAGGCGCGGCACGGCCAGCTCGTGCGCAGCAGGAACTTCGACCTCGCTCTCAAGGAGACGATCGCGCTGCGTCTCGTGGTGCGGGCGACCAAGGCGTTCCTTATGGGCGGCGCACCGCTGCGCATGGATGACCTCGCGGACGAGCTGGGCTGCCCGGACCGTACTCTCGAGGAAGTCGCGCGGATGCTCACGCGCAGTCACGTTGTGGCGACGGTCGAGCTCGACGCGGACGAGTCGGGCCTTGTGCTCGCCGCGGACCCCGACCTCATCCGGATGCAGGACGTCATCGACGCGCTCAAGGGGGACCCCCTCGACGATGAGCTCCTCGCGAAGCAGGCGTTCCAGGACGAAGATGAACTGCTCGGGGAGGCCTTCACTCGGTTCCGCCGCGTCCGCAGTAGCGCTCCAGAGAACGCGACGCTGCGCGAGCTGGCGAGCCGGTCGAAGCCGCGCGCGCTCGAGCATCTCGCCTAGGCGAGCTGCGGGTAAGCGCGCACTCATGGTGAGTGCTTTAGACGTCGCCCGACGGACGACTTCGAAGGTGAAGCGGAACTCACCGCGTTCGCCGTTCAAATTTAGGTGGCTAGTCCATATAGGTGCCGCGCGATGAGTGGATCTCCGCGCCTGTCCTACCTCCGAACCAACGTCTCGGAACGCCATGCTTGTTTGTCTTGCCCCTTGCGCAGTCGCCGTGTGCGCTGCCGTTCAGCAGCCCATCGCCCTTGAGCGCATCGTCGCGCCCTCCGCCGGCATCATTCAGCCGGTCGATATTCAGTCGCGTCCCGGCGACCTCCGCTTCTTCGTGGCGGAGCGCGGCGGATTCATTCGGATCGTCGACGAAGGAGTCCCGCTCGCAGAACCCTTCGCGGATCTCTCCGCAGAGGTCACGACGGAAGGGGACACCGGCCTGAGGGCGTTCGCCTTCGCACCGGACTACCCGATTTCTGGGCATGTGTTCGCCTGGTTCGACGCCGACAACGGCACGGATGGGGTGGACGGCGTCTTGGTGAGAATGACCGTGTCCGCGGACGATGACGACCGCGTTGACGGGGCGACGCTGGTCGAGGTGCTGCGCGTTCCCCAGGACGGTCGGAGCCACGGAGGGGGTCACATCGGATTCGACTTCGAGGGGCGGCTCCTCTTGGGGATCGGCGACGGCATGCCTGGCGGCGACCCTTACTGCCGCGCCCAGGATCGCTCGAACCTCATGGGGACCATGATCCGCATCGATGTCTCGGGGGACTTGCCGTACACGATCCCCGAGGACAACCCGTTCGTCGGGGTCCCGGATGTCCGGCCCGAGATTCTTCACTACGGCCTGCGCCACCCTTGGAAGTGGTGCCTCGACCCCGCGACGGGAGATCTTTGGATCGCGGACGTTGGCCAAGGGGAGCGTGAAGAGGTGGACTACGTCCCCGCGGGGGGCTCGGGCCTCAACTTTGGTTGGCCCGCCGTCGAGGGGACGGCGTGCTACGCGGGTGAAGGCTGCACCAACCTGCCGCCGTGCGTGGATCCCGACTACGTGGCACCGGTGTTCGAATACGAGCACGGGCTGGGCTGCTCCGTCACCGGCGGCTACATCTCTGAGACCACCAGCGTCGAGGAGCTGCAGGGGTCGTTCCTCTTCACGGACTTTTGCTCCCACAGGATTTGGTCCGCGAAGCCGGAGATGAACGGCAGCGTCAACGTCATCGAGCACGGCGTGACGATCTACCCGCACGGCGCCAACCTCGTGCTGCCCGTGACCTTTGGCGTCGACGGGGAGGGGGAAATCCTGGTGGCTGACTACGTGGACGGAGAGATCTACCGCGTGGCGCCGGCTGAGTCGTTCCTCGCGGTTTGCGATGGCGCGCCCAACGTCGCGGGGGACGGCGCGCCGATGTCGACGGCGGGGACGACGAGCCTGACGCTCAACAACCTCGTGCTGAACGTGGACGGAACCGCGCCCTACACGCTGGGCGTCTTGTTCTACGGGCCTGAGTCCACGTTGGTGCCCGGCGGCAACGGGATGCGCTGTGTGGACGCCGGCGGACTGGCGCTCTTCCGAGCCGGGGTTCGCCTGGCGAACGGCAACGGCTCGATGAGCTTTGACGTGGACCTCAACTCGGAACCGTTCAACGCAGAGTTGAGCCAGGTCCAGGCCGGCTCCACATGGGTCTTCCAGGCGTGGTACCGGGACGTCGGCGGCCCCCTCGGGCAGGCGACGAACTTCTCCGGGGCGGTCGCGGCGCGCTTCCGGCCCTAGCAGCCCGTCGAAGAAGTCGGCGCTCACCCATGGCGTGCATCGGAGTCCTGACAAGGCGCTTGAAGCCTCCTATGGCGAGCTCTTCGGGGCCCTCCAAGCAACGGGGCCCTTCAGGCAACGCAGTCAGGGCTTCGAGGGGCGCTGCTCGATAGTGCGGCCTTGTTCAACGGGCTGCTAGCGCCGTCCTTCGACGCCTTCGCACTCGACGCCAGCGTCCCGGAGGGCCTGGGCGGTGACGCCTGGGCCTTCCACCAAGGCACCGTCGACGTGGGTCGCCGCACACCCGCACGAAGGCGAGCGCTCTTTCAGGAAGGCGAGCTGGATGCCCTCGGCCTGGCATTGACGCACGGCGCCTTGGGCTCCCGCAAGGAACTCGGCCGTGACGTCCTCACCCCCATGGGTGAGGACGCGGCCGCGCCCGGCGAGGACCTCGCGGGCCGACGCCGTGAGGTCCGCGGCTGGCCTCGGTGTCGGTAGGCCGCCGTGCTCCTCGGGGCAAAAAGGGACCGCCTTGTATCCCCTGCGCTGGAGCTCTTCCAAGAGGACGGAGTCCCGGTTGTTCCCGGCCTTGTACGTGCAGTCGCGGCCTAGGAGGCAAGCGCTTACGAGAGCCTTTTTAGGGGCGCCCCCGTGGGTATCTGAACCGGTGGTCATCGCTTCCCGATGTTACTCCGTGACAGATCGAGGCGCTCTGAGTCTTCTCTTAGTGACATGACACCGCTCGCTTTGCTCGCCCTCTTGGCCTTTTCCCCCGCCCAGGCCCCCCTGGTCTTCGAGCCCGTCGTTCCGGCCTCGGCGGGCCTTTCGACCCCGGTTGGATTCGAGTCGATCCCTGGGGACGATCGGCTCTTCATCGTGGAGCTCGGGGGGACGGTTCGCATAGTTCGCGACGGCGCGGTGCTGGCCGTTCCGTTCCTCGACGCGAGCCCCTACATCGTGGCAAACGCCCTCTCGGGCCTCCGCGCGATCGAGTTCCATCCAGACTTTGGGTCGAACGGCTTTGTGTACGTATGGCATGACGCGCCGGACCCCTCGTCGACGGGTGCCATTGACATCGTCTGCGGGCGCTTCACCCTAGGCGCCGCTTCCCCCGACGAGGTCGACCCGAATAGCTACGTCGAGATCTTCCGCACCGACCAAGACACGCGGGGCCACGGGGGTGGTTCCCTGCACTTCGGCCCGGACGGGATGCTCTACCTCGGACTGGGCGACGGAGGGCTCCCCGAGGATCCCAACTGCCGCGCCCAGGACCTCAGTCAACACATGGGCTCCATCCTGCGCATCGACGTGGACGGAGCGTTTCCCTACGCCATCCCAGGGGACAACCCGTTTCTCTCGGTGCCAGGTGCCCAGCCGGAGATCGTTCACTACGGCATGCGGCATCATTGGAAGTGGAGCTTCGACCGCGCCACGGGCGACCTTTGGGTCGCTGACGTGGGCGGGGCTCTTCGGGAGGAAGTGTCGTTCATTCGCGCGGGGCAGCTTGGGCGCAACCTCGGGTGGAAGACCCTCGAGGGCACCGTTTGCAAGAACGACGACACCTGCGGTCAGGTGGTCGATCCCTGTGGCGCGGCGAGCTACACCGAGCCTGTCTTCGAGTACGACCATAGTCTTGGCTGCTCGATCACTGGCGGCTTCGTGTACCGGGGCTCGAGCATTCCGGGTCTTGTGGGCGCCTACCTGTGCGCGGATTTCTGTACGGGGCGGGTGTGGAGCCTGCGCTACGACGGGGCCAACCTGACGGAGTCGATCGAGCGTGAGGTGGTGTTCCCCGAGGGGGAACTGGGGTTCACGAGCCTGGCGGCCTTTGGCGAAGATGGAAACGGCGAGCTCGTGTGTGCGGACCTTGGGACGGGCCGAATCTTCCGGCTGGTCGCCCAGTGCGGCGTCCTGCCGACGTGCGAGGGCGCGCTCAACTCTGTCGGGCTTCGGGGAGATCTGGAGCTCTCCGGTTCCGTCATGCTCAGCCGCAATGCAGCCGTCGCGTCGGTGGTGGGTATTCCGCCGCTGACCACGGTGATCCTGTTCTATGGCCCCGAGGCCGGCAGCGCGCCCCTCGGCAACGGAACCCTATGCGTCAGCGGCGGCGCCCTGGGGATCTTCCGTGCCGGCGTGCAGGCGGCGACGGCCGCGGGCACCACCGAGTTCGCCCTCGACTTTACGGCGCAGCCGTTCGGCTTTGGCCCGGGTGAGGTCACCGCGGGGTCCACGTGGCATCTGCAGTCGTGGTACCGAGACGTGGGCGGACCCCTCGGCGCTTCCTCCAACCTCTCCGGTGGCCTCGCCGTTACGTTTTGTCCGTAGCAGGGCGGTCCGCTCTGACGGTGAGAGCGCGCGCGCCCGTCGCTTCGCGGATCGCTGACTCGAACTCGTCAACCCGCGCGATCCCAACGCGGACCGAGAAGGAAACATCGTCCGCGTAGGCCGCGTTCTCGGGCGCGAGGTCCCAAGCGGCGAGCACGCCGCTGACGGCGCCCGAGTCGCCGTAGTCGTGGGTGCACTGGACAGCGACCTTGACCTCCACGACCTTCAGTTCGGCGCGGTCCAAGGCTTGCCCAGCCGCTCCGCCGTAGGCGCGCATCAAGCCGCCTACGCCTAGCTTCACGCCGCCGAAGTAGCGCACTACGCAGGCGATGACGTCCGTGACCTCGTGTCCTTCGAGCTGCAGGAGAATCGGTCTGCCCGTCGAGCCGCTCGGCTCGCCGTCATCGCTGGAGCGGAAGTTCTCGCCGCTGCCCCCGAGGCGCCACGCGTAGCCCACGTGCCGCGCGTCGTCAAAGTCAGCGCGCACCGAGGCCAGGAAAGCCTGGGCTTCTTCCTCGGTTTCGACAGGCGCGACGCAGGCGATGAAGCGCGAGCCCTTGACCTTCTCCGGCTCGTAGCGCGAGGGCGCGGCGAGGGTGGTGTACTTCTCGATGGGGTCGCCGGACGGGGACATAGCGGCGCAGTGTAGCGCCTCCCACCTTGGCCCACTAAGGATTGGCGGCCCCGAACCGTTCCTCGAGGAAGTCGAGGATCGGGTCGTAGAGGAAGAACGCGGCGAAGAAGCTCGCGACCAAGAAGACGTAGGCGTACTCGAAGCCACGGGAGGTGTCGATGAGCCCTGTCTCAGCCACGATCCACTGCACTGCGCCCGCGAACACGAAGGTTCCGAGCGCATACAGGTAGGGGGTCGACGGGCGCCTGGCGACGCGGCGCGGCCGCTTGGATCGCGACGCACGGCGCTCGCTACGGGCGGCGCTGACCTTCTTAGGCCGGTAGTCCTCGGGGTAGAGCCTTCGGTCGATCCGCCGCACGATCGGGTCATAGAGCCAGGCGGCGCCGATGATCGGGAGCGACACCGCGATGAAGAACCGGCCGGCCGGGCCGCGTCCGCCAAAGAGGTCGATGGGTCCGAGCGCCCAGAGGAGAAAGAAGAAGGCGCCGAGCGCGCCTGTGAAGAGCACAGCGCGCGCGATGGGGCTGGCCGCGACGGTCCTCGGTCGCTGCTGTGGGCGAGGATCGGACGGCTTGTCGCGGTCTGTGGTGGGCGAGCTCATGGTCCGGACCGCGGGGAAGAGCGGCGAGTCTCAATCTTATCCAACGATCCCGGAAATCGGCCGGATTCCCGGTGGGGGCGCGCCCAGCGCCGCAGGCTTCACAGGAGGTGGGCCTCCTTTCCCCAGGGCGGCTCGCGTCCCCTTCTTCTCACTATCTGAATCGTCCCATGCTTCTTCGTTCGATCACCGTCCTTCCCTTTCTTGCCGCCAGCATTGCAAGCGCCCAAACCACGACCCTGACCTTCGATGGAGTGTCGTCTTCGGCGCTCCATACGGGCTACGGCGACTACGTGGACGGGCCCGCAGCGGGCGGCTTCACCTACACGGGATCGGGCGGATTCACGCCCCATGTCACGGTCGCATTCGGATCGGACAACGGTGCGACGGGCCAGGGCATGTTTACGTGGAGCACCGGCTACAACGACCTCGTCAACGTGGTCTACGGTGCCATCAACGGCGGCTCTGACCCGGCTGGGTTCGCCGAGCTCGCCGTCACCATGAGCGCTGACCCCGGCCACCTTGCGATCCTTGAGAGCTTTGACGTGGGGAACTGGGGCGTGGCCGTCAACCTGCCCTACGTGCGCGTCGTCGATGAGACCGGCGCGATTCTCTTCGAGGAACTGAACGTGGACCTGAACGCAAACACGTCGCCCGACGAGAAGAACTACATCCTGAGCCCGGCGCCCCAGGGACAGATCCTCACCCTCCAGATCTCCGTGGCAGGCCTCGGCAACATCGCCGACAACGTGGGGATCGACAACCTAACGTTCAGCGAGATGCCGGCCGCCGGTTCCTTGCTCGGCAGCGTGTACTGCACCGATGCGCCCGCGAACGAGAGCGGACACTCCGGCGTGATGCGCGCGTTTGGCAACCAGTCCATCGCTTCGAACGACGTGCGGCTCGTGGCCACCGGGCTCCCGATGTCGTCCTTTGGCTTCTTCATCACGAGTCAAACCGACGGACTCATCTTCAACCCTGGCGGCAGCGCTGGCAACCTCTGCGTGGCCGGGGCCATCGGGCGCTACGTCGGTCCCGGGCAGATTCAGAACTCCGGAGCCACCGGCACGATCGGACTCGACTTGGACCTCGCGCAGATGCCGCAGCCCACGGGGCTCGTAGCCGCGCAGGCAGGTGAGACATGGTTCTTCCAGGCCTGGCACCGCGATATCCAAGCCACCGGAGCCACGTCGAACTTTACGCAGGCGCTGAGCATCTCCTTCGTTCAGTAAGGTGCCCACGAGCAGAGGAAGCCACGCGCCCCTCGGCTGGGGCGCGCGGCTTTTTTCGTAGCCTAGGTTCCCTTGTGCACGAGCAGGGGGCGCAGGCGCCGCTTGATCGCTGTTAGGTTCTTCTGGGCTCTCATCACGCGTCGGATGTCCTTGTACGCGAGCGGCGCCTCGTCCACGAGTCGGGATGCGAGCCGCTTGTCGTAGAGGACGCCCCTGAGCTGGCGCTCCAGGTCCTTCGGGGAGATTCGGCTACGGGCTTCGGTCCGTGAGCAAACGCGGCCTGCGCCGTGGGAACTCGAGTTCAGGGAGTCCCCGTTTCCGCGCCCTTCGACGTGGAACGAAGGCGTCCCCATGGAGCCGGGGATGATCCCAGGCTCTCCCTTGAGCGCAGAGATCGCGCCCTTGCGGTGCACGAGCAGCGGCCTGCCGTCGTGCACCTCGGCGCGCACGAAGTTGTGGTGGCACTCGATCGTGCTCTCTTCGACTAGCCTCGCTCCGAGCACGTCGCCCAGCACCCGCAGCGCTCCGCCTAGGATTCGCCCGCGGTTGGCCTGCGCGTAGTCGAGGGCCCAACGGTGATCCGAGAGGTAGTCGCGACCCGCGTCGCTTGCTTCGTCAAGGCGCCTCAAGCCGCCAGCGACGCGTTCACCAACCGCTTCGTGGTGACTTCGAATGAGCGTTCCAATGCCGCGGGAGCCGCTGTGGATCATGATCCATAGCTGGTCCTCGTCATCTGACTGGAGCTCCACGAAGTGGTTGCCGCGACCGATCGTTCCAAGCTGGACCCGACACGTGCGCTTCTTCTCGCGTTCAAGCGCCGCATGGGAGAGGCGGCGTTCCTCGAGCTCCGCTGGCATTGGGGAGGCTCGCGCGTGCTTCAGGACGGGGATCTCGGCGGCGAAGCCCGCGAGGACGCTCGCTGCCGCGACCGGATCACGAAGGCGTTCCGCGGGGACGTCGAGCTGCGCTGCGAGCACTCCGCAGCCAGCATCGCCGCCTACGGCCGCCGGATAGATCCACTGATCCGTGGCGACCACGGTGCCGATGCAGACCTCCTTGGCGAGGTGTACGTCCGGCATGACCGCGATGCGCTCCACGCCGGGCGCTCGCTGGAGACGCCGTAGCGCTTGGGCAACGTCCGAGGAGAGCGGCTCGATGAGCCAGTCGTGGCGGCCGCTCATGCCGGACCTCCTTCCGCGGGGAGCGAAAGTAGGCGCAGCCGGATCCCGGGAGTTCGCTTTCGCGGGATCTGCAGGGCGAACTCCGCGCGGAGTCTCGCTTCGATGGTGGCCCGCATGGGCGCGACATGCTCTTCGTCCTCTACGGCGAGGTAGACGGTCAGCATGCCGGCGCCGGGGTGGACCTCGACGTCCATGAGCTGGGCCCGGACGAGCGCTTCGTCGTCGAGCTCTAGCAGCAGGACTTGTTCGAACAGGCGCAGGGCGCGCAGCCGAAGCTGCTCGTCTCGGCGTGCTCGCTCGTTCCGGCGGGAGCGTCCTGCGCCGTGCAGTCGTTCTAGCTCCCGGTCAAATTTGTCTTCTAGGTGGTGTCTAAGTTTCGGTTCGGAGCGCTTGCCGCTCCGGTCAGGTCGTGGGGTCATGGGTGGTTCTTGGGCGGAGACACAACGGTCCCCTAGCAGCCCGTTGAAGAAGTCCGCGCTAACCAATTGCGTCCATCGGAGTCCTGACAAGGCGCTTGAAGCCCCCCATA
>CALHGQ010000453.1 GCA_938030175.1 uncultured bacterium | reverse complement strand
CGACGACCGACTCCGGCCCCGCGGACGTTGGTGCGAGCGGCCATGGGGCGATGCCTGGCTTGCTCTCCATGATTGGTGAGATGCTGGCCGTCGGCGGAGCGGTGGCCCAGATCGCCGTGAGCGAACGGCCAGCCGCCAAGCGTGAGATCTCGCTGGTAGAGGTGGAGTGGATGGAGGCGTGCCGCTCTCTCCTGGGCGTTCCGAAGGGAGTGGAGCTGACGGTACGCGCCGCCCTTCGTCGCATCGATCGTCGAGATCGCAGGCGGTTCATGGGGATGCTAAGGCGCAGCGCCGCCCGCGGCAGCTGCTTCGAGCAAACGCTTACGCTTCGGGGCGGGGCGACGTGGATTGGGGTGACGGTCCAATGCACCGAGCCTAAGGGTGGCCTGAGCACGGTCAACATCGTCTTCCAGGACGTCACGGAGCACCGCACGCGGGAGAAGGCTCTGCGCCGAGAACTCGTTCGCCAGGACCAAATGGCCGAGATGACCGGCATCGGCACTTGGACCCTCGACCTCGCCTCAGGCGCGCTGAGCTGGTCGGACCAGGTGTTCCACATCCACGACATGGAGCCAGGCGCGATGCCGACCGTCGAGGAGGCCCTCGCGTTCTACGATCCCGAGGACGCGGCGATCGTAGAAGAGCATCTCGGGCGCCTCACCCAAACGGATAGTCGCTACGACCTGGTCACGCGCATGAACACCGCGAAGGGTCGAAAGATCTGGGTCCACGGGCTGGCGGAAGTGGAGTGCGCGGCCAACGGCACCCCCACGAAGATCGTGGGTAGCTTCCGTGACATCACCGAAGCGAAGGAAGCAGAGGCCCGACTTCGCGCCAGCGAGGAGCAGCTGGCTTTTGCCTTGGACGGCGCTAACGATGGCCTCTGGGACTGGGACATCGCAGGTGACAAGGTCTACTACTCACCGCGATGGAAAGAGCTCATCGGCTACACCGACGATGAGCTGCCGGGCGGCTTCGAGACCTGGTCCAGTCGAGTTCCTGAGGACGAACTACCTGCGATTCAAGAGACGCTCGAGTCGTGCCTTCGGGGCGAGATCGAGGCCTTCCACACCGAGTTCCAGATGCGCCACAAGGATGGTAGCTGGCGCTGGATTCTCTCACGGGCCAAGGTCGTCGCCCGCGACGACGAAGGCAATCCGCTGCGAATGGTGGGCACGCACACCGACATCAATGAGCAGGTGGAGCTGCGGCGGCGCCTTGTGAACGCCAAGGAGTCGGCTGAACAGGCAGCCGTGGCGAAGTCGGAGTTCCTGGCCACGATGAGCCACGAGATCAGGACGCCGCTGAACGGGATCCTCGGGCTCAGCCAACTCCTCCTCGACACCGACCTCAACCCCGAGCAATCCGACCACCTGCGCGTGATCTTTAGCTCCGGAACCGCGCTGCTTGAGATTCTCAACGACATCCTCGATCTCTCGAAGGTCGAGTCCGGCAAGGTCAAGCTCGAGTCGATTCCGTTCAGCCCCCTGAACTGCGCGGAGAGTACGCTCGCGCTCCTGGAGCACAAGGTGGCCGAGAAGGGCGACCTCGAGATGAAGCTTGTCGTGGACGAAAGCGTCCCGGAGCAGATCGTCGGGGACCCCGCTCGTCTGCGTCAGATCTTGCTGAACCTCGTGGGCAACGCGGTCAAGTTCACAGAGAAGGGCTTCATCAAGGTCATCATGTCCACCCTCCCGCGGCTTGACGGAGGAGACGACCTTCGAATCGCGGTACACGACACGGGCATCGGCATCACCGAGGCGACCGCGAAGGAACTATTCGAGTCCTTTACCCAGGCGGACTCGAGCACCACTCGGCGCTTTGGTGGCACGGGACTTGGCCTCTCCATCTCCCGCAACCTCGTGGGGCTCATGAATGGGACGATCGCCTGCCGTCCTGGCCACCGGGGTGGCGCCGTCTTCTGGATCGAGATCCCCGCTCAGCCGGTCGAGCTGGCTTCCGCTCCTAGGACAGAGGCCGAAGACTCCGAGTCGCTGCTCGGGGCAGGCGCCGAACCCTTCGAAGAGGCGATCTCGGCCGCGTCGATCAAGGCTCTCGTGGTAGAGGACAACCCCATCAACCAGGTCGTCGCGCGCCGCATGTTGGAGAAGCTAGGTTGCAGCGTTGTCACGGTGAACGACGGCGCAGAGGCTGTCGAGGTAACGGCCCGAGAGCCCTTCGACGTGGTCTTCATGGACTGCCAGATGCCCGTCATGGACGGGTATGAAGCCACGAAGAACATACGTGCAAGAGAGCGCGAGACGGACACGCCGCGCCTGCCCATCGTGGCCATGACCGCCAACTCCATGGGCCACGACCGGGAAGCATGCCTCCAATCGGGCATGGACGACTACGTCTCGAAGCCCGTGCTGATCGGCGTGCTGAGGGAGGCTCTGGGCCGTGCCGTAAGCCATAGGATCGCCTCCTAGCCGCCCTGGGCACGGGAGGGTGCTCCAGCAGGACACAAAGAAGAAGGCCCGACGCAAGCGTCGGGCCTTCCCGTCTCCTTCCCTCGGGCTGTCGCCGTTAGATGCTGTCGAGGCCCCAAACGAAGGGGCTCACGGGGAGGTTCGGAATCGCCGTTCCCACTTCCTGCTCGATCACGTCGACGACGCGGCGATCACCCCGCGGGGGGCAGAGTGCGAGGAGGATCTCGTGGTTCGTGAGACGAAGCGTTCCCTTCGGGCCCGTCACATCGATCGTCTCCGCCGACGTTGCCGTCGCGGTCACACCCTCGGGGAAGAGAGAGTTGAAGGTCGACGCCATCACCTTGGTGCAGCCAAGGTGCGCCATGGCGAGGACTCCCTGGGCGCCCTCGGCCTTGACGAACTTGAAGAATGCGCGGAAGTCCGGCTCGGAGTCCGGCACCATCATGAAGATGCGCTCGGACTCGTTGCGTGACTTGGCCCAGAGCTGGCTCACCACGGGGAGGACGCCATCAGGCGAACCACCCCACTCGTGAATCACGTGCTGCAGGTCTTCACCGCGCCCCATGCAGGCGTAGCCGACGACTTCGCCTTCCTGCTCGCAAACGTAGGTCTGCATGTTCGGGATACCGAGGAGCGACGCGGTCTCTTCCTTGATCCGCAGCGTACGGGAGGCGTGCTGGCTGTAGAGCGAGTGAATCGCGTCCGTGTCAGCGTCCGTCGCGGCGCGTACACCGATCGGCTCCGGGAGAAGAATGGCGTTGCCATGCTCGATCACGTAGACGTTCTCGGTACCGAACGGAATCCAACCCCGGGCCTGGTACCACTCGGGCTCATCGGCCCAGAGCAGCGAGAGCGCGGCACCTTGGCTCGACGCTTTGTTGAGCGTCTCCGCGAGGACCCGGCTACCGAGACCGCGGCCACGGATGCTCGGGGAGGTCGCGACAGAGCCGATGAAGGCCGTGGGGACGTCCGCCGTTGGCGTGGCGAGCGTACGCGCGATCCAGGCGCAGGTAGAGACGACTTCGTCGTTCTCCTCAAGCGTCTCCACCTTACCGGTGGCGTTGGATTCGAAGATCAGCGGATACTCGCGTGCCATCGGGCGGCCATCGCGGAGCACGCGCTCCATGAGGGCCAAGGCTGCGTCCTTTTGTGTCGTGGTTTCCATAGTCATTGAGCTTCTCCTTGGCCTGTGCGGGCCGGTGTGTTGAGTGAGTCGGTGGGTTTCTGTGTGTCGGTCGTTGGGGCGTCTGAAGACCCGTGCGCTTGGGCCGCGCGGTAGGCCTCCAGTAGGTCACTGCCGGCGAGGAGGGCCTCCTCGACCGACGCGCGCGCAGTCTCGACGACTTCGCCGAGCTGACGCGGGTTGTCGATGGCCTCGGAGGCGGCATCGAGGTCTTTCGCAGACTTCTCCAGTCGCTCAAGGAGCGCGCGGAATGAGGCTCCGGCGCTCTCCGTGGCGACGTTCGCCTGCGCGGCGCTCGCCCCTTGGGCGCTGGTGGATCCGGCGGCGCGCCTTACGCCCGTGTTTTCCGGTTGAATCATGGCTATCGCTTCGTCTAGTCGCCTCCGTTAGAGGTAGTTGAGCAGCGTCTGCTGCATGAGTCGTGCCCCCGTCGCTTGCGCGAGCTGGAGCGTTTGTTCGGCGCGCTGAAGGTCCAGCGCGACCTGTGCAAAGTCCGCGTCTTCCACGTTCGAGACCAGCCCGTCCATCGTCACGCGGAGGTCTTCGAGTCTCGTGGTGGCCACGGTGATGCGTTGCCCGGCGGCACCGAGCTTTCCAAGCCCCACCAGAAGGTCCCCCTCGCTCCGGTCGAGCTCGCCAAGGCGCGATTGCATCCGGTCCAGAAGGTCCGCGCGATTCGTACCCTCGGGCATACGGAGATCAGCGACCGCGCCGCGGATCGTCTCGAACACGCTGGGGGTGCCCTCGAACGTGGTGAGCTCGGCTCCCGACTTATTCAGGCCCGTGGTGTCCACGTGCACGATGGAACCCGTGGTCGCGCTCGTGAGGGCTAAGTCCGTCTCCGTGAGGTCGGTCGGCGTGAACGTCACGCCGTCGAGGGACAGCGACGCCTCGCCCGTGAGCGTGGTGCTGAAGTCCTGTCCGTTCCACCCGGTCAGGTCGACTTTGACCCAGGCGCCGTTCTCGTCGAACGTGTCGTAGGACGAGGGCAGCGGCGTCGGAATGGTCTGGACGGGACCGGATCCGAGCTGGATCGTTCCCGCGGCGGAGACCTGAAGGGAACGAACGCCGATGAGGCTGTCGCCGCCGCTGTTCTCAAGCGCGATGCCCTGGCCCATCGCGCCGGTCGTGCCGTCCTGTCGAACGATCAACTCTTCGTAGCCCGTTCCGGTATCCGCCGTCTCGCCGGGGGCGATGCCGGTCACCGAGCCATAGACCGTCGATGTGTAGTGGAAGTTGCTGAAGACCTCTTCGCCGGTCACGTTGAGGACGATCTCCGCGCCGCGACTCGTCAGGACCCGCTGCTTCTGGTCGTTGCCCCTGTAGAAGATCCTCGACTCGCCGTCGACGGTGGACTCTTGGAACGGCTGGACGTCGGTGTCGGTGCCAGCGAAGAGGTAGCTGTCGCCGCTGCGCGTGTTCGCAATGTCGAGGAGCTGGCCTTCGAGCAGCTCGATCTGCGCCGCGACGGCGGAACGGTCCCGCGCGTTGAGGGCACCGTTCATGCCCTGGATCATGAGAGCACGAATCTCGGCGAGCACGCCGGCACCTTCCTGCAGCCGAACGCTCGCTTGCTCGACGTCTGGGCGGGCGCCCTCGGTCGACGCCACGAAGGACTCGATCGCGCCGATCTGCCGGCGCAGCGAGAGGGCCACCGATGTCCCCACGGGGTCATCGGACGCGCGCACGATGCGCTTACCGCTGGACGCCTGCTCCTGGGCTCGAATGAGCTTGGCGGTGTTGCTTTCGATTCCATCGCGCACGAGCGCGAAGATCCTGCCTTGGGTGGGTCGGATAGACATAGCTATTGGCTCGACTAGACGAGCGCTAAGACCTCATCGCTCATTTGCCTAACGACCTGCAGGAACTGCGCGGCTGCGCTGTAGGCCTGCTCGTACTGAATCATCTTCACGAGTTCCTCGTCGACGTTGACGCCGGACACTTCCTCACGCTGGGTCTCGAGGCTCGTCAGAAGGAAAGACTCGATCTCCTGGGCACTCGAGGCCGAACTGATGTCGAACCCAATGCTGCCCACCATCGTTCCGTAAAACTCTCCGAGCGTTCCCTCGAGCTCCGCCACGTCGCTCGTCTGCACTCCAATCATGTCGAGCAGCGCCCCGCCGTCCCCGACCGCCCCGGTGGCAGACGCGGCCAACAGCCTCGGGTCCTCGCGGATGTCCCCGCGCAGATCGATCGTGGAGGCGTCATCGCCCACCAGGTAGGCGTTCAATCCGAACGCCACCAAGATGTCGCTTGTGTCGGAGTCCGCGATCATGTCCGAGCTAAAGGCGTCGCCGTCGCTTTGGCGCAGCTCACCAACGCTGAACGAGACGGAGACACCCTCGCCGATGACCAGGTCGTTGCCCGGCGCATAGCCCGCCCCCACGTCGAGACGCGCCACGATCGAACCCGCGGCGTCGCGGACCGCGACCTCGAGCCCGGGCGTCGTGCCGATGATGCCGTCGCCGATGGGCTCAAAGGTCCACTGGTTGTTGGCGGCGCCCGTGTACTGACCGTTCAAGTTCACGTCGACGGCGAGATCGCGGCCGGTGAACGTTCCCGGCAGAAGACCGAGCGAAACGAGTCCTGTTCCGCCCGTAATCTGGAACGACTCTGCGCTCCCTTCACCCAGGGTCTGAATCGCGATGCGGCCACCGACGACGCTTGCCTGGAGGTTGTTCAACGCCATCCCCGGGTGTGTGTTCAAGAGGTCAGCCAGCTCATCGGGCTGGGCCTCGCCGACAGACTCGAAGTCCGTGGGCTCCAAGGTGATCGTGAACGGGCCACTCGAGCCGGTGATCTGGAGGCTCGAAGACGTGGGAATCGAGAACGGACCCGCGAACGAACCAACGGTGGTCGCACGTCCGCCCCCGAAGGTGCCCTCGGTGTCCGGATCGGAGTTGACGGGCCGTCCGAAGTGGAAGCGCGTGCCGGAGGTCGAGTTGATAATGACGCGCCCGAACGTGTCCAGCCGTGCGGTGACGCCGCGCTCGGCAGAGAGGGCGTCCACGAAGTCGTTCACCGTCATTCGACTCGGATCGATCTCGATCTTGGATGTCGACAGGGTGCCCGTGATCTCGTTGACCACGTGGAGGTAGAGCTCGCCCTCGGTGATGTCGAACGGGAGACCTGCGTCGCGAAGGAGCCCGTCTCCAAGCTCGCCGTCGCCGTCGAGGTCGGGCACGGTGCTGGCGCCGCTCAGCTGGGTGAAGCCCCCCTCCAGGGGCACGCCCGTGGAGTGGGCGCGGTTCAGCTCTCGGACGATCGACGCGGCATAGGTATCAAGGTCCTCGCCGATACCGTTCGAGAACGAGTCCGCGAAGGCAATGAGGCCCGCGAGTTCGCCGCCCTTGGGCTCAACGGGGCGCACGCCGCCCTCTAGCGTCACGACCACCGAGCCATCCGAGGTCGTCTCCACGCGCATCTCGTGAACGGACCTGGATCCGATGAGCAGCTGCCCGCCCACTTGGACCTGAACCGCACCCTCGGTGTTCTCGCGCACTTGAACGTCAACGCGCTGCCCGAGCTCTCGAAGCGCGAGGTCTCGCCTGTCCCTCAGATCGTTGGCGATGGTGCCGTCGGCCGCCTCGACCTGGGTGATCTCCAGGTTCAACTGGACGATGCGCTCGGCGAGCACGTTGACGCTCGATGCGATGGCCGAGGCCTTCGTTTGAGCGTCGCTTTGCAGCTGGGCAAGCTCGCCGGAGACCTGCCGGAAGCGGTTGATGAGGTTATCCGTGGACTGCACGGCACCCGTTCGGTTCACGACGTCATCGGGGCTCGCAGAGAGCGCCGAGAGGCTGTTGAAGAGCCCATCAAGCAGTGAGCCGAAGCCGTCGCCGCCCGGCTCGTTCAAGAGCGCTTCCACGCTGATCATCTCGTTGAGCTCCGCGTCGATTTTGCCTAGCGCCGAAGCCTGGGACGTAATGCGCGAGTTCAATAGCTCGTCCACGGAGCGCACGACGCGGTCCGCCTGGACGCCATGGCCCAGTTGGAGGCCGCGCAGGTTGAGCGGCCTGGAATTCGAGATCAGGGTTCGCTGGCGGCTGTAGCCCTCCGTGTTCGCGTTGGCCACGTTATGGCCGATCGTGTCCATGGCCGACTGTGCCGTCAGCAGCGCGCGCAGACCGATGTTGGTGCTAAGTCCCATGTTGACTGCTCCTAGACCTCAGCGTCGATGAGAGTACCGCCGTCCAACGGCGCCGAACCGGTGCCGTCGCCGAGGACGGAGTTGAGAATGTCGCGCGTTACGTCGCGGTGCATTCGGATGAGCGCAGCCACCCGGCGGTTCACTTTCTGAACTTCGAGAATGGCGTCGCGCAAACGATCGCGTTCGACGGCGAGGGGTGCCCCGGCGTCGCCGAGACGCTCCGCGACGCTTCCAAGGGTCAGGGCGCTCGGCTCCACGCCGAACACGCGACCAAGTTCCTTCAGCGTGCGATCGCGCTGGCCTTTCCGGAACGGAAGGCGCTCCAGCTCGAGTTCCAGAGCTTCGGTGGCCTCGAGGAACGCAGGGTCGGAGGGCCGCGTCACCGCTTGCTCCTGCTGTTGCAGGAGCCGCAGCACGCGCCCGTGGGCCGCCACGTCTTCGCGGACGGCCACAAGGAGCCTGTTGCTAAGCTTCCTCGACTCCGCCGATACGGGGTTGGTCGCTGAGGTAGCGCTCATCGTGCCCCTCCACGGTCACTCTCACCCGCCGGAAGCTCGCCTGCCTCTTTGGCCTTGCGCAGAGCTTCTGCGTCGGTGGCTGCCTTCTCGCGAATGAGCGCCTCGTGAACGGCGTCCGCCAGCCCGAGTGAACCCCGGGACGAAAGCGACGCCCCGATCTCCTCATCGAACCAACCGTTGAACGTGTCAGAGCCAGCGCCGCCGCCGAAGAAGCCGTCGCCCAGCCCCTTGCGCATCTCGGAGACCAGCAGGGTGGCGAAGAGCGACTCGATCTCGCGCGCGACCATCTCCGGCTCGCCTTCTCCCTGGGCTCCGTTTTGCACGCGGGAGATACGCCCGTTCATCAGGTCGTTGCGGGCGGGCGCTGCCGCCCGGCTAAGGGTGAGTCCATCCATCAGATTCTCCTGAGCTCGGCGATCAAGAGACCGCCATCGAGCATGGCTTCGAGGATCGCGACCATGTCGCGGGGCGTTGCGCCGAGCACGTTGAGGACGGCGACCACTTCCTCCAGGGACGACGCGCCGCCGAGGAGGACCATGGAGGCCTGCTCTTCGTCTACGTTGAGCGCGGTCCGCGGCACCTCGGTGGTCTCCCCTTGGGAGAAGGCGCCCGGCTGACTGACCTCGGGGGTCTCGGCCACGGTGACCACGATCGTGCCATGGTGAATGACGCCCGGACGGAGCCGAACCTCGCCGCCCATCACGATGACGCCGGTGCGTTCGTTGATCACGATGCGCGCCAGGTTGTCCGTTTCCACTTCGAGGTTGAGCGCTTGGTCCAGGTACGCCACTACCTGCTCGTCCGGGATGCCATCGAGAACGGCGAGCCGCACTGAGTGGCCGTCGGGAAGCACCCGCGCCGTGTCCGGGTACAGGCGGTTGATCGACTCGGCGATACGCACCGTGTTGCCGAGGCTCGCCTGTCCGTTTCTTGCGTCCAGGTAGATGTAGCCGTGCTCGGAAACGACGCTGGTCTCGATCTCCCTCTGCACGGTCCCGCCGCCAGAGAGCGTGCCGACCGTATTGTGGTTCTTGGTGACGGTGGCGCCGTCGCCTGTGGCCGAGAAGCCGCCGGTCGTCACGGGGCCGTAGGCCGTCGCGTACACGGTCATCCCCGTCACGTCCGTGAGCTCGGCGATACGCAGCTGGCCGCCGTAGAGGCTCTCGGCATCCCCAAGGGCCGACACGCGAATGTCGATCTTCTGACCGGGCTTGGCGCCAGGGGGGATCACACCTTCCACGTGGACGACCGCGATGTTAGCCGTGGCCAAGAGCGACGGGTCGATGTTGATGTTCTTGGCCAGCAGGCTGTTCGCCAAGAGCTGAGTGGCCAGCGCGCCCGAGTCCCCCGTCGCGGCGAGGCCCGTCACAAGCCCAATGCCTTCGACCACGTTGTCCTCCATCCCGCGTACGCGAACGAGGCTGCGAATGGGCGACGCGACGCGGCTGGAGAAGTCGGTGCCGCCGCGCTTGGTCGGCTGAAGTCGGGGCGTGCGCCGGAACGTGGCGGAAGAAGCGCCGCTCGGTTGACGAGGAGCTTCGACCGCGAGCGGCTGCACGAAGGGGGTTTGGATCAGCGGCGCAGCGTTGGGCCCGGCGTTCGGCGTGCCAACTACGCCTGTCCCGGCTGCCGGGTTAGCTGCTGAGTTAGCCGCCGGGTCGGGGGTGCCGGTTCCCCCGCTGAGTCCCTGTGTGCTTGAGGCAGGGATCAAGCCGGCGCGCCCGGCGAGCTCGGTCGCCGCCGTCGGCTTACCCGTCACGCGGGCTGCCGCCTGGCGCTTGCGCACCGCCTGCAGTGCCTTCTCACGCACGCGATCCTCAAGCGACTCCTGGGCGGCCGCCACGGCGGCGGCGCGCGCCGCGGCGCGTGCAGCCTGCATCTGCCGCGCAGCGCTAGGACCGTCCTGAACAGGACCTGCTGCGACGAGCGCAGTCAGTAGTAGAGTGGAGAAGCTCATTAGAACGGCCAGAGCCAGTCCAGGGCGCTGTAGAGCCAGCCGGCGAGACCGCGACGCCTGCCGGTCTGCGTAAGCGGTCCGCTGCCGAGGTAGGAGACGTAGGCGTCTGCGACGAGCTCGGACTCCACGGTGTTGTTGCGCAGCACGTCGTACTTGCGAACGATGCCGCGGAACTCGATGACCTTGCGCTCCTCATCGACCCGGATCTCGCGCCGACCTTCGATGACCATGTTGCCGTTCGGCAGCACGTCGATGACCATCGCGGTCAGTCGCGCTTCGAACTCGCCGGTGCGCTCGTAGTTCGCCGCGCCGCCGAAGGAGTCAGCCTTGGAGGTGCTGACCGTCGGGAGGGTCGCGAAGGCATCCGGCTTGACGTTGAAGTCGATCAACTGGTAGTTGAGCGTGCTGTTCTTGGCCAGGTCGGTCTTCTCTTCGTTCTTGACGTCCTGCGTCTCGTTGATCATCACCGTCAAAAGATCGCCCACGCGGTGGGCTGTCTTATCGGCGATAGGCGAGATGGGGCCGCGCGCGGGATCGTAGATCGAGCCGCGCCTCTGGGCCGCCGCGTCCACGGAACTGAAGGCAACGCAGACGAGCGCGATGAGGATGGATAGTGTGCTTCTCATTGGATCTTGACCTCGATGGACTGCGGGCCCCGGACCACGCCGGAGAGTTCGCGACCGGTGGACTTCAAAATGACGTCGACGCGCTCGCCGAGGCGGCCGTCTGCTTTGGCGACGCCGACGTCCGAGACGGCGACGTTGCCCTTGACCACGCGAATGGTCACGTGGTCCCCGCGGTGTACGACGACCTGACGGTGAACGTCGCGCTCGGAGACCGTGACGCCGGCTGCGAGGGACTTGAGGGCGACAGCGCCGCCCAGCTCCTCGAGGCTCAGGGCGAGCATCCCGTCGGCGCCATCGGCGGCGACGCGCTTCACGTGGAAGAGCCCGGCGTGGAGCGGCTCACCCGCGTTGATCGCGCGCTTGAGGACAGCGCGGCGCTGCCAGATCGTCACCTGGAACGAAACGTGCACCGTTCGGTAGAGCTGCCGGTCCAGCCAAAGCTGAACCGGGACGGTTCGAATCCCGGGGAACGAGGTGCCCTTGAAGGGCGGTACCACGATGCGCACTGGCTCTTCGCTCGTGGGAACCTGGATATCTTGAATCGGGCCTGTGACCTTCGCCTCTGCGTCGTAGCGCAAGAGCGACTCGCGCAGCTTCGTCGCCGCGGCCGCCTGCAGATCGAGGCCCTTCACGATCTGAACCGCGGGGGTGACGCGGCACCGGGGTGCGCCGGTCACATGGATCTCCACGCCCGGGAGTGACTGGCGCAACGAAGCCTCGATGAGGTCAGCGCGCAGCGTCCGGTGATAGCCGGGGGCCGGGGCGTAGCCAAGGGAGGCAGCCTCGACCAACTTGACGGTGGCTGCGTCTTCCCCGGTCACGCGAGCGACCTCGGCGACGGAGATTTCGAGTCCCTGGGACGTAGAGGCCGAGGGAAGCTCGACCGCAACGCCGCCGAGACCGACGAGTGCGAGGGCTGTGAGGATCATCATGTCGAAGACCTAGCGGACGAGCTGGTTGACTTGCTGGAGCATCTCGTCAGACACGCGGATCGCGCGGCTGTTGACCTCGTAGTTGCGCTGGGCCACGATCAGAGCCACGAGCTCGTCGACGGTCTCAACGTTAGAGCGCTCGAGGTAGCCCTGCTTCACCGTGCCGGTGCCTTGGACCCCGGGCTGACGGCCCTGGGCTTGGCCCGACGCCACGGTCGGCGCGTAGTAGTTGCCGCCCATGGCCTTGAGGCCGGTGGCGTTGGCGAACGTGTGCAGGCGGATGGTTCCGATCTGCGTTTGAACGTTGTTGTCTTCCTGCGCGAAGACCTGGCCGTCCTGGGACACCGAGATGCCTTGGGCGTCGGGGGGAACCGCCACCTGGTCGGTGAGCAGGTAGCCCTCCGCGGTCACGAGTCGACCGTTGAAGTCCTGGCGGAACGTTCCGTTGCGCGTGTAGCGCAGCTCGCCGTTAGGGAGCTGAATCTGGAAGAACCCCTGGCCTTCGACGCCGAAGTCGAGCTGGTTGCCGGTGAGCTCGAGGACGCCCTGGAGCATCATCTTGCGCGAGCCGGAGACCTCGGTACCTGAGCCGATCTGGAGACCGGTCACGTCGTTCTGATTGTTGGCCAAGGGAAGGCCAGGCTCGCGGTAGGTCTGGTACAGGAGCGAGCGGAACGACAGGCGGCTCTTCTTGAAGCCGCTGGTGTTCACGTTCGCGATATTGTTCGCGATCGTGTCGACCTGAAACTGCTGGGCTTTCATGCCCGAAGCGGCGGTGTAGAGTGAACGAATCATTGTGCGTTAGGTGCGGGGGGGGTCCTACTGGTGGAGGCGCCGGTAGCTTTGGTCGATGGTGCGGAAGGCCTGGGCGGCCGAGTCAAAAGCGCGCTGGGCGGCGATGAGCTCGACGAGCTCGTCGACGGCCTGAACGTTGGCGCGCTCGATGAAGCCCTGGGTCACGATGGCGTCGGACTGAACGACCTCAGCGCCAGCGCGAACGCGATAGCTGCCTTCGTCGTTAGGCTCGATCCCGTCGGTACCCAGCACGTCGACGATCCGGAGGCGTCCCACGGGCAAGCCGCCCTGGATCACGCCACCACGGTTGTCCACCTTGATGGCGGCGCCGCTTGGGTCGAGGACGCCGCGCTGCCCGACCCACTGAACAGGGTTGGAGTCCCGGTCGACGAGCTGGCCGTCCTGGGAGAGCTGAAACTGTCCCTGGCGGGTCAAAAGTTCCTCACCTAGGCCGTCCACGACGAAGAAGCCCTCGCCCTCGAGTGCGAGGTCAAGGTCCTCACCCGTGCGCTGGAGGACACCTTGCTGCATGTCGAGGCGCGTGCCCGTGACCACCTGCTGGTGCTCCTGGTCCTTGCCCCATCCCTCGGCGCCGTGCGCGACATGGAGCATGCGCTTGAAGCCCGTCGTCTCGGTGTTGGCGAGATTCGAGCTAACGACTTCGATTCGTTGCTGGTTCGTGCGCATCGCTGCCACGGTTCGGTAGAGACCGACGTTCATGGGGGTTTCAGAGCAACGGCGGTGCCAAGTGCCTCAATACGGCCCTCGATGCCCGTGGGCGAGGGGGAGCCCCCAACGGGTGGGCCATTTCTTCCGAGTGACGTCGATTTGGGACGGAAAGCGATACCGGCGGGGTTGCCGGCCCGTGTCGGCCCGTGTCCACCCGTGTCCGCCCTGGCGAGCGCGATGTGATCCCCCGGAAAGAAGCGATGACCCACCCGGAACGTCCGTTCCAGGTGGGTCATCGCGTAGCGCGTCGCCGCTGGTGGCGCGACGTCGGAAGAGCGGCCTAGATCAAGTTGACGGTCTCGGCCAGGACCTCATCCTGGGCAGAGACGACTCGAGCGTTGGCCTGGTAGCCACGCTGCGCTTCGATCAAGCGCACGAATTGCTCGGCCGTGTCCACGTTCGAGTTCTCCAGCGAGCCGGAGATGACCGCGCCGGCTTTGCGAATGTCACCCTCGCCGAAGCGCGCCTCGCCGGAGTTGGGGGTCTCCTCGAACATGTTGTTGCCCGCAGCGCGCAGGCCCTCGTCGTTCTGGAACGTCACCACCGCCAGCTGGCCCAGCTCGCGGGTCTGTCCGTTGGAGTAGAAGCCGTCGATACGGCCGTTCGTGGAGACGAAGACGTTGGCGAGTTCGCCGTCGCCGTAGCCGTTCTGGTCGAAGACGTAGGCGGTGCCTGCGCTGCCGAACTGGGTCACCCCCTCCACGTTGCCATCGAGTCCGAGGTCGATCTCCACCTCTTGGATCGGTTGGCCGGTGAACTGCATGCGAATGCGGCTGTCGACGGATCCAAGGCCGGTCGGCGCGCCATCCGGTGCGAACGTGATGCCCGTGATGGGGTCATCAAGGCCGCCCTCGGCAATCGTGCCGGTGCCCTCTGGAATCTGCGCATAGAGGTTCCAGGTGAGGTCGGCCTGACGCTCGTAGCTAAGGGTCACCGTGTGGGCGACACCCGCTGCGTCGTAGACCTCGGTCGACGTTACGACCGAATCCGGACCCGTTCCATCGGTCGTCACGGACATGGCGTAGCTATTCCAGTCGCTTCCACCGGTGTTGGCGGGGTCGTCCGTCACGCTCAGCAGGAGATCGGCTTCGCCGGCGGTCGCCGCTGTGATGGACAGGCGACCGGAGCCGTCGACCGCCACTTCAGCGTCCTGGTAGTAGGTATTGAGGAAGCCCACGAAGTCCTCCATGGTCGTGCCGTCGCTTCCGGCGCCGAAGGTGAAGGTCGCGCTGATCGGTGCCCCGTCGGTGTCCTCGCCGACAATCTGAATCTGGTCCCCGTCCACGTACTCCTGCGTGTTGCCCGTCAAGCTGTTGAGCTGCACGGTCGCCAGGTCGCTCGGAATGGGCGTCTCGGAGCCGTTTGCGAGGGTGGTGGTAAAGCCCACCAGCTGGGTCAGGTCCGCGACGCCGAGCGGCGGGTTGAAGTCGATGGAGAACTGGGCGCCCTTGCGGTCGGTTTGAACGACGATCTCTCCGGTCGCGCCGTCGACGGAGCTGGTGATGTCCTGGAGAGCGTTGATGGCGGCAGCGATCGATGCCGCCGGGATGTTGCCCGTCGTGGCATCGCTGGGGACGACCACCTGCTGGGGAACGCCGCCGTTGGCGATGACTTCCATCGACACGATGTCACCGGGCACGCCGCCGAGCGCGGCGACGTTGTAGCTCGCAGCCGAGTTCGCGCTGCGCTTCTCCGCGGGGGTACCCACGAAGTAGGCGCTGTTCGCCGAGAGCGACTCCGCCAGGGGCCCAGAGACAACGGCTGGCAGGTTGCCCTTGACCGTGACCTCCGTGGTGATCTGCGGCGGGAAGAGCGAGGTCACGTCGAGCTGGACCGGCACACCGTTCGGATCGAGGACGTCCGCGCCGGAAGCTTGGTCCACGAGATTCTGCGACGCGTCGAGACCGAACGTACCGACCCTGGAGAACATCCGGTTCTCAGGGGTTTGCAGGGCGAAGAACCCTCCGCCCTCCAAGGCGAGATCGAAAACGCGACCTGTGTCCGTAAGGGACCCTTGGGTGAAGGTTCGATCGATGCTGCCAATCCCTACTCCGTAGCCAACCTGCATCGGGTTGATGCCGCCGCGGGACGCCGTCGGGGCGCTGGCGAAGCGGTAGTTCTGCGAGAAGTTGTCCGAGAACGAAGCGCGGCTCTTCTTGTAGCCGGGCGTGTTCTGGTTCGCGAGGTTGTTACCGATGACGTCGATCCACTGCTGGTGCGTACGCATTCCAGAGAGGGCGGAATAGAAGGATGATGACATGGGTAGAGCGGGGCTTGGGGGCGTCTAAGGGATACGAAAGAAAGGGGGGGGTTAGGCGGCGTTCTCGTCGGAGACGAGCCCGTCACCTTCCTGATCGTCGCTGTCGTCATCGGGGATGATCTCGTCGCCGTCGCCGACGGACCCCAGGACCTCAGCCACGTCCTCAATGGGAACGTCCACGCCTCCGATGCCGAGGTAGACGCGGCCGTCCTGGACCTTGGCGTACTCCACGGCGCCTTCGATACGCTCGCCGGTTTCGCTGTCCAGGTACGCCACGTTCTGCCCCACCATCGAGCTCGCGCCCGTGATCTGGCCGACGAGCGCGTTGCTCTGGTCGAGGCGCGCGAGGCCCACGAGGTTTTCGTTCACGAGCTCCATCTGCTCCAGCGAAGAGAACTGCGCAAGCTGGGCGGCGAGTTCCTCGTTCGACTGGGGCGAGAGAGGGTCCTGGTTCTGGAGCTGCGTCACCAAGAGCTGCGTGAACGCGTTCTTGTCTAGCTGCTGGCTTGAGCCGGCGTTCGCAGCGCTCGTGACTGCCGAGTCGATTCCGATTCCGTCGATCATGGGGTTACCTGTTGGGTAGAGATGGAGTGTTTCGTGGTGAGTGGGTCAGGCGACGAAGTCGACGCCGCCGCTGGTCCTAGGCCTTGGGATGGACGACTGGGGGTCGTCGTCCCCTTGGCGTGACTCGTCTGGCATCGGACGTGAACGGGTCCCGGGGGACGCGAACGAGCGCCGCTCGGCCTCGCTCTCAAAGGCTGCGCCCTCGCCTTCTTCCCCTTGGTGCGCGAAGCCTTCTTCGCCGGGTTCGATCAGAGAGAATTGAAGGTCCACGGACTCCGCGCCGTCCTTGGCAAGCCACGACCGGAGTTCGGGAGCGTGGGCTTCCAGCACAGCGAGGGCCTCTTTGGTCTCCGCAGCGACCTTGGCCACCACCTGATTGCCGTCGACCCGGATCAGGAGATCGAGCCGTCCCAGTTCGACGGGCCGGAGCTGGATGCGCGCCTCCCGCTTGCCGTCAAGGATCTGGATGCGGACCTCGTTGAGGAGCGCGCGCGCGTCTTCGGGTGGAACGCTTGGACGTGGGGCCGCCGCCTTAGCAGCGCTCTTGGATGCCGTTGTCGCAGCCGCACTTTGGACGGCCTGCGCCGGTTGACCCGTCTGGCCACGCGTGGCGGACGGGGCCGCGGCGCTGCCGAGCGCAGCGACGCCTGCCGTGCTGCGAGTCGCCGCAAACTGCGAAACGCCTTGGGTCACGCTCGACCCAAGGGGGCCAGCGGCCGCCGGTCGCGAGAGGTGGGTTCCGGCCAGTCCTTGGACCTCGCTCGCGTCAGCTTCGGGCTGTGGTTGCGGCTCCGACGGACCGTTCGCCGTAGCCGCCGCGCCGCTCGACGCGGGCTCAGCCGGGTCGCTCGTGGCGGCCGGTTGAGCTCCGAGGTCGCCCCGCTGGGGGCTTGAATCCGCTTCGGGACGCTCCGTTGGGCTGGCCGCAGCCGTCTCCCAGGACTCCGAGCTGTCCCGGCGCTCGACAGAACGCTCGCCCCGCGGCGTCCAAGCCTTATCTCGGTTCTCCCGGGCGTTGTACGTGGCCGACGCAGCGTCCGTCCGCCCTTCGCGAATG
>CALHGQ010000452.1 GCA_938030175.1 uncultured bacterium | reverse complement strand
CCTCGCTGGGGGAGAACTCGGACCAGAACTCTGCCAGGGGCGGCTCATGGGGGCGGAGGAAGTCCGCGTCGTCGGCGAGGCCGATGACGTTGTGGTCGGTGTCCGACTGGCTGCGCTCGTAGGCGCGGAAAGCGACGAACTCGCCCGGACGATGGTGCCGGTCAGCGGCGGCCACGTGGTCCTGCCAGGGGCGCCCCGCTCCGCGTCCTCGATCGAGGTCCCGTGCATGGTCTGTGAGCCCGAGGAAGTCCAGCGCGGCCGGGCCCTTCGCATAGCGGTAGGCGTCGTCGATGGATCCGTCGAAGAACGGGAAGCAGAGGCTCAGGTCGGTGTGGCGATGGAGATCGCCGAATAGGAGCGTGAAGGGGGCTCCGCCAACCTCCGCGGTGGTCCGCTCGACCATGCGCCTCTCGCTGTCCGCGGCGGGAATCGGCTTGGGACCTGAGGACGTCTCTTCGTCCTGCGTGAGCCGTGCCTGAACGGGGGGCAGTACGGCCTCGGGAGCTTTTGGCACGTCGGCGAGGCGAATACCTTGGTACTGAGCGTCTTCACGCCGGTCAGCGCGGCCGGTCTCGAAGGCCACTTGGAGTCCTTTGAACGCACTGATGAAGGCGAGTCGCTGCTCTCCGTCCCGCTGCCTTTCGTCCAATCGATAGAGCTCGGCCTGCGATGAGCCAACGAACTTCGCGAGGTAAACCGAGAAGCCGCGTTCGACGTGGGTCGTGAGCTTCGGGATCGCCAGCGACGCCTCGCGCTGGTGGACGTGGCGGTAGGCGAGCCAGATCGCCCCGTTCGTGTGGGCGTGCACAACGGGACGCTCGTAGAAGACGCCGACGCGCTCGGCCCCCGGTCGCCTCTTGAGCTCCTCGCGCTGCGCCCCGAAGGACGGCATGGGCACATCGATTTCGGTGACGGCCCCCTCGGCCGTGACGCGCGCGAGCTTCACGGCGCGCCAGGAATGCAGCGGGCCCTTTGTGTCGGTGACGTTGTTCCATTGCTGGTCGACGCTGCGGTACGCCCCGCCCCAGCCATCCGGCCCTTCTTCCCAGGCCACCAAGAAGACCCCTTGGCTGAATTCGGCGACGCTCGGCCTGGCCTGGAAGCGCGGCCCGCCCGCGATCAGAAAGGGCTCACCGGCCACTCCGTCCCGCACCACGGCTCCCAACACGTCGAAGGACCCGCCGTGCTCGACTTCCCCGGAGTACTCGTCCCAGACAATGAGGTGCCCGTCGCCCGCCCGCCCGCTCGACGCGGACCCCGCGACCGTCACAGGGCCACGCACCTGCACTCCGCTGCCGTTTGTGACCACGTCGCCGCCACCGTCGGCCCGCTCGATGTATCTCGGCTGACTCGGGAACTCGAACTCTGGCGGCGCCTCGCGGCTGACCAGGATCTCTGCGCCCGCGTCTTCTTGGAAGATCACTCTCTGCTGAACTGGCCGTAGCGCGCTTAGGAGCAGCGATATACCTAACACGAGGGCCGTTCCGTTGAGGGAGGTTTGGGAGATGGTCATGGGGTGACCTTAGCAGCTCGCAGCTGGCGTGCGCAGGCCGCAGGCGAGTCGGCACAGGTAGGGGTCGTCGATCAGACCGCTCGACAGAGTCTCCGTTGCCGCTGAGGCACGGTGGAACGGTGAAGAGGGGAGGCCGCTCCCATTGGGCGTTGATGCTCTTCACAGGTCGAGGCAACTGGACGTTTCCCGAGTCTCAAGATGCCCTCGGCGTAGGGCAGGATTTGAGCCATGCGTTGGGCCATCTATCGCCCGACGAGGTGATCTGGGCTCGGGATGACGGCGGTCGAAGGGGTGCCTCTGTTGTGGCTCCTCGACGGGACGATCACTAAGAAGAGATCCTCCCTGTTCGCCGCGCGCATGGGCGTCAAGTTGAAAGAACGCGGGTCTGCGCAGCATGCCTGCGCAGACCCGTCAGGGATGCCCGTGGTCTTCCTGCAGCGGAGGTTAGATGAAAGTGACTTCCACCGCGTCGGTGAAGTTGGACGTCGGGACGCCCTGTTCAGAGTCCCGGTTCCACCACTGGAACATCAGCTGGTCGCCCGGCATCAAGGTGAACGGGCCGCCGGCCGAAGTGGAGAGGGTCGTGTTGTCCACGCCGTAGGTCAGCGTTCCGTTCGCGCTCACCGTGCCGATCGAGTCGAACATGCGGCCGATAGCTCCGCCAACGCACAGGTTGCCCGCGCTGCCGCCGGGGTTCTGGACGAAGGCCCTGGCATCGCCAAAGATGATCGAAGCGAAAGAGTTCGGCGGCATTTGGGTACCGCGCAGCACGAGGTTGTTCTCCAGGATGAAGGGCGTGCCGGTGGCCGTGATACGACCGGGCTGGCCCGTGGAGTTAGGCGCTGCGTTGCAGTAGTTGACGAAGGGCACGCAGGTTGCGTCTTCCCACGACGCGATGGCCGCGCGAAGGCGGTCGCGGAACAGAGCGTTCAAGGCGGAGCCCAACGAGTTATTCGCGGTCGTCCAGGAGGGCGCATCGTTGACCCAGGCCCCGATGAAGTACTCACGCATCACGGTCTGGCAGCCGCTTCGGAAGGGGAGCCTCACGTAGGCGCCGACGCTGCGGTGTACTACGGTGCCTCCCTGGCAGGGGTAAGCGCCACTCTTGTGGGCGAACAGAAGTCCGGCATGGAAGGCGTCACGCTCAGCACTCGATAGGCTTGACCCGTTCAGCTCTTCGTTCAGCGTGGTTTCCGTATCGAACAAGCCCAGGGCGAAGTCCGGTTCGTTGTCCATCCGGTCGTAGAAGTCCTCGCGAACAGAGCCCAAGGCACCGTTGACCACGGCGCCATGGATGTTCGCGAGGTCTGTCAGGGTGATCTCATTGCGCTGTTCGTCGCAGCCGCACCCGAGCGTGTGGTTGAGCTCAATGTCGGTGGCCCCGGCGAGGGCTGCGAGGAACAGGATGGATGCCGAGCTGTACCGGGCGCGAAACGCCTCTGCGGCTCTGTACGGGCTGCCCTCCATCATGCTCCGCAGCGCAGAGCCCACCGAAGTGACCTGGGGGTTGGTCCCGGTCGGGCAGGTGCCGTTGAGTCCTTGGTCCACCGAGATCCCTGCGAAGAACGAGTCCTGACCCAGGGAGACGCGACGGTTTGCTGCGTAGTGGTGGACGGTGCTCATGAGGCCGGCCGGCTCGAACGCGCGCTGTCCGTGGTTGGCTGCCAAGTTGGTTGGCGTGCCGTGGAGCTCACGCAGGAGGAAGCCACTCCGCGTGTCGAGGGGCAGGTACAGCCGCATGCCGTTTGTTGTGGAGACGCTGAGGTCGTTAGCGTTGCGGCGCAAG
>CALHGQ010000451.1 GCA_938030175.1 uncultured bacterium | reverse complement strand
GGTAAAAGCAGACGATGCCGTCGAGGGCGCGGGAAGCGCGCACGCAACGAGACGTCGATTGGGCTCGGGACGCTGTCGGTGGTGCGGGTCGGGCTTGACGTGGCCTCCCGCGCGCTGGGACGGTTCGACGGTCGCAAGGCGGCGGTCGTCGGCGCCGGCGAAACGGGCCTCTTGGCGGGCAAGCACCTGCTCGACGCCGGCATCAGCGAACTTTGTGTCCTGAACCGCACCCTGGAACGCGCCGAGTCGGCTGCTCTGGAACTGGGGCCGAAGGTCGTGGCCCGCGGCCTCGATTCCGTTCGCTCCGAGCTGTCCAAGTCGGACATCGGAGTGGTCTGCGTCGATGGTGTCTCCCGACTGATCACTCCGGAGAGCCTCGATCAACGGGCGCTCAGCCGACGCGACCAGCCCCTCGTCTTGCTCGATCTCTCGGTCCCACGCTCCGTGGACCCCGCCGTGGGACAGCTGGAGGGCGTCATCGTCTACGACCTCGACGCGCTGCTGCCGATCGTCGAGGAGAACCGCCAGGGAAGAAACGCCGCCACCGAGGAGGTCGCCTCCATCCTGGTGACGGAGGTTCACAAGTACCTCAGCCTGCGGACCTACGCTAACTTTTCGCCGGCCATCGCGGGCCTCAAGGAGAGCTTCGAGGAAGAGCGCGAGCGGGTGATCGACCGCGTGACCAAAGGGCAAGCGACGCCCCGCGAGCTTGAGCTAGCCCACGCCATGGAGAAGCACTTCCTCGGACTCGCTCTCGCCCAGCTGAAAGAGAGCGCTCGGCAGACCCAGTCCGAAGAAGCGCTGGATCGCGCCTATCGGCGGTTCGTCGACGAGCTGAGCGAGCAGTAGCAGGTCGCCGAGCGATCGCCCACCGAAACACGATGCCCAAAGACAACGTCCAGCTCCTCCACCGCTTCATCACCGACGAAGAAGCGGCCATGGCCGAGGGTCGCGTTGGGACGCTGTGGGACAAGGAACGCGCGCGGATCGCGCCCCTGGTCAAGCGCGCGTTCAGGGAGCTAAGCCCAAACGACAGGAAGGCGCTCTACCTGCACCTGATGCGCAGGACGAAGCGGCTGCCGGACGTGGCGTTGTCTGAGTTCTGGGATTTGGGGGAGGTGTACCTCGACCTCGATCCGGACTGGGATCGAATCGGCATGACCTTTCGTTTGGGGCGCAGCAAGTCCGAGGTCTTGCCGAGCGGCTTCGTCAAAGACGCCAAGGAGTACGCCGCGAGGGACAAGCTGCTGAGCCGCTTTTCGGGCTTCCCGGACCCTGAGAAACTGCGCATGCGCGCCGCCAAGTTCAAGAAGGACGCCGCGAGCTACGGAAGGGTCGCCTTGGACGCGCTGCGGCACTGCGGGTTCAGCGAAACGAAGGGGGGCAACGACATCCCCACCAGCAACACCTACTGGGGGCTCATCCTCCTTGTGGCCTTCGACCCCACGCTACGCCTCGACTGCTTCGAGGAGCTGCGCAGCATCGAAGCGTTCGCTGGCGACACCGACCATGAACAGGGCCTCCAGGCGACCGCTGCCGCCGTCGATGCACTGACGAAGAAGCCGTAAGCGAGGACGCTATGCCTGACTTTACCTGCCAAACCTGCTCCACGTCGTTCTCTGTGCCCCAAGCCGCGCTCGACAAGTACCCGGGGTGGAAGCCGAAGTTCTGCCGCGAACACTCGCCGAAGAAGACGGCTTCGTCGAAGCGATCGGGGTCGCGCGGCGCAGGGAAGAGATTCTCGGCGGGCGGAGGCGCCAAGCGAACGGAGGAGAACCTGACCCTCGACGAAGTCCTCAGGAAGTACACGGACGGCCCGACCGACGGACTCTTCACCGACGGAAGCTCGGTCCCCAATCCCGGCCCTGGAGGGTGGGGGGCGGTGTGGGTCCGCGACGGCGAGGTGGTGGAGCAACGCTACGGTCAGGCGGAGCGAACCACCAACAACCGCATGGAGCTCACGGCGCTGATCGAGGCGTTCAAGCTGCTGCCCCTGGACGCCGAGGAGACCGTGCACACCGACAGCCGCCTTTGCGTGGACACGATCACCAAGTGGGCGCCCAACTGGAAGAAGAAGGGCTGGAAGAAGAAGTCCGGCGAGATCAAGAACCTTGAGCTCATCCAAGAGCTGTTGGAGCTCTACGAGTCGCGACCTGGGGTGGAGCTAGAGTGGATCGCCGCGCACTCCGGCAACCGCTGGAACGAGTACGCGGACAGCCTCGCCACCGCTTGGATGCGCGACTCGCTCTAGTTGTTCGCGGCGGCTTCAGCGCGGCAGGTTCGGCGCGGCAGACTCAGCTGCTCTCAAGCGTGCAGTGAACGTTCGAGAAGTCGCCCTTCGCGAGGTCGCTCTTGTGGATGACGTAGGAGATGTCCCCCGCGTCGCCCCACATAAAGCCGCCGCACGAGCCCACTTTCAAGAGAACGGTCCAGTCCTCCGGTCGGCCCTTCTGATGGAGCGAAACCTGGTGCTCTGGGTCCTCGTGCTGGGTGAAGGCGTAGGCGTTGATCGCGAATCCGAATGGGCCACCGGCGTTCATCGCGGTGAAGCCCTCCTCCTCGTCAATGCACTCCAGGTCGTCCACCACGTCCCGTAGCGCCTCTGCGGGTCCCCGGAAAAGGTGAGGATTCTGCCTGGCCGCGTAGAACTTGGGCGCGCTGGTCAACGCCGCCGCCTCGACCTTCATGGCGGGGTAGGCGCTGTCCATCATCTCGTAGTACTCGTCGCGCTCGATATGCAGGTCCTTCCCGGAGCGCAACTCGTCCGTCGAACCCGCGAAGTGGATCACACGGGCCGTCCGCTGGGCATGCCCTCCGTAGAAGTCGTGGACCGTCGAGAGGAAGAAGTACAGCACGCCGGTTCTTGGCAGGTACGTCTGCAGTGACGCGATCGCGTCGCAGTTGATCTGCCCGATGAACTCGTAGGCGAGCTCCGCGCCGTCATCTCCAGGGAAGCGCGGGTAGGGAATCGTCGCCGGCAAGTCGGGCATGCCGCCGAAGCGATGGTGACCGAGAACGCTGTAGTCCTCTTCGCCGGACTCCGCCAGTCCGACGCTGCGCTTGAGAAGGAACTGGAGCGCGTTCCCGTGGGCTCGGGCATCGCTGTCCGCCAGCCGTTGCGCCGCCGCCGCGGCCCGCTCAGGATCGCTCCGAACGTAGAAGGCATCTTCATCCCAGGGCCCGGCCCCCTGGCCATCGGCGCCGCGGTACTCATAATCGAGGAGCCGCCGCTTGTCCTCGATCGGGAGCTCCAGCTCGACCGCGCAGTCGTTGAAGGCGTCCGGCAACGACTCGAGGGGATTGCCCTTGAGCTTGATCCTACGGAGACTTGGCTGGGACAGGAGGGCCTCCGGAATCGTCACCAGGGCGTTGTCCTGCATGTCCAAGGAGTAGAGCCCAGGCAGATGAACGTCCTCCGGGATTGACTCGATGCGGTTCCCGCTCAGGAACAGGTGCTGGAGCTTCGGGAGTCGCCAGATCTTCTCAGGCATTCGGCTGAGTCCGCAGCCGCCGAGGTTCAGCGTCTCCAGCTGCACGAGCTCACCAATGCTCTCGGGGAGCGAGTCGAGCTGGCGACCCGACAGATCGAGGTGCGTGAGATGGGCGAGGTCGCCAAGGCTCGACGGCAACTCCATAGGCGCCGATCCGGTGCCTCCCCACGAAGAGATGGACAATCGCTCTAGCTGCGTGCAGCGCAGCACGCTCGGGGGAATCGATGCCAGGTCCGCGTTCTTGAAAGACGCGAAGCGCACGACGTCAGACGGTGCGGCCTCAAGCTCAGCGAGGCTCGCAAACGTGTACTGGGTCCAGTCGATCTCTTCAGGGTGGAAGGGTCGCCGCACCTCCACGTTAAACGCAGGCTGATCGCGATCGTAGGAGCAGGAGAGACTTCCACGGAGGCTGACCCATCCGTCCTTGATCTCGACGAGGCCGGAATAGCGCAGGCCGTACTCGAGCCCATCGATGCTGGCGTTGATGTAGGGCTCAGCGCAGTTGTTCTCGGCAAACTCGAGCCTCGCCTCTGGACCCGACCCCGACCCGTAGCCACCCGCGAAATAGATCGGGAACTTGATCTCGGCGTTCCTGTTGTGCTCGGAGGTCAGCCTGGCCTTGGCGGCGGCCTTCGGGTCAGCGACCCTGCCGACTAACGTAAAGCCGAACTGGTTCGTGAAACTGGTCGTACCGACGCTGGTCTCCTCTTCGACGAACTCTAGATCAAAGTGGCCCAGCCGAAAGAGCGAGCTTCCGTCCGCTGGCGGCACGAAGGGCTCGAAGTCCTGCCGCGGCTCGTCCTCGATCTCCGGAATCCCCGTCGACATGCGTGCCGTCAACGAATCAGCCTTCTCCACCGCAGCATCGATGCGGGCGTACATCTCCGCGCGGGCGTCTTCCTGGAGTCGGATAGCCTCCGCGCGGCCCTCGAGGAACTCCGCGGAGCGAATGGTCTCCCAGAAGAGGGGCTCAAACTCCGCCTGCTGCGAGAGCCGACAGACAGCCGAGAACTCCTGGCAGAATTCGTCATCCAGCGGGATGTTGACGAAGAGACGGAAGACCTCATCGTCCCCGTACTGAGGCATCACCATGCGGCTGGTTCGCACATAGGCGAGACGCCCCCCGACCTCCGTCGTAGAGTCCTCCCACCAAGCGGCTCCCTTGGCCTTCACGTCGAAGTAGGCGATGACGACGGCGCGGTACCGAGCGGCTTCGTCGCCGGGCTCGAACGCTCCGGCGGGGAGGTCCTCTTCAAAGCCCTCATAGAAGTCCAGCTTCTCACTGAGCGCAAAGTTGAAGAGCGGAAGGGGCGGCGTTTTTGGCGCTCCCGCCACCCAGACACTGCCCCCCTCGAAGTCCACGAGCTGGGAGGTGAAGCGGTCGTCGAACCGCAAGCGAATCGTCTTCGTCTCGATGAGCATGGACGACATTCTGTCCACGTCGCCGCGGAAGTGACAGGGGGATCTGGGTGCGTACGTCACCAAGCTGTCATCGGCAGGCTCATTCGTCCCAACATCGAATGGAGAGCGGCGCCGCGTAAGCGACACCGCCCTCCTAAGTCCTTCTTGGACTCACCCGATTCTTCTAGCGTGCGCTTTCGAGGGCTTCGACGCGCTCCATGACGGCGTCGAGGGCGCCGCGCAGGCTGTCGACCTCCGCGTGGACGGCCTCCAGCGCGAACGCAGCGACCCGGTCACGCTCCAGGCCCACGGCGCAGAGCACCCTGTGCACCTCGCCGTTTTCAGGACGGGCGCTCGCCCAGGCGCGCCCGATCACGTCGCCGATCTGGGCGACCTTGAGGTCCGTGGGAGAGACGGCGATGGCCGTGCCGTCATTGAGGCCGGAGGGAAGGATGAGGTCACCGGCGCGGACGGCGCCGCGCATACGCACTGGCACCTGGCCGAGGAACGCAATGACTTTGTGGCCCTCGCGCGAATCCGTCTCGGCGTCGAGGTTGTTGCCCACGAGGCACGGGTTCGTGCTGACGACGAGGAGCGTGTCCGCACCTTCGACGTCGTGGCTGATCTCACCGCCAAAGACACCGACAACGTCCCCCTTGCGGAACGAGCCGTCTTCGCCCTCCATGATCGGCAGCCACTCAGCGTAGTCTGCGCCGCCGCCGGTGAACGCTCCGTCGCAGGACACGTTGCCGGAAGAGCTCACGCGGAACTCGATGTCCGTTGCGTTCGACGCGGTAATCAGGTCGCCGAGGTTGTCCGAGCGCTCGACTTGGATGCCCACGTTGGCGCGCGTCGAGACAGCAATGCCGCGCCCCGAGCCTGCGTTGTCCACGAGGAGCACGTCCCCGGTGGCTCCGCTGGTGACCATCTCCATCGAGGTCACAGCGCCGGTGCCGGTCGAGCCGCTCTTCCGAACCCGCATCGCAAGGTGGCTGGACCCGGTGCCAAACGTGGTGACGTCGATACCGGGGCGAGTGGCCGTCGGGTTCGACTGGGTCAGCAAGATGCCAGATCCGCGGTTCTGGGTATTGACGTTGAGGCACGGGTCGCCCGAGGTGGCGCCCACCGTGGAAGAGAAGACCCGCAGGCTCGGGCCGCCCACCGGGTTGGTGAACTGCCCGGCCGGCGTTGTGCTAGCACCACCGGTGGCTTCGAATGCGCGGGACGGTGCGTTGTCGATGCGAACCAAGCCGTCGAAGTCGCCTGCGGCGACCGTTCCACTCGCGCGGACACCGATCCCTGAGATCCCGAGCTCGCCGAAGTTCAGCGTGGGGCTCCCGCTGTGCTCGCCGCGGACACCCACGTTGTTCGAGTGACCAAGGACGCCGACGTTGTCCGTCGCGCTGCCCCCCACGGAGATACCCGCCGCCCCGATGTCGAGGGTCGCCCAGTCAGCCGTGGTGAACCCGTCGAAGTCATCCGTGCCCGCCAGGCCCAAGTAGCCGTTCGCTTGGAGCGCGTTCATCGCGCCTCGGACAGCGATGTTGCCTACGCTGAAAAGAACGTTGGTTTCGATGCCTTGGTTACCAAAGTCCGGAGAGATCTTGGTACCCGCGATAGCAGCGTTCGACGCGACATCCGCGTCCACGATCGTGCCGTTGAGAATGTCGCCGGTGTTGATCGCGATACCCGCGTTGCGGAAGGAGCTAGCGCTCATCCCATCGAGGAAGTCTGCGTTGAGGTTGTTGACCCTCGTCGTCGAGTTCGTCACGAAGGGAGCCGTGCCCGTACCCGCCGTGAGAACGATGCGCTGGGCCTGAATCGATCCGGCTACGGTCAGTCGGTGGCTCGACGCAGTGGTGCCCAGTCCGACGAACCCGTTCGAACCCACGTTGAAGTCCGAAGAGAGCGGATACAGCGAGCCCATCTGGGGAAAGCTGGAGGCGCTGATGCAGGAGCCAGTGGCCATGTCTTCGATCGTTCCTGCGCAGATGCCGCTAGCCGAGCCAGCAGAGTTCGCGGACGTGCCGTTGATCGAGGAAATCGTGATCGATCCCATCGCGGCCGTGGTCCCGCCGCCTGACGGGACGAGGTCCTTGTCGGCGGGTAGACCGATGAAGCCGGCGCCAGGCCGCCCCGAGCGCGGGATCAGGCCAAGCTCGACCTCTTCGAACTGACCGCGACCAAGACCGCGGTAGACCACGTCGCCACGGAGGCTCGTGATGTGAAGGTCAAAGACGCCGTCGCCGTCGAAATCCACCCACTGAGCCTCGGTCGGTCGAACGTGCGGTGACAAGCCGGATGCGCGCGTGACATCAGCGAAGACCCCGTCGGAAGTCTGTACGAAGAGGTGGCTCGTTCCGCTGTAGGAGGCCATAAAGACGTCGAGCTGGCCGTCGCCGTTGACGTCGGCCCAGACAGCCTGGTGAACGGCCGTCACGCCGCTGAGGCCTGAGCCGGGGGTGCGATCCGTGAAGGTTCCGTCGCCCGCGTTCTGGAGCAGCAAGCCGGAGCCATCGGGCTGGACAGCCCAGGCGTCTACAAAGCCGTCGCCGGTCCAGTCGGCCCAGTGGAGCGCCGCGTCCACGGCGGGTGCCTGCGGCTGCTCTGGTGCTGCGTCGAGAACCTCCAGAGGCCCCTCCGAAGCTTGCGCAGGCGCGGCCATGCCCGACCCGAGGCCGGCCTGGGCGAAGCTGGTTTGAACGATGAGACCGGGGATGGCAAAGAGGGTAAGGACGCGCGTAAACAGCGCTGCGCCCGGGGAAATTCTGAGTTGCATGGAGGGTGACCAGGAGAAGAAGAGGTGCGCTCAGATCGAGACGATTCGGCGCGCACGGGGACAGGAGCCGAGTCATGAGCCCATGGCAGTCATGGAATCTCCGGATCCAATAGGTCCTGCGGGATCCCGCCCAGCGGACCCTCAGGCCGCTGTGAATTTCTCCTCCGACCTCGTCCCCTACTCCAGCTCGAAGCCCGCCGCCGTGAGGATTTCCTCTAGGGCGGATCTCTCGAATGGCTTGGGGAGGTAGCCCACGGCCCCGGCCTCCAAAGCACCCGCGATGCGCTCCTTCTGGGTCTCGTCCGTCACGACCACCGACGGAATGGCGCTCCACGTCGGGTGCGACTGTAGCGTCCTAATGATCTGTGTCCCGTTCATGCCGGGCATGTTCCAGTCGACGAGGCAAAGGTCGCAGGCGGAGTCGGTGAGCAGCTCAAAGAGCGCGGGACCGTCCTCAGCCAGCTCGACCTCGAAGCCGAATTCGGAAAGGAGCTTCGCGAGGATCATGCGTGTCGCGCGGGAGTCATCGATGACTATGGCTTTCATGGCGAGTAGAGTGGCTGTGACACCAGGTCTTCGGGGCAAGGATGGGAAGTCTAAGAGGCTCTTTGGAAGACGTTGGCTTGGGCATCGAAGGCCCGCTGGTACGTCGAAGTGCGGGGCTTCTCGGCGGTCCCGAGAAGCAGAAATCCATCGGGGGCGAGAACCCTGTGGACTTCAGAGAAGATGCCGTCGCGTGTGGTCTCGTCGAAGTAGATGAGCACGTTGCGTAGCAAGACTAGGTCCTGCTGCTCGACCATCGAGACGGGCTCGATGAGGTTGATCTGTCGGGCTTCGATGAGGCTTCGTATCTCGTCGTTGGCCTGCCAGCCTGCTCCCGCCGCGTGGAAGTGCTTGTCCCTCAGGATCGCGGGCATGCCGCGCGCCATCTCGCTTTGCGTGAAAGTGAGTGACGTGCAGCGCTCCACCATCTTCGAGGAGACGTCGGAGGCCAAGATCTTGAG
>CALHGQ010000450.1 GCA_938030175.1 uncultured bacterium | reverse complement strand
GAGCGGGGCGACCTCCCCCCACCCTGCCGCCACGAAGGGAACGAGCAACAACGGCCACAGGAGGCTCGAAGACGGAGAACTGACCTCCCCCGGATTCACCCCGTAGGTGCCGTCCAAGATTCCCTGCGCGACTGCGAGGTGAATGTAGGGGTCGTCGAGGCAGTAGGTGAGCTTGCCTCCGTTCAAGGCGAGGCTCCTCCAAAGCAGCACGAGGCAGCCAAGAAGCCAGATGGAAAGAACGGAGCCAAACTCCCTCCACCGTGGTTTCGGGGAAGTGAGTGGTGCAAGCATGACGGGAAGAGGGTCGCGAGCGAGCTGGGATGGCCCCACCACCCTAACCGGAACGAAGAGTCTGAGTTGGGACGCGCGACCCAAGCCCTCGGCTACCCCGCAGCGCGATGGGGAAGATCGAGCGTCATATCCCTACGGGGTCTGCTAGCCTCTGCGGCGCCATGCGCACCGTTCAGGTCACCCGCTACGTCACGCCGCTCCGCGAAGGGGGCTCCATGCCCGCCATCGTTGAGGCGGACGACGAGGGGCTGTACGTCCTCAAGTTCCGGGGCGCGGGGCAGGGCAGCAAGGCGCTCGTGGCGGAGCTCGTCGCCGGTGCGATCGCAGAGCGACTGGGCCTGCCGATTCCCGAACGCGTCCTCGCCGAGCTCGACCCGGACCTTGGACGCAACGAACCCGACGCCGAGATCCAGGACCTGATCCAGGCGAGCGGCGGGACGAACATGGCCCTCGACTACCTGCCCGGGTCCGCCAACTTCGACCCGGCCGTCGACGGAGAGCAGCTTACCCCAGCGCTTGCCTCCCAGATCGTTTGGTTCGACGCGTTCGTCAGCAACGTCGATCGGACGGCGCGCAACACCAACATGCTTGTTTGGCATCGGCGGCTGTGGCTGATCGACAACGGCGCCTCGCTTTACTTCCATCACGGCTGGGATGGATCTTTGGCAGGCGCTGACGCGCCGTTTGAGCACGTGCGGGACCATGTGCTGCTGGCGGCCGCAGATGGGCTCGCGCAAACAAGCGACGAGTGCGCCGAGAAGCTCACCGAGGCTTTCTTCACCGAAACCCTTGCCCAAGTGCCCGACGACTGGCTGACCCAGCGCGGCGCTTTCGCTGAGCCCGCCGCCCAGCGTGCGGCCTATGTCGCCTACTTCTTGCGTCGCGTAGAGCGCCGGGCCGCGTTCGTGCAGGAGGCTGAGAATGCCCGACGTTCATAGCTACGACTACACGGTCATCCGCGTGGTGCCGCGGGTCGATCGGGAGGAGTTCCTCAACGTGGGCGTGATCGTTTCCTGCCACGAGCTCCAGTTCCTCGAGGCCAAGTGGGAACTAGACGAGCGCTGCCTGTTGGCGATCGCCCCCGGGATCGACCTTGAGCTTGTCCGCAAACACCTCACCTCGATTCCCTTGATCTGCCGAGGGGGTCCGGGTTCCGGTCCGATCGGTGCGATGGAGCAGAGGCCGAGGTTCCACTGGCTCACCGCGGTGAGAAGCTCGATGATCCAGACGTCACCGGTCCACGGCGGGCGAACCAGCGATCCCGCCAAGGCGTTGGAGCGACTCTTCGAGCAGCACGTGGCGCGCTAGCTCGGTCCGGCGCGGGATGCCGCACACGGAGTAGCTGGCGGCTAGTCGACCTTCAGCTGAAGAACGCTGTCGTAGACGAGCCGTTCGCCGTCCCAGTGAAAGTCCTCCTGGGTCAGCTGCATCGGCGCATAGCCGTTGGTCTGCACGGCGACGCGGAACTCCCCCTCCCTGGGGAAGCGCTCGGCCAACGTATGCCCTTCGCCCTCGCCGATGGAGCCAGCACCCGCGGCCGGTAGCGCGGAGAAGAACCCACCCTTGGGCGCGTTGTTCCCGCCATGCACAGGTTTGAACTCCGCGAAACTGTTGTTCTTCGGTCCGCCCGGCGGATGCCGTAGCCGGAGAACGACGGGGACGTACTCGAGCTGATCACGAACAACGAACGCGCCAACGTGAGGCCCATCCGCTGGGGTGATCTCTGCGCTGTGGGGAGCGATGATCTCGAAGGTCTCAGTGCTCAACTCGACGCGGTAGCGGTTCGAGTCGAGGCCCTTCAGCGCGAACACACCGACCCAATCCCCCGATGCGTCCTCGTCCCAACGCACCGAGTCGACGACTTCCCCATGGCCGAAGACGCCGGCGCTCGACTCCGAGACCTTCCAGGCCGTGACGATGATCCGGCCCCTGAAGGTTCCCGACTCGCTCGTCACAGTTCCGAGGGCTCGGTCGTTGACTCGCACGGCCGTGTCTCGGATACCGAGGCGATGCATGATCCGTGCTCCGAGATCGGCTCCGTACCGTTCGCGTATCAGGGCGGCGTCCCTCTCCAGGAGCGGCGCGAACTCCAGCCGCAACGGCCACTCGAAAAGATGGGGTAGAACGTTCGCGTCCGCCTCGGCACAGACCACCCCATCCCGCAGGAACTGGACGGCGCGAAGAACGCGGCCCGGCACCGGTTCATCCGCGCGCTGCCGAGCCCACTGGTGCGGTCGAACGTCGGCGTCGCGTCCGGAGACGGGCCAAGAGTACTGGCTTTCGAAAGCCATCGGAAACGCGTCGCTTGAGACCTTCATCACGCTCGGGTCGTAGCCCGTGACGGAAAGAGCCACTGCTCTGGCCGAGAAGGCGTCCCAGGGGAACTCCGGTTCCTTGAATGGAAAAGCCAGGTGAACGTCGCGCTCTTTCACGCCGATGCCCGCCACCTCGAGCGGAACCCAGCGCTTCCGGCAGACGGGCCACCTGTCAGCCGTGCCGGTGTGGACGAAGCGGCCGATCGCCTGCGGGAGAAGTGAGCCGGTGATGAAGGCTCCCTGCCCGACCTCCTCAAGCAGCGCAAGTCGCTGACGTGCCCTCAGCTCGGAGGCTGAGTCCTCGCCTGCCACGGACAGTGCCACAGGTCCCGTCAGCAGCAGCTCGTCCGTGACCAGCCTGCCCTTGGAGTCGGTCTTGGCGAAGAGGGTCACACCGCCTGCGTCGGTGACCTCGCACTCAATGCCCGCGAGCGGCCGGTCCGTGTTGGCGTCCGTGACGATCACGTTGGGCACGGCGAGCTCAGCGAGGTCGAACTCCGGATCCGCTGACGGGGTCGCGTCCGTCGGTGCGCTAGCGTCTGCCCGAGACTGATCTGGCGGAGCTAGGGCGACCGGAGCCAGCACTCCTGAAGGCAACGCTCCTGTAGTCTGAGTTGCCACTTGGTCTTGCACTCCGGCCGCGACGACGTTGGGCGCGAGCAGCTCCGTCGCGCTTGGCTCGGTGGGCTGATTCCACAGCGCGTCGAAGAGCGCCAGCGAGACGACGACCACCAGGATCAAGAGGGAAGTGGATCTCCTATTCACGGGACTCCTAGCTTGCCAGATCCAGTCAAAACGAGCCGCATGATCCGGCCGTTGGTGAGGTCTTCAACGAGGCGCTCCTAGGCGCCTGAGAGCGAAGCGAGGGCAAGCGAGCGGACGAACCTGGTGGGAGCCCGTGGGCGCTGATGAACGGAACTGCGAGATTGGTACTCTGTTAGCAGGAAGAATGGTCCATGAGGTGCACGCAGAATCTGGCTCAACCTCCAGAGCAGCCTCCAGACCGGAAGGACAAGCTCCCCAAAGAACCGCGACCAGCATGATCACCATTCGCCGCTCAGAGGCACGGGGGCACGCCGACCACGGCTGGCTCAAGTCCCACCACACGTTCTCGTTCGCTGGGTACCGCGACCCAGACTTCATGGGGTTCAGCGTCCTGCGCGTGGTCAACCAGGATCGAGTGGCGGCTGAGAAGGGGTTCGGCACCCACGGGCACCGCGACATGGAGATCGTGAGCTACGTGCTCGACGGCGTCCTCGCGCACAAAGACAGCATGGGGAACGGGTCGGAGATGCGCCCTGGGGAGGTGCAGATCATGTCGGCAGGGACGGGCGTCGAGCACAGCGAGTTCAATGCGTCGGACGAGGAGCTGCACTTCCTTCAGATGTGGGTGCGCCCGGCGAAGGCGGGGACGGAGCCTCGCTATGGCCAGAAGGCGTTCCCGGAGGCTGAGCGCCGCGGAGCCCCGCGCCTCGTGGTGTCGCCGGACGGCGCCGAGAGCTCCCTCGTCATCGGACAAGACGCGCGGATGTACGCCGGGCTCCTGGACGGAGACGAAGTCGCGCAGCTCCCCCTGGCTCGGGGCCGCTCCGCGTGGCTACACGTGGCCCGCGGAAGCTTGGAGCTCAACGGGCATCGACTCGATGCCGGAGATGGCGCGGCTCTCCAGGACGAGACCGAGCTGCGACTCACCAACGGGGTCGGTGCCGAGTACGTCCTGTGGGACCTTCCGGCTGAGTGAACACTCGCTCACGACAATAAGGACCGGTCAGTATCGGCCTGAGACAGTCTGTCTCGGCCCCTGAGCCTCAATACGTTCATTGATGAAGTTGTCATCGGGCTCGGGACCGGCGCCCAGCCTGCGAAGCCCTATCATGGCCGCTCCGCTTCCAGCCCAGAATCTGTCCCCTGCCCGCCCATGCTGCCGATCCGCGACCTAGCCCGATGCTTCATCGCACTGCTGTTGTCCCTCGTGGGGTCGACGATCGCAGTCGGCCAGGGGTCCCTTGGCCATGGTGCCGCGGCGCCGGGGGCCACGGGCCAGGACGCACTCCCCCGCCTGAGCCGCTGGCTGCAGGCAGGAGCAGGCATGCCGAGGGTCGGGCCCAAGACCTTTGAGGTTGCGGTAGGCGCATCCTCCACGGGCTTCGTCAGCCTAGTGCCGCTGCCCGAAGGCCCGACGTCCCTGTTCACCCCTGGGTTCGGGGGCACCGCGGTGCTCGTGCGAATCTTTGTGCCCACCACCGGGAACTTCGAGGTCTTCCTCGTCTACGTACCGCCGACGGATCCCACGGCCGAGCGTCCGCTCTTAACCGGGTTCCACAGCTACGGCGCGTCCCATGGAACGATCGCCACCTTTACGACCTTCCTCCGGGAGGCCGAGATTCGGAGGTGGTTCCTGGTTGCGCCGATCCAGAGCGGTGGACCGGGGTTCTCCCAGACCAGCTACGGGACGCCGCAAAGCCAAGAACACGTCGAGGCAGTCCTTGGCCTGCTGCTCGACTACTACGCCATCGATCGGGACCGCATCTACGCCGTTGGCTTCTCCATGGGCGGCGGAAACGCGATGAGCTACGCGGCTCGGCATCGGGATCGACGCAAGGGAGCCTTTGCCGCGGTGATGAACCACACCGGAACGGTTTCGCTCGGCGACACCTACCGCTTCGTGCCGCCCGCGGTGCGAACGGTCATGGAGACTCTCTTCTTCGGGCCGCCGACCCAGAATCCCTTCGACTGGACGAGGGCCTCAACTATCGTCCTCGACGGGGCGTCCCAGCTCGTGCCCGGGGCGCATCACATGGCCATCAACTTGACGACAACGCCCGTCAAGACCATCTACGGCCTGACGGATTCGAACGCGTACCTCATCGACCAGTCGGTCCAGCTCGACCAGTTCTTCACGAGCGTGGGCGCAACGAACCACATCCTCGAGCCTACAGTCGTCCCGCCGGACTGTTCGGGTGACCACTGCTGGGACACTGCGGACGAGGAAGCCGTATGCAACTGGCTTGAGACGATCACACTCGACGACAACCCCTCTGCCGGGACGATCCTCACCGACCGATCCGTCCGGTGGGGTCAGTTCGACATCGAGACGGACGCGGCGAACGAGTTCACCTGCGTCGACTTCGCGCTGAGTAACCTCGCGAACTCGATCAAGTTCCTGCACGTGCAGAACCTGAGCGAGATCAGCTTCGACCTGACACGCGCGGGCCTCAACACGAACGCTTCGATCACGATGCAGATCGAGTCGAACGAGCCGGGAGGCGACGACTACATCCTGGGATCGTTCCAGTCGGCCCCTCTCCTGGTGGAACGCGATTCCCAGCAGCTCTTCCCCAACTGCACTGTGACGGCCGGCCAGCCATCTTGGTGCTTCGACGCGATGACGGGCGAGCTTCGAATTCACGAGCCGGGCGCCCCCAACACGGTCGAGTGGCGCATCTCACCGTGAGCGGTACGGTACCGCTCAGCTGCCGGCTTTGCCGCCCAGACCGATAGGCCTCTCTTTCACGCTCCTCAGCGAGACGACCGCGGACGTGGCTTCGTCGCGCGAGCGATCCAGCACCTGATCCGCAAGGATCTTCTCGGGGTCGTCGCCCGAGCTGAACCAACAGTCTTTGACGCTCAATCGCTCGGTCTTCTCGCCATCTACGGGCGCCTGGAAGGCGACCTCCTTCGAGCGAAAGTCGCAGCCCGAGATCTTCGCCTTCTTGAACTGCCCGGGCTTTGAGTACGCGAACTCGATGAGCTTCGACCGAACGTTGTTCCCTTCGAAGCTGAGCTTGCCGTTGTCTGCGAAGCGTGAGATTCCGCCCTCGAGGTGGCTGAACTGAACGATCACCGACTTCGCGTGGCTGATGGTTAGGCCTCCCATCATTCCCCGCCAACCGCCGGGCCGCCCTCCCTTGCACCCGATCACTCGCACGATGGCTTTGCTTTCGGCATTGTCGGATCGTGAGGCACCGACGATCGATACGGGCTCCTTGCAATGGGTCGACGAGATCGTGAGCGTCCCGGCCGAGCACTCCAAGTTGAGCGAGGCTCCCTCGATGAACTCCACGTTCTCCATGAAGATGTCGGTCTTCGAGGGCCCCTCTGAACTTGGGCGGATGCCCCCTCCCCCGATGAAGCGGACGTTGGTGAGGTAGAGCGAGCGACACTCCGGCGTGAGCTCGATCCACGTATTGCGCAGCTCCACGCGCCCGCCGGTGACAGCCTTGAGCTCGAGCGTCCCGGAGACCTCGATCACGGCCGACTCTTCTTCGCCATCGTCGCCGACGGCGCCGGAGCCTGTCACCTTGGCCCTGCGTAGCAACACGACCTTGGCCTTCCGGGGAATGACCTGTCGCCCGCGCACGAAGAACTGGGAGTCGTCAACTTTGATGGTGACCGTCTTGACGGGAAACGGCTCACCGAAGGGAGCCGCGCTGACGGAGAGCTCCGAGAGTCCGAGGCTGGGGACGGCTACAAGTGTCGCGACGAGGGAGAGGAGCATAGGCCGGCTAGCGTACCACTAGGCGCCGGGGGCTACCTACTGGAGCGGAGGTTAGCGCTCCTACGCGCTGGGAAATGGGCTCCGCGAGACGGCAACGAAGCCGTTGTTGAGCGGTACGGTAGCGTAGTAGTTGTCGCCACTCCGCGACGCCAACAGCCGGCCCTTCGGGCCGGCTGTTGGCGT
>CALHGQ010000449.1 GCA_938030175.1 uncultured bacterium | reverse complement strand
TGCTCGTGGATGATGATGAGACCTTCCGCGAGCGACTCGCCCGTGCCCTGCGGGACCGAGGCTTTGACGTCCGGACGGCATCCAGCGTTGACGAGGGTGTTCGCCTCGCCGAGCAGGACTCGCCCGAATACGCCGTGATCGACCTGCGGATGCCCGGAAAGGGGGGGCTCGACCTCCTCAGGGAGCTCAAGCGCGTCGACGCCGGCACCCGCTCCGTGATTCTGACCGGCTACGGCTCCATTGCGACGGCCGTCGAGGCCGTGCGACTGGGCGCGGTCAACTTCATCCCGAAGCCCGCGGACGCGGACGACGTGGTGGCGGCCTTTGAGAAGTACGAGCGTGGCGATCCCATGGACAGCCCCGTCGTGACCTCGCCCTACCGGGCGCCGACCCTTGCCCGCATGGAGTGGGAGCACATCCAGCGCGTTCTTTCTGACTGTGGAGGCAACATCTCTGAGTCGGCCCGCCGCCTCGGGATCCACCGTCGATCGCTCCAGCGCAAGCTCCAGCGCCACGCTCCCCAGGAGCGCGGTCGCACCTAGACGAGCCGATCGACGGGGAATCCTCCCCTCAGCGCACCGATGGGTCGCGCCTGTCCTCTGCCATCAGGCGGCTGGTTCCCACCGGGTACCAGCCGCCTGATGTCGTTGGTGGATCGGTGTATCCCCGTGCCCATGCATGGGTTCGGGAGGATCTGCTTGGAGGGGGCGAGCGCCGATGGAGGGGCCCGGTGGGGTGTCGGCCCGGTCGGTCGGCGGCCTGTGCCGGGCTAGGGTTTTGCCGCGCGAGTCTGATGCGAACGATTCTCAACGGAGGGGGCCGGGGCCATTCGTCCCAGGTGGCCCGTTGTCCTGGTGCACGAGGCGTCGCAGCCGTCGCGAGATTCCCGCGAACTGCTCGCGAGAACCCCGTTCCTTCGCGGGCCCTGGATCACTATTCTATTCGCGCATGAACAGCGTTCACCTGGGCCCGTCCCGGGGACTGGGCGCGATTCATGACGCGTGTTGACGTGTCGATCCTCGTGCCTGGCGCAGACCAGAGTTCCAGGGCCGGGCGCCGAGCGCGCCCGACAGAACAACTAGGGCAAAGCCCGGGTAAGCCTTGAACCGGCCTCCCGAGCTTTCCCCTCCGACGATCTCCCTCCATCCCCTCGATGGGGTTCGTCGGGCCCTCGGTCCTGCAAGCCTTCCGCCTGCTGGGCCAAGCCTCCCGGTTCCCAGATCGCGCCTTGCGCACCATGAGCACCTTTCACTTTCCCCAATGGACCAACCACTTCAAGCTCCTCATTCCGATGGGAGCGATTGGTGGCGTCCTTTACGCAGCAACGTTCATTTGGCTTGGCTTCTCGCCGAAGACCATCGCTGCGGGCTACGAGCCTAAGCAGCCGGTCCCGTTCAGCCACGCGCTCCACGCGGGCGAGCTCGGCATGGACTGCCGCTACTGCCACAACACCGTTGAGGAAGCGTCCCACGCGGCGATCCCGCCGACGGCCACGTGCATGAACTGCCACACGAACATTCACCCGGAGAGCACCAAGCTCGCGCCGGTGCGTGACTCGTTCGAGACCGGCAAGCCCGTGGAGTGGGTGCGCGTGCACGACCTTCCGGACTACGCGTACTTCAACCACTCGGCCCACGTGCGCCGCGGGGTGTCCTGCGTCTCGTGCCACGGCCGCATCGATCAGATGGAAGTGGTCAAGCAGCAAGAGCCGCTCTCCATGGGCTGGTGCCTCGACTGTCACCGCAACCCGGAGCCGCACCTGCGCCCCCTCGATCAGATCACCAACCTCGGTTGGACTCCGCCCGAGGACGACGACAGCTGGAAGGATCAGCTGCACTTCTCCGCCGAGGAGATCAACCCGCAGGAGACCTGCAGCACCTGCCACAGGTAGCGATCGGGCGCCGTCTTTCGACTGCGCACCGTTCGACCCCGCCGCTGGCTCAGCGGCGAGGCGCCTAGCTCTCCGCTAGGACCTCAAACCCAGAGTCACTCTCACCTGCGCTAGCCCCTAGCCAGCGCCTGATTCACCCGTCTTCAACCGACACCCGCGCCTCGCCCCAAAAGCAGGGCGCGATCCGATGAGCGACATTCTCCCCGGCCCGGAAACAGAGGAAGCTTCCTCGCACCAGCACTCGAATTCGATTTCGACGTCGAGCTCCAGCTCGAAGTCGAAGCAGAAGCCGACCGTCTGGCAGTCCCTGTCTGAATTCGAAGGCAAGCTGACGAAGGACCTCGCCGTCGCTGACGGCGCAACGGACGACGTGGCGAGCTTCGTGGGACGTGAGTTCCCGACGGACGACTTCGACCAGATGGAAGGCGTCGATCGCCGCCGCTTCTTTCAAATCCTCGGAGCCTCTGCGGCACTCGCCGGCGCATCCAGCTGCCGCTGGGAGCGCGAGACGATCCTGCCCTACACGAACCGTCCCGAGGAGACGGTGCCCGGCAAGCCGAAGCACTACGCCTCGGTGATGGACCTCGCCGGCGCGGCTCGCCCCGTCAACGTGACGAGCTACGACGGTCGCCCCGTCAAGGTCGAGCCGAACACGATCGTCGGACCGGGAACGGACGTCTTCTCCCAGGCCGCCGTGCTCGAGTTCTACGATCCTGATCGCAGCCGCTCGGTGGCGCGCCGCTCGCCTGACGGCATGGTGGACGCTAGCTGGGACGACGCGCTCACCGCGTTGCGCGGCAAGGTACAAGAGGGCGGCGTCGCCATCCTCGCTTCCACGAGCAGCTCGCCGACCCTCGCGCGACTCGGCTCCGAGCTCGTCGGCGCCGGTGTTCGCTGGGTTTGGTGGTCGCCGGTCAACGAGGACGCGGCAGCCGCCGGTGCGCAGATGGCCTTCGGCCGGAACGTCCGCACGGTCTACAACCTGAAGGAAGCGAAGGTCATCGTTTCCCTCGACAGCGACTTCCAGCGCACGCACCCGGACGCGGTCCGGATGGCAGGCGACTTCGCCACGCGCCGGATGCCCGAGGAGACCGACGGCGGCGAGCAGATGACTCGCCTCTACAGCGTCGAGAGCCGGTTCACGTCCACGGGCGTGACGGCGGACCACCGCCTCCCGGTGCGAAGTGCCGATGTGGGCGCTGTGCTCGAGCTTCTCCAGGCGGCGGTCAGCGGAGGCTCAGCCTCCGGGGCTCGCGCGGTCGAGCTTGGCGGCAACCCAAAGATCAAGGCGTTCGTCGCGGCCGCGGCCAAGGACCTCAAGGCGGCCGGCAGCCACGGCGTGGTGATCCCCGGCGGGCAGCAGCCCGCTGAGGTGCACGCCCAGGCCCACGGGCTGAACGGCGCGATCGGTGCCATCGGGACGACGGTCACGCTCAACGACGAGCCCCTCGGCGGCGGCATGGACGAGGGCCTCAAGAACCTCGTGGCCGACATGAAGAGTGGCGCGATCACGACGCTCCTCATGCTCGAGGGCAACCCCGCCTACGACGCGCCGGCCGACCTCGGATTCGCTGACGCCTTGGAGGCGTGCCCGACCTCGGCGCACCTTTCGCTCTACCGGAACGAGACCTCGGTCAAGAGCGGCTGGCACCTCAATGCGTCCCACTGGTTGGCTGCTTGGGGCGATGGACGCTCCTGGGACGGCAGCTACCACCTCGCGCAGCCGCTGATCAACCCGCTGTTCGGGGGCATGTCCTCGATTCACCTCTGCGCCGCTTTGCTCGGTCGCACGACCACGGGCCGCGAAGAGATTCGCGCGACCTTCGACGCGATGAACTTGCCGGGTTCGGGCGAAGCACGCTTCCGCCAGGGACTGCATGACGGCGTGGTCGACGGCACCCGCCCAGCTCCGCTGAGCCTGAACCCGGGCGGCAACCTGCCCGCGATCCCGGCGGCAGCACCCGGCATGGAAGTGACCTACTTCCCTTGCCCCAAGGTGTACGACGGCCGATTCGCGAACAACGGCTGGCTCCAGGAGCTTCCGGACTTCACGACCAAGATGACCTGGGACAACGCGTTGCTCCTCGGCATTCAGACGGCCAAGAAGCTCGGGGTCTGGACCGGCGACATGGTCAAGGTGACCGTCGGCGGGCGCACCCTCGACGCGGCCGTCTACATGGCACCGGGTCAGGCGGAAGACTCCGCCGCGATCTCGCTCGGCTACGGACGCAAGCACGCGGGCCTCGTGGCTGGTTTTGAGAAGACCGGCGTGGACGCGGCGGGCTTCGACGCCTTCCAGATCCGCGGATCCGACGGCATGGGCATCGCAGTGGGGGCCACGGTTGCGAAAGCGGGCGGCACCTACGACTTCGCGACGACCCAGGAACACCACCTCATCGACGAGATCGGAATGAAGGGTCGCCGTGAGCGCCTTCACAAGCTCGCCATGGAGGGCACCCTCGAGGAGTGGAAGGAGGATCCGAACTTCCCGGAGCACGTCTACCACGTGCCCAAGCTGGAGTCGCTCTTCGACCAAAAGGTCTACGAGGGCACCCACCAGTGGGGCATGACCATCGACCTCTCGACGTGCAACGGCTGTAACGCCTGCGTCATCGCCTGTCAGTCGGAGAACAACATTCCGATCGTCGGCAAGGAGCAGGTCAAGCGCGGCCGCGAAATGCACTGGATGCGGGTCGACCTTTACTATCAAGGCGACGCCGACGAGGCCGACACCGTC
>CALHGQ010000448.1 GCA_938030175.1 uncultured bacterium | reverse complement strand
AGCGGAGTAGCGAGGGAGTTGTCCAAGGGGAAGCGGCCTTGGCAGGGCCGCTACTGGCGGGGGGGGGCGAGAGGCTGCGAGGCCTGGGGCGAGTACGCTCAATAGTAGCGCAGGGAGAGGAATTCGGCGGCGGGGCCCTGATCTCCAATCGGGACCAGACCCCTGCCAGCCGAAGAGAGCCCCTGGGTTCCGGAACGTAACGCACTCTTTCGAAGGTTGGCCGTCTCAGCGTCTAGTCCGAGCCCCATGGCTCGAAGACCTACGGAGCTGGTATCCAACGCTGGGCATCGCCAAGCCCATCCCCACCGCCCATCCTCACCGCCCAGCGGCACTTCGGCTGGGTCCGGGCCTGACAGGCCGTAAACGGGCAAGAGACGACGCCAAGGCGCCCTCGAGAGGGGTCTTCGACGCACCAAGCCCATCGATGGGCACCCGTCCCGAAACCTACCTCTGGGCGGTCGCCCGGGGCGTTTTGCTAGATCCCTTCGGCGCGGTATTCCGAGGCGGCTGGCACTTCTCGCAGAGGTAGAGCCTCCGCGAACCCACCTCGATCTTCTCGATCTTCGTTCGGCACTCTGGGCAGGGGAGGTCCGCCCGGGCGAAGGCTGCGTGGCGGTAGCGCCGCCGCGGAACGCCCGCCGCCTTCGCCGTTGCGACACGGGCGGGGCAGTCCGTGAGCCCGCCGGTGGCGTAGGATTGACGCGTCACGTCGAGGATCCAGTACGCGAGGTCCGAGCGCTCAGCGGGCTCGAGGTCCTTGGGGCGCCAGGACGGATGCAGTCCGGCCCACCACAGGATCTCGGTGCGAAGGTAGTTGCCGAGCCCACTGACGAACGACTGATCGAGGAGTAGCCCGCCTAGGTTCCGACCCGCGAAGCGCTTGTCCTCCATCTGTTGCACGACGCGCGCTTCGTCGACGTTTCCGTCGAGCGCATCGGGGCCGAGCTTCAGAAGGTACGGATGATGGGGCTCGTCCTCGGGACGGAGCACTTCGATCTCCGACGCGCTGTAGAGCAGCGCGGATTTGGCGGCCGTGCGAATCTCCATTCGCAGCGAGCGGCCGGTCTTCGGGTAGAGCCCCGCACCGCGCACGTACCACTTTCCGTAGAGCTGGTTGTGGCTGTACACAGCGACGCCCGCGTCGAAGCGAGTCAGGATCGCTTTGCCATGGGCTTCGACCGCGACGACCTTGGAGCCTGTCAGTTCCGATTCCCACGGGTGCAGCGCGGGGAGCCCGAAGTGAACGTGCTCGGCCTTGTGCCCGACGATGGCCTTGGCGATCTGATCGGCGGCGCGGTGGATCTCGGGTCCTTCTGGCATGGGGCGGGAGCGTAGCACTGCGCCTGGGCCGCGGCGCCGGGAATGGGGAGGGGGGCGGCCACATGCCGCAACGGGATCGACGGATAGTCCGGGGTAGCGACAAACGGACGCAGTCCCTAGGTTCGTGCCATGAAGATCAACGCCACCATCGCGCTCCTGTTGCTGGGCGCCGCTTCCTGCCAATCCACCGATTCAAGCGCGCCGACGGACGGGCCTGTACTGAAAGTCGTTGCAGCGGATGCGAGCGTTCGCGCTCCGCTCTGGGCTGCGCTGAGCTCCCTCGAGGGTCGCTGGACGTCGAAGACGGAGTACGGCGACGGCGAACACGTCTTCGCTGTGAGCTCGGCGGGCTCCGTCCTGCGAGAGATCATGGGGCCGGGCACGGAGTCAGAGATGACGAACATGTACTCGCTCGACGGCAACGGCGTGGCGATGACTCACTACTGCGGCGCTGGCAATCAGCCTCACATGCGTGCGGCTCGCATGGACGGCAACCGCCTAGTCTTCGAGTCCGTCAGCGTCGGCGATCTCAAGGACCTGGGCGAGCACTACATGGGCGCCATGACCCTCGTCTTTGTGGACGAGGACCACGTGGAGCAGCACTGGACGTCCATCACCGGCGAGACCCAGCTGGACATGGGCGTATTCACCCTCACCCGCGTCAAGTAGAGCGGTAGAGGCCCTCGCATCATCCGCCGCCATCAGGTGGCCCTTGCCGCCTGATGGCCTCCGTTAGCTCACTCGAAGCTGATGGAGACGGCGTTCGTCAAGTTCGTCGTCGCGGTTGGGTTCGCGTCACGGTGCCAGGCCTGGAAGTGCCAGGTGTCCCCCGGGACCACGGCCACGGCGCCGCCCTGCTGGGGGATCGCGTTGAGGTCGACGCTGGCGAAGAACGTTCCGTCCGCTCCGGATCGCTGGATGCCGCCGACACCAACACCGAAGTTCATCCCCAGGCACAGGTTGCCCTGGCTGCCGCCGGGCGTCGTGGGGACGGTCTGGGCGGGCGACGCGATGAAGACGCCGAAGGAGCCCGCCGGGAGCGAGGTCGCCCCGACTTGAAGGTCGTTGGAGGAAGCGACGTTCGTTCCGAGGAGGACGATGCGGCCGGGCAGTCCGCTGGAGTTGGGCATGCCAGGCGAGCAGTAAGGCAGACCGATCGACTCGCACTGGTCGATGACGCCGTTGCTGTCGAGGTCGTTGGAGGCGGGTCCTCCCGCTGAGTCGCAGGCGGTGCCAGCCCAGTACTCGGTGGCCAGCTGATACGCCTCCATGCCGATCTCTTGGCCCATCTGGCGACCCGGAAGATCGTCGGCGGGCGGGTGGATGCCGCCCCAGATGCGCGAAAGAGAGCACTGGTCCGAAGCGTCGTAGTAGGAAGCCCACTGCAGGAGCACGTCGACGCTGGGGCCGTCCTCGAACACGAGGAAGCTGTTCGCCGGGCAAAGGAACTCACCGAGCCCGTCAGGGAAGTAAGGGGAGCCCGTGATCTGGTGCATGACCACCGCAGCGGCGCGGCTGTACGTGCTGTGCCCGGAGACGTAGCCCGCGAACGGCGGGGTCACGAAGGTGGGGCGCTGGTAGGGCCACCAATCCTCGGCAAGGATCCAGTCGACGCCGGCGACGTCGGTCAAGGGATCGACGATGTAGTTGGGGCCTCGCCACGCAAGGACGGCGATCTTGCCCTCGTTGCCGATGAGGTGCTCGTGGCGCTGGCCGATCGTCGTCGAGGCGGCGGTGACTAGCTCGACGTAGCCCGGGTGAAGGTTGATGCCATCCGGGTGGTAGCTCGGCAGCTGCGGGTCGGTGCGCTGGCCGAGGTCGGCCAGGTAGCGGATCGCGCTGATGGGCCGCGGGTAGTCGTACCAACCCTTGGCGCCCCATGCCGCGATGGCGGAGTCGTGCATCGCGCCGCCCATGGCGAGGTACGACTTAGCGCACCACTCGAGGTCGTTCACAACGGGGCCGGTGCCGCCGATCTGCTTGCTGAATCCCGGGTGGTCAGAGACTTCGTTGAGCAGGACGAACCAGTGCCCAGGGGGCGTCTCCGAGTCAGGACCATCGGCCCAGAACTCAGCGAGCACGCGCGCGTAGTCGCCGCGCGGCACCATCTGGGCCGGGTAGGGCTGGCCGGTGACGGGGTTCGCGGCGTAGCCGCCGCCCCAATCGCCGCCCTCGTAGTAGTCGTAGAAGTTCGGTGTCTGCGAGGGCGTCGCCAGGGGGGCGTTGCCGATGGATGCGGGCGAGGCATCGATCATGACTCCGTCGGACGGGTCGAGGTGGGCGGACCAGACGGACACCATTTCGAATCCGTCGCGGTACCTGTCGAGGGCGTCGTTGATGGCAGGCGGGGGGCCTGGATCCTTGTACAGCCAGTACTGGAAGCCGTCGCGCATCTGGATGTTCGCATCGGCATCGGTCATGCACCAGTTCGCCACGATGCCCCACTCGGGCGAGAGGAAGTCGGGGTAGCCGAACGGGATGACGTTGCCGGACTGATCGACGAAGAACTGCAGCGACAGCGGCTGCCAGCGGTTCGGGTCGATGAAGGTCGGGTTGCCCGGGAGGTCCGGGACGAGCGGCGGGTTCACGGGGAGGTAGGACCGGTTCTCGTAGGCGTTCGCCTCGTTCGAGTTGTCCGCGGATCCGTAGGCGAGCACCGTCTGGGCGATGCGGTTGCCGATGGCGGCGGGGGAGTTGCCCGTGGTGGAGTTGTTCGTGCGATCCCAGCCCAGTGAGTCCATCAGCGCGTCGTACTGCGGGAGCATCAGAAGCGCCGCGGGGGAGGTCGCGAAGCGGGCCTTGAGGATCTGATAGCAGGCGTGGCTCAAGGCCTCGCTCCGCCAGGCGTCGATGTTGGCCGACGTGGTCGCGTGGTCCTCTTGGAAGAGCACGGTCTCAGCGGACGCGTCGAAGGTTGCCCATGCATCCCACGTCGCGATCGCCGTGTGATAGAGGTTCCGAGCGTGGATCGTGGGCCGCGCGAAGTCGTTGCGGATCGACTCCAGCAGGATCTCATTCCACTGCCTAGCGTCCGACTGTTGGACGGGCGCAGCGGGGGCAGGGGCCGCGAAGGAGCTGGCCTGCATGCCAAAGGTGGCAGCGGCTGAAAGGGCGAGTGAAGCCCACGGGAACGAACGAAAGGCGGGGAGCATGCTCGGTTCTCAGGTTGGAGATATGGGCGCGTGGCACCTGCCGCGTCCTTCCTCAAAACTACCAGACTCCAGAAAGGCTGGCTGATTCGAATCGGGGCACGCGAAGGGGGTGGGCACGCTGGGCGCCCAGGCGCTACGGGGGAAGTGTTCCACTGTGAGTGAAAGAGTGGTGGCCCCAAGGGCGGGCGAGCGGGGCGAGGGGCCGGGTGAGATGGAGCCCGCAAAGAGCGAGCCCGATGGGCTCCCACGATGGCCGGTGAGTCTGTAGGGTAAGCTAGGATTCCAGAAATCGCCCCAGTTTTCCCGCTGCCGCCCGCTGCTTCCCGCGCTGGCCGCCTCAAGGCCCTTCCCACTGCACCATGCAAATTCACGATCTCTTCCTTCCCGTCTCGCTCGCCCTCGCTCCGTTAGCAGCCCTCAGCCCGTGCGCATCCGCACAGTCTGGCTCGGAGTGCAGCCCGAACTTTGTACCCCGCTCGATGTTCGAGCTCTCCGCAAACTTCGCGGCTGCCCCGGTTCCGCAGATCCAAGCGCACCTTGCCGAGGTGATCGATCGCTTGGAGTCGGCGGACGTCTCGTCGCTTGGGCCAGACGTGCTCACGCGACGCCGCGAGCAGATTGCCGTGCTGGCGGACTACGCCGCTGAGGGCGTGTTCCCGATCAACGACGTCCTTCCGATTCCAAGGCCGATCTTCATCGACGATGGGGGGCGTGCATGCGCCGTCGGCCACCTGATGATCGCGTCCGGCGCCGAGGACTTGGCCCAGCGGATCCGCGCCGCGTCGAACTTTAGTTACGTGCCAGAGATCGCCGTCAGCGGCGTTGCGGAGTGGATGCAGTGGGTCGGCCTGACCCCCGAAGAGTGCTCTTGGATTCAGCCAGCGTACGGATGCCCCAACGGCGATGTGACGGTGGGAGTGCAGACCTGCACGCCCACCGTTCTGAACTCAGCGGGCGCTACCGCGATTCAAACCCCGTGCGGTTCCAATAGCGTGGCGGACAACAATGTTCTGTTGCTCGTCGATGGTCTCCCTGAGGGGTCCGTTGGCTACTTCCTCAACGCTCGAAGCGCCGACGCCATGTTCAACCCAGGCACGAGCCAGGGGACGCTGTGCCTCAGCGGCTCTATCGGTCGACACGACGCCCAAGTCTTCTCTGCCTTCTCGCCGATCAGCAGCCCCTTCACGAGCGGTGGATGGTGGTCCGGTATCGTGCTCGACCAAACCCAGATGCCCACGCCATCGGGATTCGTGGCGGTCGTCCCCGGCGATACGTGGTTCTTCCAGGCCTGGTACCGCGACGCGAACCCGATGCCCACCAGCAACCTCAGCGACGTGATCTCGATCACGTTCAGCTGAGAGTAGCCCCATGATGAGCGCCTTCGGCCTAGGGGTCGAAGGCGCTGGCCCCAGCGCGGCTCAGGGAACGATCGGCAGGAAGACTCCGTTCGACATAGCCGTTCCCACGAAACCGCTCGGTGTTGGTGGTTGGCGGAACCAGAGCTGGCCGTAGATGGAGTCGCCCACTTGTACGCCTGCTGCGATGAGCTCGGAGGAGGTCATGAGTTGGTGGTACTCCCCGTCGCAAGGGCTTGCACCGGCGGTGGACTGAACCGGCGTTGTCCGAGTCACGGTGCCGCTGACGCAGAGCGAGTTGGGCCTCGTCAGACTGGTGCCCGGGACGGTCTCATAGTTCGGCTGGGTACCGAAGAAGAAGAGCCCGAAGGAGGTCGGCGGGCCCCCAGTAGCCCGGAGTGAGATGCCTGCACCGAGGGACGCTACGGCGGGCGCCTCGAGCGTCACAACGCAGCTTCCGTTGTTGATGGTGGACTGACAGTACGGCCCGGGAGCCGTCGTCCAGAGGGCGTCGTAGGGGATGGAGCCCATGTCCGCCGGACTGCCGTCGGGGTCCGGCGGGAGCGACGGCGCGGCCGTGTCGATACTCGGTGAACCTGCCTGGAGGTGAACGTCGGCTGCCGAGCCGCCGAAGAAGAGCGGATTGGCTGAGATGTTGCCGATGCCTGGCGCGAGGCCTGACTCCACATTGGAGTAGTTGAAGGTCGCCGTGGCGATCGCGTCTGCCGGGAAATTGTGCCAGAGGACACAGCTGGAGAAGTTGCCCCCTTCCGCGGGGCCCGACCTCGTCTGCCCGTGGTTGCCCGATATCGTGCACTGCGTGGCGAATCCGCCGTAGGTGCCGCCGCCGCGGGAGGCACGGTTCGACAGAACGCTGCAGCCAGAGAGGTTTGAGTTGTAGGCACCGCCCCCCTTCGACGCGGGAGTGGTCGACAATTGGAGAGGGCAACGGTTGCGCTCAATCAATGTGTTGAAGGCACCCGCAGAGTGAATCCCTCCACCCTCGCCAAACGAGCTGCCTTCTCCGAAGCTGACGACGTTGTCGAGCACCCGGCAGTCAACAAGGGTGCCGCCGAATACTCCGCCCCCCCGCCCGCACACAAAGTTGCCCACGATGTCACAGCTAATGAGCATCGAGGAGTGAGCCGCGCCACCTTCGCCCGCGCTACCAGCACAGGCCCTGTTCTTTTCGAAGTGGCAATCCGTGGCCGTTGCTCCGTAGATCGCGCCTCCTTGCTGCGCCCCGTTGTCGATGAAGTCGCAGTTGAAGTACGACCCGCCCTTCGCCGCGCCACCCTGGCTCGTGCTCTCGTCCGTGATCTGGCCGTTGTTCACAAATCGGCTGTCTGAACAATCGAGTGACCCCTGGGCAAAGATGGCGCCGCCGGACCCTGTTCCTCCCTGGAAACTCCCGGGCTCGTTCCCTTCAAACAGGCACTGGGTGACGATGGTCTGAAGAGATGGGGGCGTCGTGTAGATCGCTCCTCCACCTCCCGTATAGAGCGTTCTGTTCTGGGAGAAGGTCACACGGTGGAACTCGGCCTGTGTGAGAGTCGCCAGGTACACGCCGCCGCCGTAGCCCGGCATCGTCTGGGCGTCGACTTGGTTGTGGGAGATGAGGCCGCCCTCGAAGATGATGTCGGCGGCGATCGCAAAGAGTCCGCCGCCTGCGTCGGCCTGATTGTCCTGAATGATGCAGTCGGCGAAGTTCGCGCCGCCGCTGATGACGGTGATCCCGCCGCCCTCGAACGCCGTGTTCCCACGGAAGACGACCGAGTCGAACACCACTCGGCTGTTGACCACGAGGGCCCCGCCGCCCCGGGTGTTCCCCGCAGGGTTGGGGGTCCCCGTGCCGCCGGTGATCACGAGACCCCGGAATCTGCAGGCAATCGTTTCGCCGCTATCGATCGTGAGCGTACTGCCGCTGCCGCCGGCGTCGATGATCGGCATGGAGACGGCGAGGCTTCCGTCGAAGATGAGATCCTTGCCTCGCGGTGTCACCGACTCGGCGTAGGTACCTGCGGCAATCTCCAACGTGTCGCCGGGGACCGTGGTGGCTGCGTCCACAGCGAACTGAATGCTCTGGTACGGATTGGCCGGGGTACCGGAGCCTGGGCCTGGGGCCGAGGCATCGACGTACCAGGTTGTCTGGCCGGCGGCCGGGAGGGCGAGTGCGAGGAAGGCGAGTGGCGCAGAAACTCTCATGTCGACGAAGTGTGGTTCGAGGGGGTGAGCGGCGACTACTGCGAGGGGCGAGCGCACTCCCAGCCTACGCGGGAACCGCCAGATTGGTGTCGGGCCCTCGCGGTGCGTCCGGCCCAGGGTCTCAGAAGCACGACGGACGAGCGCAGCAGGATTTTCGGCTGCGCCGCGCGGAGCGGCCCTATCATGTTCGCCATGAGTGACCTCAACGTTGGGATTGTTGGCCTGGGAGCCGTCGCAGGCGCGCACATCGAGACCTTTCGGAACGTCAGTGGGGGAAGCGTGACCGGCGTCTCCTCGCGGCGCCCCCAAGATCCGGCGGAGCTCTTAGAAACCTACGGCGTCCCGCTTCGGCCCTACGCGAGCTTCGAGGAGATGCTCGCCGATCCCGAGATCCACGTCATCGACATTTGCACGCCCCACAGCCTGCACGCAGACCAGGCGGTTCAGGCAGCTGAGGCGGGCAAGCATCTGATCGTCGAGAAGCCTGTCGCCACGAACTTCGCGGACTGCGAACGCGTCGCCGATGCGATTCGCGCCAACGGCGTCCAAGCCATGGTCTGCTTCGAGTGCCGCTTCAGCGCGCAGTTCCGCATGATTCGCTCAATCCTCGACCAGGGGCTCATTGGCGACGTGCACTACGCGGAGGTTGACTACTACCACGGCATCGGCCCTTGGTACGGGCAGTTCCCATGGAACGTGAAGAAGGACATCGGCACGTCGTCCCTCGCGACGGCTGGATGCCACGCGCTCGACGCGCTGCTCTTCTTCATGGCGGGCGCCGACGGAAAGTCCGCCGCCGTCTCGGAGGTCACGTCCTACTCGACGAAGTCCAAGTCAGAGATCTTCGCGCCCTACGAGTACGACACAACCCAGGTCTCGATCCTGCGCTTCGCCGACGGCCGTACCGCCAAGTGCGCTTCCGTGGTGGACTGCCTGCAGCCCTACTACTTCCACGTGCACCTCGTGGGGAGCCACGGCTCGATCCTCGACAACAAGTTCTACAGCCACAAGCTCCACGGCATGGACAAGGACCGATGGTCCACCCTTGAGACCCACCTGATCGATTCGGGGGCCGTGAAGGATCATCCGTATCAGCCGCAGTTCCAAGCGTTCGTGGACGCGACGAAGGCTGGGAAGGCCATGCCCTGGACGGACTTCGACACGGCTCTGACGACCCACCGCGTGATGTTTGCGGCGGATCAATCTGCGATCGAAGGCCGTTCCGTTCAGCTCGGCTGACCGATCCGCTTCCGGTCGGCGGAATTGCCTGTAAGATCGGGACGGCTTCCCGCCTTCCCTTCATTCCTACCTGCAGCCCACTCGTCCGATGAGATTGCTCGCACCCGCCCGCTTGATCGCCGCCGCGTACCTCGCCGTTTCCACCGCGATGGCGACGCCACAGTTCTGTCAGTTTGATCCTCAGATCCATGTGATCGGAGCGGTCGCGTCGATCCAGCAGGCCCCGGCGGCTCCCCTCGACGGGATCGCAGTGGGGGACGCGTTCGAGATGAACCTGGCCTTCGCGGGGGACGTTTCTTGCTCCTCTGGCCATGGCAACAACGGTTTCCTCGCGACGCCGCAGTGCTGCGAGATGACGGTGGGGGGCACGACCGTGACCATGGATCCGCTCATCGCTGACCCTTGCGTGTGGGGTGAACAGTACGTCTTCACGCCTCCGGCGTTCGTCGAGTCCGTCGTGGCCGATGTCCCGTTCGCCTTTGGCGCTGTGCGGGCCGTCTTGGAGTTGGAAGACCCCCAGAACCTAGTGGGCATTGAGTTCTTCCAGATCATCCAAGACACGCTGTTCGTGCCGAGCATCACGGCGCCCGGTTTCAGCGCTCGTCTGACCCTCCAGAACGCGGCGGGCACAGAGCTGGCAGTGATCGACCTGACGGAGATCAACGGTTCACCAGGGCTCACCACTGGCAACTACTGCGCCGCGAATCCGAACTCGACGGGTGCAAGTGCCTTCATGGCCTTCCAAGGATCCCTCGCCATCGCTGACAACGATGCCACGCTCTTCGCGTTCAGCCTGCCGGCCGATAGCTTTGGCTACTTCCTCGTCAGCGAGACCCAGGGCCTCATCATGAACCCGGCGGGCTCCGCGGGCAATCTGTGCATCGTGGGGTCCATCGGCCGCTACGTCGGCCCCGGGCAGATTCAAAACTCAGGGTCCCAGCAGTCCATCAGCCTCGGGATCGACCTCACCAACGTCCCCCAACCCCATGGCGGCGAGCCGACGCTTCCCGGCATGACCTGGAACTTCACCGCGTGGTTCCGCGACGTGAGCGCCCAAGGCGCGACCACGAGCAACTTCGCAGACGGATTGAGCCTGACGTTCCTGTAGGAGGCGCCCAGCCCGGGCCGCGTGCCTGGTTGTTGAGTACGACCTCTGAATCGACGGGTCGCTTCAGTGGGACGGACGGTCCTTTTGATTAGGGAAAGGCCGTATCCGACGATCCCCTGGCCCATATGGCTACGCCTCTGTCGAGTTAATTCGGGGGAGAGGACGCAGTCGCCTTCGGTTTCTACTGATTAGCGAGCCGGACGTGCCGGGGGGTGGAGGAATGGAGGGGGAAGAGCTAGTTGAAAGCTAGGAGAGTGACTTTTGGCTCGCGAATGCGGCTTGGTTAATAGTAGCGTCCCGCCCATTCTACGCGGTGCGCGACACAAAACGCTTGCCAGCGGGGTCCCCATCGCTTTCCGCGTCTTACCCCGAACGCCCCATGGGCATTACTCGCGTCTTTCTATCTCCCTTGATGCTACCCCTACGTTTCTTCTCAGCGGCTCTCGTCACCTTTGCCGCCTTCTCGTCCAACCAAGTTCTTGCTCAATTCTGTGATAGTGAGCTCGCCGCTTCGATGCCTGAGGTCAGCGCCCAGTTCGGGTCTGCCCTGAGCCTCGACGGCTCAAGCATCGCTATCGGCGCCCCATTCGCCAGCGGCGGTCTCTCGCAGCCCGGCGCCAATGGAGCAGGCAGCGTCTCTGTATTCGAGCAGGATGGCGGAGCTTGGTCTCTCGTCACGACCCTCACCTCGCCCAACCCTGAGGCAAGTGGTCAGTTCGGCTACGACGTAGCGATCAGCGGCAACGTACTCGTTGTCGGTGCCCCGTTCGAAAACAGCGGGAGCCCTGCTTCCGGTCGTGCGTACGTCTATCGTCGAGTCAACGGTGTTTGGACGCTCAGCGACACGATCGTTGAGCTCTCACAGTCACAGAACTCGCGATTCGGCCACAGCGTGGATATCGCCAGTTCTCGCATGGTCGTGAGTGCGATCCGGAGCAGCTTCTTTGGCTCCAGCGCCGGGGCCGTGTATTTCTACCGCGTGGGCGGGAGCGCTGTGATCTTCGAGGACCGGGTGGGTCCAAACCCGTTCGCGCCCGGCAGCTTCTTTGGAACCTCGGTTTCCATCTCCAACAATAAGTGCGCCGTAGGCGCCGTCTTTGACTCGACGATCGCAGGCAGTGAGGGAGCGACCTACCTCTTCGAACGTCAGCCCAACGGTACTTGGAACGAGTACTCCAAGCTGAGCCCGCCGGTCAGCCAGAGCAACGCGTTCTTCGGAGTCTCCGTCGCCTTCCGGGGCGCATTCCTCATCGTTGGAGCGGAGGGCATCAACAACGGTGCATCCAGCGGGGTCAGCGGCTCGGCGTTCATCTACCGAGACTTCGGCGGCGGCGTGGTGGGCCTCGAGTCTGAGGTTGGTTCACCTTCGCCGCTCGACAACGGCAACTTTGGACGCGCGGTGTCCATGGCTCCTGGCTTCGCGGCGGTCGGAGAGCTTGGAGGAGGCGGGGCGGTGCATACCTATCGCCGAGTGAACGGTGCATGGCTGTTCGAGGGGACGATCCTTGGAATCAACCACAACTCGGGAGACGGCTTCGGAACCGACGTGGGGCTAGATTCCGACATTGCCTTGGTCGGCGCGCCGACGCGGACAACGACGGTCCCGGTTTCCGGCGCGGCGTTCGTCTATGACCTCGAGTTCGACGACTGCAATCTGAATGGCCTGAACGACTTCTGCGAGATCGAGGGCTCACCGAGTCTCGATTGCGATGGCAACGGCCTACTCGACTCCTGCGATATCGCCTCTGGCTCTGGCGTTGACTGCGACGGCAACGGCGTGCTTGACAGCTGCGAGATCGCCTCGCAGGGATTCCTCGACTGCGATGGTAACGGTTTGCTCGATGACTGCGAGATCACCGCTGATCCGTCGCTCGACTGCAACTCGAACGGGCGCCTCGACACCTGTGACATCGCGGATGGCACGGAACCGGACCTGAACTCCAACCAGATCCCGGATGGCTGTGAGAGCGTGGGGGTCAACCCAGGCTGTCAGACGATCTTCAACTCGACGGGCGTTGTGGGCGCCCTCTCCGCTTTCGGTACCGAAACGGTGGCGGCGAACGACATCGTGCTCATGGCGAGCGATCTCCCGGTCAACGTGTTCGGGTTCCCGATCGTCAGCCGTACGCCGGCTCAAGTCGTGCCCCCGGGGGCTGCTGGGTTCCGCTGCGTGGGTGGTGCGGTCGGCCGTGACTTCAGCAACATCTTCAACTCCATGGCAGCGGGCGGCGCCATGCTTCCCCTTGACCTGAACGCGATCCCGTCACCGAACGGTCTCCTCGCGGCAACTTCAGGCGAGACGTGGTACTGGCAGCTCTGGCACCGTGACTCATTCGGTGGCGCCCTGACGTCGACGTTTACGGACTCGATCGTCTTCACGTTCCAGTAGATGGATCCGACGCGGGCGCTAGCGAAGTCTCTGCGCCCGCGTCGTTGTCGCTACCCGCTTGTAGCAGCCTAGGCGGCTTTGCGCGGATTCCCTCGCGCGCGCGCGATGGCCGCGGCGAGCTGGTCGAGGCGGAGGGGCTTTTGGAGGTAGTCGTCCATGCCGGCGCTGAGGCAGCGCTCGCGGTCGCCGGCCATGGAGAGTGCCGTGAGGGCTACGATTCGGACCTGGCTGCGGGGAACGCCGGCTTCTCGGATGAGCTTGGTGGCTTCGAATCCGTCGACCTCCGGCATGGAGCAATCCATCATCACGATGTCCCAGTCTTCCGTCAACGCCATGTGGGCGGCCTCGACGCCGCTGGTGGCAAGGTCCACTTGGCAGCCTAGGCGCTCGATCAGCTTGCGACCCACGATCCTGTTGATCGGGTTGTCGTCGACGAGCAGCACGCGCACTTCGTCGAGGCTCTGCTCCGGGACGGCGTCGGTGAGCGTGCCCGTTGGAGCCGCTGAGTGCTGCGCCGGAACCGCGAGCTGAACGGGGATGGAGAAGTAGAACCGCGAGCCTTCGCCTTCCTCGCTCTCCACCTCAAGCTGGCCGCCCATGGCGGAGACCAGCGAGGCGCTGATGGCGAGCCCCAGGCCCGTGCCTCCAAAGCGGCGAGCCATCGACTCATCCGCTTGGGTGAACGCGGAGAAGATCGACTTGAGGACCTCAGGCTTCATCCCGATCCCTGTGTCTTTGACCTCAAAGTACAGCCTCTGGCCGCCATCGCTGGGCGCCACCTGGACCGAGACGGTGCCGTCATGGGTGAACTTGATCGCGTTGCTAACGAGGTTGCTCAGGATCTGGCGCAGACGATGCGGGTCCCCGAGGAGCCCCTCGGGCAGGTCGGGGTGGATTTCGCTGCTGACGACGATGCTGCGCATGGAGCAGCGTGCTTGCTCCGGGGCGCACACGCTGCTGACGAGCTGCTCAATGTCGAGGGGGAGGGACTCGATCATGCTCTGGCCGTCCTGGATCTTGGCGAAGTCCAAGATGTCATTGAGCAGCACCATCAGGTTCTCAGCGGAGTCCTTGAGCGTTTCGACAAGGCCTCGGTCGCCAGCCTCGAGTTGGCTCCCCGACAAGAGCTCGATGCAGCCGATCACGCCGTTCATTGGAGTCCTGATCTCGTGGCTCATCGTCGCCAGGAAGCGGTCCTTCGCAGCCATGCCGGCCTCCGCCGCCTCCTTCGCTACCTCGAGGTCCGCGGTCTTCTGCTGCAGGTCCTGGAGCGACCGCTCCACGGCTGCCTGGGCCTGTCGCGCCATGTTCTCCGACGTACGCACCGTGCGCTCCAGCTGTCGAATTCGACGCTCAGAGCGCTTGATCTCCTTGCGGAGTGCCTTCGTATCCTCAGGCTGCGGTGCACCGTCGTCGCTCATTTACCGAGGACGATCGAGACGCAGGTTTCGTTGTGGAATGCGTTGCTGGAGCCACCGTGGCTGGGCGCGATCTCACCGAAGCAGTAGAGTCCGCCGAGGATCAGGTCCGTCAGACCCCTGTCGAGCGCGACGTTCTTCAAC
>CALHGQ010000447.1 GCA_938030175.1 uncultured bacterium | reverse complement strand
CCTCGGCGATCAGCACGGCGTGGTGGGAAACGAGCGCGCGGCCGGACTCTGTGACGATGGTGGGCGCTTCGAGGCCGTGTTCGTTCACGGCTTCGTGGAGCGCGTAGACCACGTCGTTCGCGTACTCCTGGAGCGAGTAGTTCTTGCTCGACTCAAAGTCGGTCTGCGAACCGTCGTAGTCTACGGCGAGGCCGCCGCCCGCGTCGAACCAGCGAATCGTCGCGCCGAGCTCCGTGAGGCCGGCCAGGATGTTGGTCGCCTCACGCATCGCCTGTTTGATCGAGCGAATGTGTGTGATCTGACTGCCGATGTGGAAGTGCAGTAGCTCGAGGCAGTCGAGCATATCCTCGCGCTTGAGCTTGTCGACGACGCGCACGATCTCGCGGGTCGTCAGGCCGAACTTCGAGCGGTCGCCCACCGAGTCCTGCCAGCGTCCCGAGGAGCGAATCGAGAGCTTGGCGCGCACACCGATGCGCGGGCGAATTCCGAGCTTCTTCGAGGCGGCGAGCACCGTCGCCAGCTCCGTGAACTTCTCGATGACGATGATCGGCGTGATCCCGAGCTTGCTCGAGAGGATCGCAGTCTCCACGTACTCGGAGTCCTTGTAGCCGTTGCAGATCATCAGCGCGTGCTCGCCTGCCTCCAGCGCGATCCCCGCAATGAGCTCTGGCTTGCTGCCGACTTCGAGGCCCATGCCAAAGCGGCGGCCCTCGCTCATGAGCGTCTCGACTACGGACCGCTCTTGGTTCACCTTGATGGGAAACACGCCGCGGTAGGGCGCGTCGTAGCCGTACTCCTCGCGGGCGTTGTTGAACGCCAGGTTGATGTCACGGACGCGCGCGCGAAGCAGTCCGTCGAAGCGTAGGAGGAGCGGCGTCAGGACGCCGCGCCGCCGGATCTGCGCCACCAGCTCGTAGAGGTCGATGCCGGGTCCTTGGTCCTCCGGCGTGGCCTCTGGGTGAATCGTCACCCTGCCCTGGTCGTTGACGGAGACGTAGGGATGACCCCATTTCTCGACGAGGTAGAGGTCTGCGCTTTGCTGAGTGGTCCAACGGGTCATAGGCGGTGAGTGCTGCCCTTGCATTTTGGGCCTGCCCCCTGGGCGGGAGGATACCCAGACGCTGCGGGGTTGGGGGGGCGTCAAACGGGGAAGACCTCCAGGAAGTCTTAGAGCTTTGGGGTCCCGGACCTGTATTTTCTCGCTATGACGCGCATCAGGATCACCAAGACTCTTTCAAGCCTTCTCAAGGGCACAGACGCTCTCCTCATCGTTGCCCCGAAGGCTCGGTTCGACGATGGCTCCTTTCTCGACGGGCTGCCCGAGCCGCTGATGCGGCTCGCCCTCGACCTCGCCAGCGATCTGGCCCCGGGGCTGACCGGCGTGGCCGCGGGGACCCTGACCGGCGACTCTCCCCGGAAGCTCGCGGTCGGCGTGCTGCCGGACGAAGTGTCCCGGCATAACTCGCCCGCCCGCGCCGAGGCGATTCGTCGCGTGGTCTCCCAGTCGAGCACTGGGAAGAAGGGGAGCGCCGCTGTGCTCCTCGTGCTGGACGACGCCGATCACTTTACGGCCGCTGCCTGCGCCGTAGGCAAGGCGCTGCCGCTGTTCACGCTGCCCCCGAAGAAGGGTGCCGCAGGGAAAGGCACAGGCGCGAAGGCGAAGGCGCCCGCCGCTCCGAAGCTTGCGATCATGGCGATCGGGCCAGACGAGGCTCCGCTCAGCCCGCCCAAGGCGCTGCAGCCGATGCTTGACTACGGCCGCGAGGCCGGACGACTCGTCGATACTCCGCCCACCGACCTCAACCCGAAGGCGTTTGAGTCCGAGGCGGCGAAGCTCCTGCGTGGTATGCCTGGTCTTACGCGCAAGTCGTTCGTGGGCGACGCGCTGCTGCGCGCTGGCCTCGGCGGCGTCCACGCCGTGGGGCGCACGGCGCTGGATGCTCCGCGCATGCTCGTCTTCACGCACAAGCCCACCGCCAAGTCCAAGGCGAAGAAGCACATCGCCCTCGTGGGCAAGGGCGTGACCTACGACACCGGCGGACTGTCGCTGAAGATCAGCGGCAGCATGTCGGGCATGAAGATGGATATGGGCGGCGCGGCCGCCGTCCTTGGTGCGTTCTGTGCTCTGATCAAAGGCGGCGCACCCTGCACCGTAAGCGCAGTGATCTGTTTGGCGGAGAACGCCATCGGCCCGGCGGCCTACAAGCCCGACGACGTGATCCGCATGCACAGCGGCCTCGACGTCGAGATCAACAACACCGACGCGGAGGGTCGTCTGCTCCTCGGCGACGGCGTCAGCTACGCGGCGCGCAAGCTCAAGGCCGACGTGGTGATCGACATCGCGACGCTGACCGGCGCCCAAGGCGTGGCCACCGGCAGGCTCCACGGCGGGCTTGTTTCCGACGATGCCGACATCGAGGCGACGATGATCGAGGCCGGTCGCAAGTCGGGCGACCTCGTCCACCCGCTGCCCTTCGCGCCGGAGTTCTTCCGGTCCGAGTTCAAGAGCCTCATCGCGGATATGAAGAACTCCGTGGCGAATCGGGCCAACGCCCAGTCGAGCTGCGCCGCGGAATTCGTCCATTGGCACATGGATGGCACCGATGCAAAGTGGGCTCACGTCGATATGGCGTATCCTGCGATGGCGAGCGGCCGGGCGACCGGCTACGGCGTAGCGCTTTTGGCGCAAACCGTGCGCGACCTCGCCTGACCCTGATCGCCCCTGTCCCAACGAGCTCTCCAGCTCTTTGCCCATGCTCCTCCACAGCCTGATGGCGCCGCTTTTGCTCGGCGCCGGCAGCTCCGCTGCAGCCCCTGTCTCCACCGCCCTGAGCCCCGCCCAAGAGGCTCACTTCGGCTGGGTGAACCTCTTCGATGGCAAGACCCTCAACGGTTGGTCGGAGAAGGGCGGGCCCTACGACGGCGATGCGGACTGGACGGTGGAGGACGGCGTCATCGTGGGCCGGGAGGCCGAGGGTGCGAAGGGCGGACTCCTCTACACGGACGAGCTCTTCGGTGACTTCGAGTTCGAGTGCGACGTCAAGGTCAACGCCCCCTTCGACAGCGGGATCTTCGTCCGGATGCTGCCAGGGCTGCGCGGCGCGCAGTTCACGATCGACGATCGCCCCGGCGGCGAGATCTTTGGCATCTACTCGAACGGCTGGCTGTTCCACGAGAGCGGAGGGGACGCCGCTTGGCGCTCCGGCGAATGGTGCCACACCCGAGTGCGCTGCGTAGGCGACCCCATGCGCCTCACCGGCTGGATCGACGGCAAGCTGGTGGTGGACTACTCCGTACCCGCGGGCATGGATGAGAAGTTCACGCGCGAAGGGCGGATCGGGATCCAGGTCCACGGCGGGATGAACGATCCCGAGGACGCTGCGGTGCGCTTCAAGAACCTGAGGGCGCGCAGGCTTCCGGCCGCGTCTAGCGTGTTCTTCGAGGAGTCAGAGAACGGCCTCCTCAGCCTGACCGCCGTGGGGGAGGCCAACGGCTGGCAGCCCCTCTTCAACGGAGTCAACCTGGACGGATGGTTGCCGATGGGCGCCACCGGGCCTGTCTCTGCTGAGGCCTTTGAGGCCGCCGGCTACCGCGCCAAGGACGGGAAGATCGAGGCGTTGCTCACTGGCACGGCCGGCGCGATCCGCACCCAGCGCACGGACTTCCGCAACTTCACGATGCGCATGGATTTCCAGCTCACCAAGTTGGCGAACTCCGGCGTGTTCCTGCGTTCCGTCGATGACGGTACTAACGCGACCTACAACGGCTCGGAAGTTCAGATCCTCGACGACTTCAACTGGGAGGCCGCCTCGAACACGAAGCTCGCGCCCTACCAGTTCACCGGTGGACTCTACGGAGCGGTCGCGCCGTCGAAGAACGTGCTGCGTCCGATCGGCGAGTGGAACACCTACCTGATCACCTGCGTCGGGACGCGCATGAACTGCGCGCTCAATGGAACGCTCCTCTGGGACGTCGACACCGTAGACCTCAAGCCGAAGAGCGGGCCGCCCTTCGCCGAGCGGGCCATGGCAGGCTTCATCGGCATGCAGCGCCACGGTACCGCGGCAGAGTCGACGAGTGAGGTCGGGGCTGCTTTCCGCAACCTCTTCATTCGAGAGCTGCCCGACATGGGCCCCTCGACGCGTTGACGAGAGAACACGCTTTGGCCCATCACCCCGCACCCTGATGTTCGTTCGCCTGCTGCCCTGCTCCTTTCATCGGATTCCGAAGTCCGATGATCTCCCTGACTCTCAACCCCTCACGTCTTTCGTCGTACGAGGTGCCCAGGGCGCAGGCCCGTTGGCCATCGACGCGGGAAGCCTAGGCTTGGTGGGGGAGGCCGAGGACATGGCCCGGGTGCGCGAGGTGCTGTTGACCCACGCGCACATCGATCACGTCGCGACGCTTCCGATGTGGATCGAGGCCGTTCTTTCGAAGGACCGCGCACCGGTCAAGGTGCACGCGACCGCGCCGACGATCCAAGCGCTCCGGGAGCACTTCTTCAACAACGTGATCTTCCCAAACTTCGAGCAGCTCACCGAGGCCGACGGCCGAGCCTTGATGGAGTTCGTCGAGGTGCCCGTGGAGAAGGCGTTCGAGATCGCGGGCTTTCACGTCCAAGGATTCAACGTGGAGCATCCGGTTCCTACGACGGGCTACTACGTCACGGACGGACAGGACGGGGTCATCTTCGCGGCAGACTCGGGTCCGACGGAGCGTCTCTGGGAGGTCGTTGCCACTGCGCCCAACGTGCGCGCGGTGGTCTTGGAGACGAGCTTTCCCGACTGGATGGACCACATCGCTATGTCGGCTGGGCACCTCACCCCAAATCTCCTGAAGCGAGAGCTTGAGAAGGCGCCTGAGGGCTTGCGCATTCTTGTCGCGCACTTGAAGCCCGCCTACCGGGCCGAGATTCTGCGCTCGATCGACCTCCTCGAGGATCGCCGGATTCAGTTCATCGAGCCGGGCGCGGAAGTCGAGCTCTAGCAGCCCGTTGAAGAAGGCCGCACTATCCAACCGCGCCCTTCGAAGCCCTGACTGCGTTGCTTGAAGGGCCCCGAATACTAGAAGCTCTGCCGAGGCCCTCCGCGGCTCCGGTCGAACCCTAGTTCGCGACTGGGCGCTCCATGTCGATGCCAGCCCAGCAGTTCGGGGTCCAGATCTCGTCGTTGCCGGCCTGCTTGCAATACAGGTACATCTGCATTCTGTAGGCGGTCATCCACTTGACGGGAAGCTCCAGCAGGGTCCGTCCAAGCGGGAGCTCCTCGCCGAGGGGCGTCTTCGCGGGACGCGAGCTGAACTCCTCGTCGGAGAGGTCGCCGAAGAACTTGCGCAGGCCATCCGCCTGTCGGTCCATTGCGGCGTCGAAGTCCTTGGCCTCCAGCGTCTCGGCTGCCTGGGATAGCTCGCGGTAGCGGTCCCAGTCGCCGTCGTACATGGCGTAGGTGCCGCCGAGGCCGCAAAAGCTCTGGTAGCGCATGAGCTCTAGCATCGTGCGCTGGGAGTCGCAGGGCTGGAAGCTCGTATCGCCCCCCGGGATCTTGGTGGCGAGGTGTTTGGAGATCTCACACTCGCGGAGGAGTGAGTCGAGGATGTCGTTCTTTCCGAGCATGCTGCTGGGGCGTGGTAGGGGAGGCGAATCAGCGGAGGGACACGCCAATCGAAGATGGGCGCAGCGCCGACCCAATGGTCGGGGCTGCGCCCATCCTACCCGTCTCTTACCACCGCCTGTGGCAGCGACGCCGTTCGTGGCTGGCTACAGTCGGAATCCGAACGCGAGGCCCAGCTGGACGTAGTCAGCGTCACCCGAGATCGTCTCCAGCTCGAGGTCCGTTCCCAGCAGCGTGCGGAGATCGAGGGCCAGGAACATGGCGTTGTTCAGGTCGTACTGCACGCCGCCATGGAGGTAGAGGCCGAGCGTAAAGTCCTGATCGTCGGCCACCTCGCCGCCAAGGTCGTTGTCGACCCCCGCGATCATCGCGGAGAGGCCACCGCCGACGTAGGGCCGCCATGAGTCGTCCCGCTTAAAGAAGTAGCGGGCGCCGCCGTAGAGCTCGGCCGAAGCCCCTGTAACGTCGAGGTTCCCGGTGTCGCCGCTATTGGTTCCGAGGGAGCCCATGGCCCCGACCTCGAAGCCAAGGCCGTTCTCGATCTCATGGGCGTACTCCAGGCCCAGCGTCGTCTCGGCGTCCACCCGATCCCACAGATCGCCGTCGGTGAAGTCGCGGAACGCTGCGATGAAGGAAATCTGGCGAATGGGTCTGGTCGCTGGCTCGTACCGATCGTCGATCCTCTGTTCCTCAAGTTCATCGAGGCGGTTGTCGAAGCGGGTATCGAGGCTCTCATCCATATCGTCGATGCCCTCCTCGATGCTGTCGCTCACCCGGTCGTCGATGTAGTCGATCCGAAGCGTGGACGAATCGACGTCATCCTGGAGAGCGCCCACCTCTTCTTGGAGGGTCACCAACTCCTCCTGAAGCGAAGCCTGACTCACAGAAGCATCTGAATGGAGACTCGCACAACCGGTGGAGAGGGGGAGGAGTACGGAAGCTAGAAGTGCAAAAAGGCCGTGATTCAACATGCTGGAAGGCTACCCCGTAATCCGCCTCTCTGAGAGGCGCCGGTCGCTTTGGCCGCGCGCTCTGTCCCATGATCAGGCTGCAAGGCTCGCATTAGGTCACGAGGCGGTTAGGTAGTGCTCATCGCGAGACACATCGGCGTCGAGTTTCCCGCCTATTCTTCCGTCGTCATCTCCAGCTGGAGCGCCCCTTCCCTCACCTCGTTGAGCTGGTAGGGCGCGTTGACGCCCATCCCGTCCACCTGCACGGCGATCTCGATGGTAAGCGTGGTTTTCAGCTCCAGGACCAGCGACTGCGCCACGTTCTTCTCCGTGTCCCAGACGAGCGCTCCCGTGCCCGTCAACGTGCTGGTGAAGTTAGCCGTTTCCATCTCCACCGTGACGTCTTCGGGCGCCGCCGCTTCGATCAGACTCTCCATGGGGCCGATCTGATCCGACTCGAATTCCACTTCGAGATTCAGGGCGATGGTGACGATGCCGTCCTCCGCCGACTTGAGCATCGCGGTGACCTCGCCCGCAGGGTCACCATCCAGCGTGTCGAGAATACCGGGCATCAGCAACGGATCGACGACTCCGTAGATAGCGTCCATCTCGGACTCCTTGCCCATGGACACCGCACCGCCCGGCAGCAGGACGGACCGAAGGTCCGCGGGCTCAATCTCCCAGGTTGCCCCGATCTCGACGTCTTCGTCGGGAGCGGGAAGAAGCGCCAGGAAGTCAGCGTCCGGGTCCAGAGGCTCGAGAAGTTCGTCCTCACCCTCGTAGTCCTCCGCGTACTTCACAAGGTATTCCTCGTCGTCGGCGTCCCACGTGAACTTGACCGCCACCCCATCAAGGTCCGAGTCTCCATCGCAGCCGAAGCTGAGTTCGGCGACCATGCCATTTCCACTGTCGAGGGACAGATCGCCGCTGGCCTCGAACGTGATGTCGTCGAAGCTTCGGGTGAGCTCAAGCGGCCGGTTGACGTCGGAGCGTGTGAAGGTGTCCGTTACCGTGAGGCTTCGCTCGCTCGTTTGGTCGGTGCTCGCCGCCGGTACCTCCGTCGTCTCCTCGCCATCGAGAAGGACCTGAACGCTCTCGGTCGCCGACGACAATCGCCACGTGTAGACGCGCTCTACCTTGGTGTCCGCGCCTGGAATGAAGGTGGGGGGAGCTACGGTTTCCGTGGACGCGGGTGGTGAGGCGGCCCCCGTTGCTGGGACCAGCATCGAGGCGAACATGCAGACCATGGGAGCGGCGACTGCGACCGGAAGGATGACGAGCCCGTTCGAGCTGCGGCTATTCGGATGATTCATCGGATCACGCGGAAAGGAAGGGAAGTTCAGCGAGACGGCGCGAGCAGACGGCCGATGCGCGCGCCGTCTCGCCGTCCCATAGAAACCGAGGGGGTCGATGTCGACAAGCGCGTCCCGGCTGTCTTTTCTTCGTTGGGTCCTAGGCGCAGGGGGAGCGACGGCTACGGGGGTCACCCAAGAAACCCTAGGTGACGCGTGCGAGGGCAGCCCGTTGAGGTCGTCGCCCAAGCTCTTCTTGGTCGGCCTTGACGCGGCGCGGGGTATCAGCAGTGATCGTTCGATTTCGCAAACCTAGGCATTCGCTCGTCGTACGATGTGAGGCATGGTCTTACGACACACGCTCCCCCCCGCGATCGGTTCCGTCGCGATCGGTCTTGTCACGATCATGCTCGCCACGATCGTGCTGGTCTGGGGCGGCAGCTGCCGCGGGGTGCCTGGGGATGGGGACATTCGCGTGTCTGGGCGGCTTGTGGACGTCGAAACAGGGAGGTCCGTATCGCGCCGGAGCTTCTACATCCACGGATTCGACGATGCGACCGGAGAACAGGTCACGCTAGATCCATCCGAAGGCTCGGAGTTTGCCTTCAACACCACGAGCCCGATTGTCCGACTGCGTATCGTGGACAAGGAACACAAGTACAAGGTCTACGAGCGATCCCACACCGAGTGGGGAGACGGGATCAAGCTGGAGGCGGCTCTCAGGCCGACGCACTTCGTGCGTGTGCACGGGCGGGTCCTCATGGGCGGCAGCAAGGATGACCTCCAACCCGTTCCCCAAAGCAGCGTGATCGGAGCGATGCCCTTCGTTTCACTTGATGGCCGGCACCTGGGGTACGACTCTAGCGGCCACTACTCCATTCGATTGCCGCGCGAGCAACTCGAGCTGCGCACCACGAACTTCGGCGGCGAAGTTCATCCCAAGGAGTTAGATCTCCGCCACGTGACATCGAACGAGCTTCAGCTCGACGTCACGCTCAAGAATCGCGGTTACAGCGACGAGTAGAGAGCGACGCTAGCTTTGTTGGAACGGCGACTCCCCGAAGATCTCTTCCAGCGCTGACACTAGCCGGTCCATCTCGGCCAGCGTGAAGATGATGGGCGGCTTGATCTTCAGCACGTTCTCGTGCGGACCGTCCGTGCTGATCAGGATGCCCTTGTCGCGCATGCGCCCGGCGACGTACTGGGCGGCTGCGCGATCTGGCGCGAGAGACTCCTTGTCCTCCACTAGATCAACGCCGAGGTACAGCCCGCGCCCGCGCACGTCGGCGATAAAGGGGAAGCGCTTCGCAATGGGCGCCATGCGTTCGAAGAAGTGCGCGCCGACACGGCGCGCGTTCTCCATGAGGCCTTCGTCATCGATCACGTCCAACACCGCTTCGCCGATCGCTGCGGAGACGTTGTTGCCGCCGAAGGTCGCGAAGAACTCCATGCCGCCCGCAAACTGTTCGGCGATCCTCGCCGTTGTTGCGACAGCCGCCATGGGGTGCCCGTTGCCGATGGGTTTGCCCATGGTCACGATATCCGGTCGCGCGCCCTGCTCCTCGAAGGCCCAGAAGTGCGTGCCGACGCGGCCGAAGCCCACCTGGACCTCGTCGGCGATGGCGACGCCGCCCGCCGCGCGCACCGCGTCGAAGGCGCCCTTGAGGTAGCCGTTGGGCGGGACCACCTGACCACCGCAGCCGATGATGGCCTCCGCGAGGATCCCGCGCGGCCGCTTGCCCTCGGCGGCCAATCGGTCGAGGGCCGCTTGCACCTCGGCCACGTACTTCTGACCCGAGTCCGGTCCGCGGTGAATGCCGCGCGTCGGATCGGCGAGGGGCACCACATGGACGTCAGAGGGCGCGCTGAAGCCCCCCTTGCCTGCGAACTTGTAGTGGCTACGGGAGACCGTATTGCCGGTGTGCCCGTGGTAGCCGTGCTCTTGCACGAGCATATCGGTGGCTCCGTCTGTGGCGGCGGAGGCAAGTCGCAGCGCGACCTCGTTCGCCTCGGACCCGCTGGAGACGAAGTAGATCACCTCTAGGTGGTCGGGCAGCTTCGCCCGGAGCTTTTCGGCATAGCGCACCAAGGCTTCGCCAAGGTAGCGCGTGTTCGTATTGAGCAGTGCCATCTGCCGCCGCCCGGCTGCCACGACCCGCGGGTGGCAATGGCCCACGTGGGGCACGTTGTTGACCGCGTCGAGGAAGGCGCGGCCCTCGGCGTCGAAGAGCGTTGTACCGCGGCCTTTGACCATCTGGATCGGGCGCGCGTAGCTAATGGACATGGACGAGCAGAAGTGGGCGCGGCGCTCTCGCAGTAGCTCCTCGGAGGACGGCTCGCGGGCCGCGCAGGAGTCGAGCCCAAGGAGGACCGCGGGGTCCGGCGATACGGCGGTCCAAACGGCGCGGCGCGCGGGCGAAGCGACGCCCGCAAGGTTGCCGGAGTCCCCGAACCGATCCAGGTAGACCTGGAAGTGCAAGTGGGGCGGCCAGCCGCCGTTCTCGGTTCTCTCTCCGAACCGTCCGATGAGGTCTCCCGCGGCAATCGCAGCCCCGGGCACGAGCCTGTCAAGAACCTCGCCGTCAAGATGCCCGTAGAGGGTCGCGAACACGGGGCCGTCTTCGGGATGGTGCTCGACGATGACGGTGGGGCCGTAGTCGAGATCTTCGTCATTGCGCTGAACGCTGAGG
>CALHGQ010000446.1 GCA_938030175.1 uncultured bacterium | reverse complement strand
GACCCCTAGAGGATGTACTTCGGGTCGTTCTTGACGTCCCCTTTGAGCTTCACCTTGTGCTTCTTGAGGGCTGCCTTCAGCGCCTTCTCGTTCAGCTTGGCGTCCTTTTTCTTCATGTGCACGATGATCTCCGTGCCTGCGAAGACGTCTTCCACGTCGTCGCCGAGGTCTTTCATCAAGGTCTCACGGACCTTGCCGGCGGTGTCGCTTCATGTGAGACCCGGGGTGGCTGCCACGTAGGCAGCCGCCGCCCGGCCGGTCTCACGGCTCGTCAGCCCGACGAACTTCAGCTTCTTCTTCTTGAGGGCCGCCACGAGGGCCTTTTCGTCCACCTTGGCTCCCTTCTTCAGCGTGAAGGTTGCTCGGGTGCCACTCATGAAGATCCGGTCGATGTCGTCGCCGATGGTCTTGTCGATCGCCGCACGGGCGTTCTTACCGGCGCTTCAGCCCTTGCCTGCGGCATCCAGGACCCAGACGGTGATCTTCTCGGCCTTCTCGGCCTTCTTCGTGTCCTTGGACTTCTCGTCGGCGGTCTTCTCCTGGACCGCGCTCAGGGAGGCCTCGGCGGGCGCCTCTGCGGGCGTGCTGAGCGTTGCGGCAGCAGCGCTGATTCCAGCGCCGGCCACCAGGCACAGCAGTAGGGGTGTGATTCTCATGGGCAAAAAGGTGCGTCAGAGGGACGCAGGAAGGTGGACGGTCCGGAGGGGCACCCCTCCAGAGCTACATCATTCGACACGGAGGGACCATCAGGACAAACTGATTTGGAATCGCGACGAATTGCCGCACCTGAGGGGGTAAGTCTGGTGAAAAGGCCCGCGCTGCGCCTGCAGGCGCAGCACGGACCGAGCAGGCCTCGGCGGATCCAGCGTTCCCCTGCGATGCGGACCCACCTCTCCTACCGTCTAAAATGACCCTTCGCCGAGCTCCATCCGCCTCCACCGTCTGCGCGGTGGGCACCGTCAAGACCCCGATCAGAACACTCACTGAGAGACTGAGGAGGGTGAGCTTATCCATGGTGTTAGGGGGCTTCGGAGCGAGGCTGAGGGCGATGGCTAGACTTTGGTCTACGGGCCTCCCGATCCTCTGAAAGGGGCGTGGGACCTCCCTCATGAGGGCTCCATTGGCCCCCGCCGCCCAGAATCCGATCGGGTTTCAAGGGATCTGCCGTGGGATCCGATGGAGGTATGTCGGTTCTGCCTCGACCCCGACCCCTTCCCCACTCTCCCCAGCCGAGTCCCCAGTCGCCCAACACCAGGTCTCTCCGATGACTTCCCCCACTGCCCTACCCCGCGAAGACGCCCTGCTGCTCTGGTTCAACGAGGTCGGGAAGACCGACGCCGACCTGGTGGGCGGCAAAGGAGCCTCCCTCGGCGAGCTCTATCGCGAATTGGTCCCCCGTGGGGTCCGCGTCCCGAACGGCTTCACCACCACGGCGAAGGCCTATCGGACGTTCCTCGAGGCGGAGTGTTCGCGGGAAGGCTGGATGGAAGTGCCGGAAGCCGAGGGCCTCCCAGCCCTTCGGCGCTCCGTCGTCCAGTCGAGCTGCCTGAGCGATGCGCTGACCGCATGCTTCAAAGACGCCAACGCCGACGATCACCTCGAGATGCACGCGCGCACCCAGCTGGCCCGGGACATCGTCGTCGCCACTCCGGTTCCCGTCAGCGTCGAGACGGCCTTGCGCCAGGGCTACGCAGCACTCTGCAACGAGTACGGCTCTGAGGTCGACGTCGCCGTCCGCTCGTCTGCGACCGTGGAGGACTCCGACGAAGCCAGCTTCGCCGGTCAGTGCGAGAGCTACCTCAACGTCCATGGCGACGAGAACGTCGTGCTCCAGTGGAAGCACTGCTGCGCGAGCCTCTTCACCGAGCGCGCCGTGTCGTACCAGGTGTCCAAGGACATGAACCCCCTGGACGCCTCGCTGGCCGTCGTCGTCATGAAGATGGTGCGCAGCGACCTCGCAACCTCGGGCGTCATGTTCACCCTCGACCCCGACTCGGGTCACCGCGGCGTCATCCACATTTCCTCGAGCTACGGCCTCGGCGAGCTTGTCGTGCAAGGCAGCGTCTCGCCCGACCACTTCACCGTTTGGAAGGAAGGGCTGAAGAGCGGCTACGCCGCCATCGTCCATCGCCACCTCGGCGCCAAAGACCTACAAATGGTCTACGCTGCCCAGGGCGCCACCAGCACGGAGAGCATGGACACGACGAGCGCACGTCGTCGCCAATGGTCGCTCACCCGTGAGGAGATCGGCGAGCTTGGGCGCATGGCCTTGACCATCGAGGAGCACTACGGCCAACCGATGGACATCGAGTGGGCGAAGGACGGCCGCAGCCAGGACCTCTTCATCGTGCAGGCTCGACCGGAGACGGTCCACGCGCGCTCAGAGGTCAACGAGATCGTGCGGTACCATCTGCCCAATGGCCTCGCTGGCCAGCTCGCCGCGGACGGTCGCGTCATCGCCGACGGCCAGGCCGTGGGCACACGTATCGGTTCGGGAGTCGTCCGCCTCTACAAGAGCTATGAGGAGGTCATCCTCAAAAAGCGCGCGCTTCGCGAGCGCCTCGCCGCAGGCGAAGCCCTCGAGAACATCCCGGCTTCAGAGCACGTCTTCGACAAGGGCGACGTCCTCGTCACTGAAATGACGACCCCCGACTGGGAGCCGTTGATGAAGGACGCCTCGATCATCATCACGGAGAAGGGCGGTCGGACCTCCCACGCGGCCATCATCGCGCGCGAGTTCGGCATCCCAGCGATCGTTGGCTGCGAAGACGCCACGCGCAAGCTGAAGCACATGCAGGAGGTCACGGGCTCATGCGCGGAGGGCGACGTCGCCCTCGTATTCGCAGGCATTCACCCGTTCGAAATCGAGCGCCAGAAGATCGACACCTCGGTCAAGCTCGACACCAAGATCAAGCTCAACGTCGGCTTCCCCGCGAAGGCCCTCGTGGACAGCCAGCTGCCCGTGGATGGCGTGGGCCTCGCACGCCTTGAGTTCATCCTCACCTCTGAGGTGGGCTGCCACCCCCTCGCGCTGCTCTACCGCCAAGAGCTCCAGGAGTACCTGGAGACCGGCGAGATGGTTCCCGAGCTCGAGCGCTTCCGTGAAGCCATCGAGCGGGAAGGCGAGCAAGAGCTGCGCGGGCTCATCGGCGCCATCGACAGGCGCACCGCTGCCTACGCCGACAAGCGACAGTTCTTCGTCGACCGCGTCATGGAAGGCGTCGGCCTCATCTGCGCTGCGTTCCACCCGCGCCCCGTGCTCGTGCGCCTCTCGGACCTGAAGTCCAACGAGTACCGCGAGTTGCTCGGCGGCCGAATCTTCGAGCCGGTGGAAGAGAACCCGATGATCGCGTGGCGCGGCGCTAGCCGTTACGTCGACCCTGACTTCCTTCCCGCCTTCGAGATGGAGTGCGACGCACTTCGCCTCGTCAAGCGCCGGCTCGGACTCGACAACCTCGAGCTCATGGTTCCGTTCTGTCGTTCGCCAGAGGAAGGCGAGGCCGTCAGGCAGCTCCTGTCCGATCGTGGCCTCGGCTCCGAAGCCGGCGTGAAGCTCTTCCTCATGATCGAGCTGCCCAGCAACGTCATCGAAGCCGACCGCTTCATCGACTCGATGAAGTTGGACGGCGGATCCATTGGCTCGAACGACCTCGTGCAAACGGTCTACGCCGTGAGCCGGGACGATCTCGAGGGGTACCAACACCCGGTGGACGCCCGATCGCCGTCGGTCAAATTCATGATCCAGCAGGCCGTCAAGACGTTCCGCGAGCGCGGTCTCGAGATTGGAATCTGCGGCCAAGCCCCCAGTGACTTCCCCAACGAGGTGCCCCCATTCCTGGTGGAGTGCGGCATCAGCTCGATCTCGGTGACCCCGGACACGGCCCTCCAGGTACGCCTGGCGGTGGCCGACGCCGAAGCCAAGCGTCGCAACGGTGGAGCTCCTCCGGCAGCCGAGCCGGAAGTCGCCTGACGAGCTCCGCATCTCCTTGAGGGGAGGATAGACTGCGCGTATGTCACGCGCTCTCGACATCCTCCTCTTGGCCCTCGTCGGATTCTTCGCCTGGAAGCTGGTTCGAGCGGACGACCACCTGGTGGACGCGAGCGATGCCGGACGCCCCGTTACGGCGAAGGTCCGCGTGCTGGGTGAAGAGCCCCTCGAGGGGCTCGGGCTGCTCATCATCCCCAGCGAGGAAATGCAGGGGGGAGGCTTCGGCTCCATCGGTGGCGAAGGGGGGCGAGACACCACCCCCCATCAGCTCAGCCCGTTCTACCGCGATCGCACGACGCAGATCATCGTCCCGAACACAGGGCAGTACCTCGTGCGGTTCGGGCTCCAGGACCAAGGCCCGCCCCCTCGGCGCCCCCGCGGCGTGATGCTGGAGCTGGCCCCTGAGGCCAAAGCCCCCGAGCAAATCATCGAGGTCACGGACCGCTCGATGGAGGAGGAGATCGTCATCGAGCTCCCCGCAGCCCACGCGGCCGGGCTGCGCGCACTTTTGAGCCACCAATAGGCGCTCCGGACCGTCGAAGCCCGGGGCGACCACGTGCCTCGGCACCGCTCCGCTCCAACGGGGCCTTGCTCACCCAGGTCCAGCTCGTCCTCGCGCCCCGCTGCTGCCGGAATCCCCGTGGGGCCGACGAGGACGTCGACGTGATGGGGCGGCTGGCCCGAAGGCCAACCGCCGCTTCTCTTCGCTTCCGAGCGAGTCCCATGGACAGCCCAGTGGCAATGAGTACGTCTGGGCTCGCAGATCAACCCGGACAAAGTCGGGATGGATGAAACGAAAAGTCCCCGCTGGCGGCTGATGCCGCAGCGGGGACCTGGATCCTTCGCGGGGAAGAACGTCGACGATCGGATCAGCGCCGACCCATGACCGATCGTGGATGCCAGCGCTAGCGCGCGACGGGGCGCTCGACGAGGCGAACGGTCACGTTTTCCTCTTTGCCGCCGCGGATCACGCTCATGGGCACACGCGTGCCGGGGGCCACACGGGCGATCAGGGCCATCAGCTGCTGCCGGGAGGTCACACGCTGGCCGTCCACGCGATGCAGGATGTCACGGCCCTGGAGCCCGGCCTTGGCCGCCGGCCCCTCCTCGATGACCGAGGCGATGCGAACGCGGCTGTCGCCCTCGTAGCCGATCCGGTCCGCGTACTCCTGGGTGAACTCATCGAGCCGCGCCCCCATGTAGCCGCGTGAGACCTTGCCGTTCGCAGCAAGCTGCTCGACCACGTCCGACACCATCCGTGTGGGGATCGCAAAGCCAATGCCCTGCCCCCCGCGGCGCGCGTCGATCACGGCGGTGTTGATCCCGATGACCTTGCCGTCCAAGTCAACGAGCGGGCCACCGCTGTTGCCGGGGTTGATGGCCGCGTCAGTTTGAATGAAGTTGTCGTAGCTCGTGATCCCCTGGCTCCGGCCGCGGCCGCTCACGATGCCAGCCGTCACGCTGTGCCCCAGTCCGAGGGGATTGCCGACGGCAATGACCCACTCCCCCACCCGTGCGGGGCGGTCGGTTCGCAGCTCTGCCGCCACGAGTTCGTCGGCTTCGATCTGGACGCGTGCGATGTCGGTTTCGTTGTCGACGCCGACGATCTTGCCGTCGAAGGAACGGCCGTCCACCAGGACCACCTTCAGGGCGTTCGAGTTTCGCACGACGTGGGCGTTGGTCACGATCACACCGGCCTCGTCGATGATCACCCCGGATCCCTGGCCCGAGGGAAGGAGGCCGCCACCGCCACGCTGGAAGCTCTCGATCCGAACGACGGAAGGCGCGATGGCGCGACTCGCTGCTTCGAAGGCGGACGACACTCTTCGCGCCGTCGCGACGCCCATTTCATCACCCGCCGCCACCGAGGGCGAACCTAGCGCCGAAAGTTCTGGCGATACGCTCCGCATGGAACCGGGGATGAGGGCGCTACCCGCAGCCAGCCCGACGCCGATCGCGGTTCCAAGCAGGCTGATCGACGCCATCGACGCAAGCCAGCCGCCCGTGAGCGGACGCGCGGAAGCGCCGGATCGGCGGGTGTTGGAGGAGCGAAGGCCCATGGGTTGGAGAACATTTTTCTTCATGCGGTGTTCCTTGAGATCACGTGCTTCAGCAGCAAGTCGTCACTTCGAGGGTAACGATCCGTGCAGGGTTTCGTGCAGGCAGCTCTACGTGCGCCGGCCACTGTTTGTGGGAGAGCGTTTCCTAAGGTTCAAGGGACGCGCTGACCCCTAAGGGCACGGTGGAATGCTTGAGGAGATCCGAGCCCCATGACGATACAGAACCTGAAGAAGTGCCCCAGGCTCGGCGCTAGGCCGCCAATTCCGCACCTACGCCCCGCACAAGCCCTAATATTCGCTCCGCTCGGCCCCCGAGAATGCCGCTGAAGTTCGGTCCAGCCCCCCGTCGGGGTGCGGCCATTCGACAGAAGCGACACACACAGATCGAACACAAGTCCGCCCCATTCATGCGCCACCTTCACCCGACCCTCCATCTTCTCCTCACTTCGGCCTGCGTCTTCGCAGCGCTTTCGATCTCGGTGGGCTGCTCCGCTCTGACAGGCGGCTCGTCCTTCGACGTGACGCCGCCCGAGGAGTCGGAGCTTCCGTTGATGGACCGCCTCGCCCCGGTGGATGGGACGATCATCTCGGCGCTCGAGACCGGCATCACGAAGCGCTGGAGTGACCTCAGCCCGACGGGGCGAGCGCGCTTTTCCGAGGACGAGTGGAACGCAGCCATCGAGTCGGTGGACCGTCACGCGGAGCACTTGACCTACTCGAGCGACGGACTCCGCATCGGCGGGCTCCTCGTGCGTCCAGCGTCGACCGAGGGCCGTAGGCTCGGGGCCGTCGTCGTGAACCGCGACGGCATCGCAGGCCGCGGCCTCGACAAAGACTTGATCCTCGCGGACCTTGCTCGCTACGCCAACGAGGGCTTCGTAGCCGTCGCCAGCGTCTACCGGGGCAACCGACACAGCCAGGGCGTGGACGAATTCGGCGGCGACGATGTCAACGACGTGCTCTCCCTCGTGACGCTCGTCCAGCGACTCGACTACGTCGACCCCGGCCGGGTCTTCATGGTGGGCTTCGGTCGCGGCGGGCTCATGACCTACCGGGCACTGGAGATGGATGCCCCGATCCGCGCAGCGGCCGTCGTTTCAGGCATCGCCGACGTGGAGCAAATCGAAGCCTCCAACCCCGAGGTGTCTCGCGGGTTTTCGGACGCCGGGGGCTGGGAAGGGCTCGACAAGATCTACGGCGGCTGGGACGGCGCAGAAAAGAGCCGTGAGCTAGAGCGCCGCAGCCCGAGGGTCCGCGCGGGAGACGGCGACACGCCGCTCATGATCGTGCACGGCCGGCTGAACGAGCGGGTCCCCGTGGTGCAAGCCCTCGACGTCGCCGTGCGCTGGCAAAAGAGCGGCACGCCCGTCGAGTCGGTGATCTACGGATACGGCGACCACGACCTCGTCGAGCAACAGGCCGACTGGCGCGCACGGGTCATGGCCTGGATCAAGCGCCACGACTCACGCTCGCTGCTCAATTAGGCTTCGGGCTCAGCTCGACGTGATAGAGGAACGGCCAGCGCTTGCCGGTCATGAAGAGGCGCTTCCCTTCCTCGTCGTAGGCGATCCCGTTGAGGACTTCCTCGTCGGGCATGGCGACCCGCTCGTTTCCGAGCAGGCCCGTCATATCAACCCAAGCGTTCACCTTGCCGGTGGCAGGGTCGATGCGGGCGACGCGGTTGGACTTCCAGACGTTGGCCCAGATCTCCCCGTCGATCCACTCCAGCTCGTTGAGCTCATCGATGAGCTGCCCCTGGTCCCTGACCTGGATCTCGCGGATCAGCTTCATGCCCTTGGGCTCTAGGAAGCGGATCGTCGGAGTGCCGTTACTCATCACGAGTCCTTCCTCGCAGGTGGTCAGCCCCCACCCCTCGCCCGGATACGAGTAGGTGTACGAGAGCGGCCGAAGCGTCTTGGTGTCGTAGAGGAAGGCCTGCCCCACCTTCCAGGTGAGCATGTAGAAGAGGCCGTTCACGGCCGCGAGGCCCTCGCCGAAGACCTGCCTGGGAAGGTCGCGCTTCTTCAAGACCTTGCCGGTCTCAAGGTCCACGTGACGGATCGTCGATTCGCCGCGTTGGCCCGTGCTCTCGAACAGCTTCCCGTCGTACCAGAGAAGGCCCTGGGTGTAGGCACCGCGATCGTGGGGATAGCGCTTCACGACCTTGTACGTAAAGACGGGCGTCTTGGCCTTGGGCTTCGGCGTGGAGGCCTGCGCAGCGTCGTCAGCGGCCGAGGCTGTCACGACCGGGGGCGTCACGGCTCCCCCACCCGAGCCTCCAGGCGTCGCGGACACCGTTCGCGTGCTCTCCGCGCAGCCCATGCACGCCACCGAGGCAAGGATCAGCGCGCAGCCGAGCCAGGGACGTGGAGAAGCGGCCAGCTGGCTGACCGGCGACCACGGAATCGGGGGGTGGGTTTGCGTCTGTTTCATGACGAAGGGAAACCAAGGGGCCCTCGGGGCGCCCTGGGGAGCGAGTCTGGCCTGGAGCAGTGGCGTGGCGACCCTAACGGATAGTACCCATTGAAGCGGTTTGGGAGCCTCCCAAAAGGCCATAGGGCGCCATCGCGAGCGCATTCCTGCGGACGGCCTGCTAAGCTCAGGGATCAGCGCCGCTAGCCCCCGTGGGCGAGTGGCCCCCCCCAACAGCCCCATGATCAGCCCCTCGCGAAGGGGCCATGAATGCGAAGCGCTATGACCCAACAGCAACGGACGCGAGTCCACCCGGCACGATCCGCTATGCAGGCCGCCCCCATCGGCCGAGGACTCCTTATCGGCCTCGCCATATTCGCTGCGAGCTGCGCGGATGACGAAGACCCCGTCTCCCAGGTCCGCACGCCCACGACTGCGCGCTACGCACCGTCCGCAGGCGAGATCCCCATCCCGAACGATCTCCTTTACTCGGGCAGCTTGGACGGCACGCTCAACATCCCGATCGAGGATCCGACGATGACGTCCGATCCGTTCATCGCTCTGAACACCCTGGACGGTTGGTCCCCCGTGGCACCGGCCAACGTGTCGTTCTCGCGTGACCTCGACCCGGCGACCGTGATCCCTGGCGACACGGTGCGCATGTTCGAAGTGACGGTCAGCACCGCAGCCGGCCCCGTGGGTGGTCCGGTGACGGCCATCGACCGCGAGCTCATTGCGGGTGTCGACTACGTCGCCGTCGTCGCGAACGGCTCGGACGTGGCCATCCAGCCCCTGGTCCCGCTGACGCCGAGCACGGCTGCGGACCCGAGCGTCTACATGATCGTGCTGACCAACGGCATCCGGGACACGAGCGCGGTGCCGGTGTCCAAGGACGCGGAGTACCTCTTCGCCTCCCAGGAGACACCGTTCCCCCCTGCCACCACGCCGGCCACGCTTCTGCAGCTCCAGGCACTCGTGGGCGCCCAGCTCACGAACTTCGCGACGCAGCCAAACGCGGTCCGTGACGACGTCGTCGTGTCCTTCACGTACACGGTGCAGTCGATCGGTTCGACGCTCGGAACGATCTCAACGATCGCCCAGGGCAACGAAGCCGCTGTGATCGCTGGCCTCTGCGGCGCCCTCGGCACCTGCGACGGCGACACGGCCGTTGACCCGCTTTCGACCCCGATGCTGCGCGTCAACAACGCGGCCCCGGCCTTGGGCACGGCTAGCGAGCTGGCCGGTGGCCCGGTGGGCAACGCCCTCATCTACGTGGGCGTTCTCGAGGCACCCTATTACCTCACCGAGGCCGACAACTTGACGTCCGACTTTGACGGACTGACGAACGACGCAACCCCCCTGAGCGCCACCTGGACGCCCCGCTACGAAACGGCCGTCGGTGCTACGGATAGCCAGCTCTCGCGCCTCAACCCGCTGCCCGCGGTGACGAGCTCACAGCGCATGCCGGTCCTCGTGTCGGTCCCTGACGAGGCCCCGCCCGTTGGAGGCTTCCCGATCGTCATCTTCCAGCACGGCATCGGAGGCAACCGGACGAACCTGCTTGGTATCGCCGAGGCCCTCGCCGCCGAGAGCATCGCCGCCGTCGCCATCGACCTTCCGCTCCACGGCGTGGATGCCACCACCGGCATGCTCGCGGGCGGCATCTCCATCTTCACGGGCTTCCGTCAAGAGACGATGGGCTCCCCAGCGGACGTTTGGGAGCGGACCTTCGGCATGGACCTCTTGACCGAGCCGCTCGGCGGCGCGCCGTCGGCGGGGCCAGACGGCGCCGCGGACAGCTCGGGCGTCCACTTCATCAACCTCTCGAACGTCGCCGTCTCGCGCGACAACATCCGCCAGGGCGTCTCTGACCTCTTCAACCTGAAGGAGTCCCTGGGCAGCCTGACGGTCATGGGCAACGACCTGTTCGACGAGTCCGATGTGCACTTCATCGGGCACTCGCTCGGCGGCATCGTCGGCACGCCGTTCGTGGCGCTCCAGCCCGGTATCACGGCTGCGACGCTGGGCATGCCTGGTTCGTCGATCCCCTACCTCTTGAACGGCTCCACGGTCTTCGGGCCGGTGGTCGTCGCCGGCCTCGCTGGGGCCGGGCTCACGCCTGGCACGGCTCTTTACGACCAGTTCCTGGCGGCCGCCCAAACGATCGTCGACTCGGCGGATCCCATCAACTACGCAGGCGCCGTGGCGGCGAGCGGTACCCCGGTCTTGCTCATTGAAGTCATCGGCGGCGGCCCCCAGGGCGGACTCGCTGACCTCGTGATCCCGAACAGCGTGCCAGGCGCCCCGTTCGCGGGCACCGAGCCGCTGATCGCTGCCCTCGGCCTCACCGACATTACCGCCACAGCAACTGGAGGCATCCAGGGCGCGGTCCGGTTCATCGAGGGCTCCCACGGGTCGCTCCTCACCCCCGTCGGTACGGCGGGTGATGCAGCCGCGTTCGCGGAGATGCAGTCCCAGGTCCGAAGCTTCCACGCCTCGGACGGCCAAGACGTGACCGTCACGGACACCGCCGTGATCATGCAGTAGACCGAGTCACCTGAGCGCGACGGTCTGACGATCGTCGCGCCAGCGTCTGGACACAAAACGTCGGGACAAAAAAAGAGAGGCCGGAACGCTCGTCGAGCGTTCCGGCCTCTCTTTGATTCGGCGTCAGCTGCTACCAGCTGGCCTTGCGCATGCCGGGAACCTTGCCCTCGTGGGCGAGGTCGCGGAGCACGATCCGGCAAACGCCAAAGCGGCGGTACACGGCGCGGGGGCGGCCGGTGAACGAGCAGCGGAGACGCTGACGGTTCGGGTTCGCGTTGCGCGGGATCTTGGCGAGCGCAGCGCGCGCTTCATCCTTGGCCTCTTCGCTCGTCTTCGTGGAGCGAATGATGGCCTTGTACTCGGCGCGGCGGTCGGCGTACTTCTCGGCGAGCGCGCGACGGCGATCGTTCTTTTGGACGGCTGAGGTCTTAGCCATGAATCTGGTGCTTCGGACGACCCGGAATTGGGTCGCGGTCAGTTGAGCGGTTGAGGATCCTGGGGGGCGCAGGCTCAGCGGGCGGAGGCGCAGCTGAGGAGACGCGAAGAATCCGGGGGCAGACGAACGTTCCGGTGAACCCGTCCGCCGTCGATCGAGCCGAAGAAGATACGGTGAGAGGCCCCCGCTGGCAATCGAGCATCCTCCCAGATGACCTATCCGATCCAAAAATTCGAACTGACCGCCCTTCTTGGGGCCTCCCTGGGCCTTTTTGGACTCGTTGGAGGCTCCTTTGGGTCCCCCGCCGGCGCCTCCATGGCCCAGAGGGACCTCCCCCAATCCGCCGAGGCCGAGCCCTCGGCGGCCGAGCTTGAGCACAACGGCCCCAGGGTAGCCCCCCCAGACACAGGATCGGAGGGCCCCGCCCGGTACGTACCCAAGGTCCACGACGCCTTCGACATAGCGGCTGCCATGGAGGACACCGTCTTCATCGACGGCTTCTATCGGACGCCGGGGAGCCCGCTGTACGACAAGGTGATCGACCGCCTCCATTCGCGCCTCATGGCCGCCGGGTTCGGGGACTCAGACCGCCTGACCCTGAAGATCGTCGAAACAGAGCTCGGGCGCCCCGCGTGGTGGCCCATCGGCGGCTCCCTGACCCTGGACAGCACCGCGGGATCCGAGCTGCTGCTCGCGTTCGGATCCGCAGGTGACTCGCACCGCACCATGCTCCCGGTCGGCGCCCCCGAGGCGGACGTCAAAGGCTCGATCGCACTCTCCCTCAAGGACATCACCAAGGGCTCGATCCTCGCGACGCGCGCGCCGTTGAGCGGCCAGCTGGTGGGCAAGGCCGCATCGCGCGGCGCCGTTTGCGTGCTCTCGAGCGCACTCTTTCCGTTCACGATCGATCCCACCGGCGAGGAACGTCACCTCGACGCCATCCGCTTCGAGACGGCGCCCCGTGGCGCCAAGATCGCCGTGGGCAAGATCTCGCCGCGCATCCTGAGTCATATCCAAGCGGCGAAGAAGAACGACGCGGACGCCACGCTGCGGTTCATCGCAAAAACGAAGACAGCGGAGCGCCCGCTGCGAACGCTCGTGGCCGAGGTGCTGGGTTCCGGCACGCCGGGGGAAGCGGTCGCCATCGCGTCCCACCTCCAAGAGCCCGGTGCCGGCGACAACGCCGCAGGGGCCGCGGGGCTTTGCGCCGCAGCCGTCGCGATCGCTGAGCTGATCGACCAAGGCCAGATCGACCCGCCCGAGCGGACGCTGGCCTTCGTCTTCGGAGATGAAATGGCCCAGTCGCGGATCTGGCTGGGCGCCACCGAGCGCCGGACCTTTGCGGCCCTCTCTGCCGACATGCTCGGCCAGTCCCCCGAACGCACCGGGGCCGTCGCGCTCGTTGAGAGGACGCCGGACCCGGGAGCGCTCTTCACCATCCTTCCGGACGAGCACACCCCGTGGGGCGCGGGCTCCGTATCCGAAGAGGACCTCATCCCGAACGGCGTGAACGTCATCTGTCGCGAGGCCCTGATCGACGTAGCCAGGCACGTCGGCGGCTGGCAAACGTCGGAGAACCCGTGGGAAGGCGGCAGCGACCACGACGTGTTCAACGGCCAGAACATTCCGGCAGCGCTCATGTGGCACTTCACGGACTTCACCTACCACACGAGCCTTGACCGAATGGAGATGATCGACGGCAAGGAGCTGCGCCAGACGTGCACGGCCATCGTGAGCGCTGGGCTCGCCCTCGCCGACCTCTGCGCCACCGACATTCCGCGTCACGTGGCGTCGAACGAGCTGGAGCGGACGCTGCGCATCGACGCCGCGAAGGCCGACAAGAACACCGCGGCGGCCGCGGCCTGGGACAAGTGGTGCGACGGCGTGAACGAGTGGTTCGCGCCTTTCGCTCGCTAGGCTGCCCCTCGTGCCTCACGGTCGAGGGAGCCCGCGAGCACTACTGTCCGGCTAAGTCCTGCAGCATGTTGCGCAGGTCCGGGTCCTTGGGACCCAAGCGAAGCGCAAAAGCAGCCATCGCGCGGGAGCGATCCGCGTCACGCTGCCAAGCCTTGATCCAGTAGGCGCAGTCCCCGTACAGCTGGGCAGCGACTTGCTTGTCGTGCACGATCATGGTGCTCAACATGGACTCGATGCGGGCGATCAGTGGATCCACTGCATCGGGGCCGTCGAGGGTCCGCATGGCCGCCGCGAGCGCAGCCTCGGGCAGGCCAGCGGCGTTCTTGGGGTCCACGCGGAAAGCGCGGTCGATGAGCTCGGCGTCGACGACGTTGGCCCCCGACAGTGCCTTGAGGGCTTTCGCTTCGCGCTCGGAGTTCGCCTCGGAGCTACTCAGCGTCGCCCGCACGAGGGGAACGAGGGGGACACCGAGTGCGTGGGCACCGGCGTCCGATAGAAGCTGGATCCCCGCGTCCCCGGCGGCGATGGCTTCCTCGGGGGTCTTGGCCGAGGTGATCGCGCCCGCAATTCGCGGGACGGCTTCTTCGAGGTGGGCCGCCTCAGCATGGGCGGCCGCGAGCTTCTCGACGTAGGCACCGGCGCCGCCGCGCTCGTAGCCGCGCTCGCCGTAGGCGACGCCCGTCGCCGTCATCAGAGCGACGGTGGGAAACGCGTCGACCCCGAGGGCCTCTTTCAGCTCGTTGTTCTTCTTGGCGAAAGGAAGGTCGGTGCGCGCGCTCCCGTCGCGTCCGAAGTCCACCACCACAAGGACGTACCGCTCGGCCATCGAGTCCGCGAAGACCGCAGTGGAGAAAACCTCCTTCTCGAGCTTCTTGCACCAAGAGCACCACCCCGTTCCCGTGAAGTTCACGAGCACGTGCTTGCCGCTCGCCGCGGCTTCGCGCCGGGCTTCGTCGATGTCCGTGTGCCACGCGAGCCCCTCGTGTGAGTCCGTGGTGGACTCGTCGAGTGCGGAGGTGCGTGGCGCCAGCGCGGGAGCGTCGGCGCTTGGAATGGACGGGACGGCCAACGCCGAGGCGAGGAGGGTCCCAGGAAGGAACAGCGGAAGTAGCTTCATAACGGTGTGCGGTGAGGGGCATCAGCGGCGTACCCCTACCCCCAATACTATCTCTGTTCAGCGAGAGCGGTCGGACACCCTCAAGCGAGGGCGGTTCGCACGCGCTCCAAAAGGGCTTTCGTCGCCAAGATGCCGGCGGTCTCGTCGAGGCCTCCGCCTTCGTACTCGATGCCCACCCAGCCCTTGTAGCCCGCATCCTTCACGATCTGAAGCATGCGCATGTAGTCGCTCTTGGTCTCGTTTCCAGACTCGTCGAAGTCATGGGACTTCGCGCTGACGGCCTTGGCATAGGGCATGAGGTCCGTAACGCCCTGGTAGCGGTCGTACTCGTAGAAGTTGCCGAAGTCCGGCAGCGTGCCGACACGCGGATGGTCCGCGCGCTTCATCACGTCGGCGAGCCATGCGCCGTCAGAGGACAAACCGCCGTGGTTCTCAACAATGACGTCAATGTCATAGTCGGCGCTCACGCGGGCGATCCGTCGGAGCGAATCGGCGGCCCGCTCCGCTTGCTCTTCGGGGGCGCCGTCACCGGCGGCATTGACCCGGATGGAGTGACAGCCGAGATAGGCCGCGGCGCTCACCCACTTGAAGTGATTCTCGATCGCGTCCCGGCGCCGCGCATCGTCGGCGTCGGCGAGGCTCCCCTCTCCGTCCACCATGATGAGAAGGCTCTCCACACCAGCGTCGGCGCAGGCCGCGTTGAGGTCCGAGAGGTAGCCGAAGTCGGTACCGCGGCGGACGTCCTTGCCGTCGGGCCCGGGCGAATGAAAGAACGCGTTGACGTACTCCACGCCGTCGCAGCCGAACTGCTGCTTGGCCACTCCCGGGAAGTCGAGGTTGCGGATCCCGCCTTCGTTCGTCGGCTTCCTCAACGTGCGGTGCAGCGACCATTCCGCAAGCGAGATCTTGAACCAGGGATCGTCCGCGATAGGTCCAGCAGCTGGGACGACCGGCTGGGCGCCCGCGCGCGATCCGGGTGAGGCCCACGCGTGACCTCCCAGGCTTCCTGCGGCGAGGAAGCCTGCGGCTCCGGAAACGAACTGACGTCGGCTAGGGGTCGATGCGGGGTGATTCATGGCCCCGCCATTATGAGCACTGGGCCCCCACCGCACATCAGCTCGTCCCAGAAACGGCGGCCCAGCCGCGGCGGACCTCCGCCTCGTTCAGGTCACGTCCGATGAGCACGAGCCGTGACTCCTCCGGCACCACGCCCTGGGCGTCGGTCACTTCGAGCCAGCGGTAGACTCCCTGGATGACGAGACCCCGGACGGATCCACCGGGGCCCGTCGCAGCGATCACTCCTTTGGCGCGCATCAGTTCGTGGGATCGCCGCTTGGCAAGAAACTCCAGCCAGATCACCAGCGCGTCCGCGTCGACCGGGCCCTGCGCCACCAAGGAGACCGATCGCAGGCCCGGCGTGTGGACCGCCGCAGGCGCTTCGGCGGCTTCGGGTGCGTCCGTGTTGACCTCCGAGCCCGGCTTCAAGTTCGCGGCGATGCTGCTCTCAGCCGCGGCCCCAAAGACCCAGTCGACGGGGACCTCGGCTCGTTCCGCGGACCGCACGACGCTGAGAGGGTTCAAGCCTTGGAGAAGAGACGCCAGTCGCTCCGCTTCACCCTCCTCCACTCGGTCCACGTGGTTGAGCACGATGCGATCCGCATAGGCCACCTGCGCCTCTGCTTCGGCCGTTTGGCCTAAGAGGTGCTCGATCAGCCCCGCGTGGGCCAAGGTCACGACGCCGTCCAGCCGCACACGGGATTGAAGGACTCCGTCGATGAGAAACGTCTGGACCGCTGGGCCGGGAGAAGCGGCCCCCGAAGCCTCCACGAGAATGCGATCGAACCGCGCGCTAGCAGCCCCGCCCTCTCCCACGAGCCCCAGTAGCGTGGTGCGGAGATCGTCCTGGATCTCGCAGCAGATGCAGCCGTTCGCGAGCTCGACGACGGAGCTCGCGCCGTCGGAATCGCCGCGCTTCACCGCCGAGCGTTCGATGAGATCGCCATCGATCCCGACCTCGCCGAACTCGTTCACGATGACCGCGCATCGAACGCCGTGGGCCTCACGCAGGATGCGTCGGACGAGGGTGGTCTTGCCGGAACCGAGGAACCCCGCAATGAGCGTGACTGGAACTGCCATGGCAGAGTCTAACCAGCCGGGTGGCCCCAACGAGACCTGTTCTCGGGCGGCTACGACTGCTTCGGCTGACTCGCGAGACGGGACTCCGCCTCTTCGAGTCGGCGCTCTAGCTTGTCGAGGTAGCGCGCGTTGCGTTCGCTATCCATTCGCATCTCCGCCAGCTCATCTTCAATCTGACGCCGGGCGGCGTGGCCGAGCGCCAGCATGCGGCGCAGGCTCATCACCTCTTCGTACTGCGCTGCCATCCGCGCACGGGCGCGCTTGCGAATCGCCACGAGTCGCGAGCGAGTGCGTCGAGTTTCGACGTCGTCCATGTCGTGCGTCACGATGCGCGCTTCAAGCTCACCGATGTGTGCGTCGCGAAGGTTCACCGCTTCGTACAAGCGAGCACGCTCCGCTTCGGCAGCCAACCTCGCATCCTCAGCGGTGCGCCCTTGAACCCGCAGCGACTCGACCTCGCTACGGAGCCGCTGGGTTTCCTCGTTGGCTTCGTCAAGGTCCCCCGCCCAGGACGCGATCGAGGCTTCCAACCTGGCGATCCGCTCGCGTAGGTTGACGTTCTCGGCGGACGCCACGCGGTATGAGAAATCCGCAGCCACGTCCGTCGCTGGCTCCTGAAGCGCTCGCTTGGCCGCGGTATCCCCGATCGGCTCGATCGGCGCATTGGACCAGTCGACTGGCTTTCTGGAGGGAGATTTCATGGGTTGTATGGAACACGCTACCCACCTCACGCCCAGTGGGGAGAAGCGACTCGGTTTGACGGGTGGAATATCTTTCCGAGCGTTTCAAACGGTGACACACATGGGCGCATAGGGGGCCTAGATCCCTGCCTGGGACGGCTCAAAGGCGAGGAAGCCGGCAGATTCGCGGGTCGCCTTCATTGGGACCCCTTTCCTGGACGATGACCCCCGTATCCGGCGGCGATGTCGCCCTCCTCCAGCCCCATGAAGTTCAGTCTCTTCAAGCGTTCCAAGCGCCCTGACACGGCCCCAGAGGCCCAGGAAGCTTCACGCCCGCAGCACGCAGCGCTGCCCGAGGCGGAGGAGCTGGAAGTGCAGTTGACCCTGGACGGGCACCAGCCGTTCCGCGTCGACCTGTACGACATGAACATCCAGGGCGCTGAGATCGTCCTCCCGTTCCACCTCGCGCCGCTCGGCGGCGAGGGCGACGTCGTTGAGCTCATGGTCCACCACCCGCGGGATGGGTGGAGCGTGCGCGCGATCGGTCGCATTCGGAAGATGGACCAGTGGAGCGACGCCATGGTCCTCGTCGAGATCCAGTTCTCGCAGCTCGGCGACCTGTACGCCCAGCTCGACGACGCACTCGGCCGCTACTTCAATCGCCGGTCCTCGATGCGGGTCAAGCCAGACATCGACTCGGTGGTCCGGGTCAAGCTCGCCTTTGGCCCCCACCGCCTTCGGGGCGAGGCCCAGGACATCTCGCGCACGGGCCTTGGGGTTTCACTCCCCCTCGTTCAGGCGGCCGTGTTCCGGAGCGGCGAGCGCGTGACCGTCTACCTCGATGTCCCCGGCTGCAAGACCCCGTTCGAAGGGCCCGGCGTCGTCAAGCACGGCTACAGGAACGGGGCGGACGTCATCCTCGGCGTCGAGTTCGACCTGCTCGCTGATTCGCCCATGAAGAAGCGCCGGGCAGAATTCCTGCGCTACGTGGAAGCCCGGCGCGAGGCGATCGAAGCCTGGCAGCTGCGCCTCACGAGCTGAGAGCGGACGCAACTAGGACGACCTCGCCAGCGCGGAGCTGGTGATTCGGCGGGATCCTTGTGGGAAGGCGTCGCGATTTCCCATGATCGAGGGCTATGGCGACGACTCCCGAGCCCAACGCCCCTCCGCCAAACCCGGAGGAGAGCGTCACCCCAGCCCGCCGCTGGCTCTACGAGACGATCTTCGAGCACGACACGCGCGCTGGCGCCCTGTTCGACATCCTGCTCCTGGTGGTGATCGTGCTGAGCATCGCCGTGGTGATGCTAGAGAGCGTACTGAGCATCCAAGCGGAGCATGGCGACAGCCTCCGCCTGGCCGAGTGGATCTTGACGGGGATCTTCACGCTGGAATACGTGACGCGTCTCTATTGCCACCCGAGGCCCGCCGTTTACGCCCGCAGCTTCTTCGGCATCGTCGACGTCCTATCCATCGCGCCTACGTACATCGCCGCCTTCTTCCCCGGCGCGCAGACCTTTGCCGTCGTGCGGATGCTCCGGCTCATTCGCGTGTTCCGGGTGCTCAAGCTGGCTCAATTCGTGCGGCAGGCGGACGAGCTCACCACCGCCCTCAAGGCGAGCCTGCCGAAGATCATCGTCTTCATGATCTCGGTCGTCATCCTGACCACGATCTCCGGGTCCGTGATGTACCTCATCGAGGGTCCGGAGCACGGGTACGACAACATCCCGAAGAGCGTTTATTGGGGCATCGTGACGCTTACAACGGTGGGATACGGGGACATCGCGCCGGAGACGCCCCTGGGGCAGTTTGTGTCTTCGCTGCTCATGATCATGGGCTACGGCGTCATCGCGGTCCCCACCGGGATCGTCGGGGCTGAACTAGTCCGCGCGGCGCCCCAGGAGCGCGTGAGCGGCCAGGTGTGCTCCGGCTGCCTCTTCGAAGGGCACCAGGTCGACGCGATGTACTGCAAGAAATGCGGAACGAACCTCCACCCGTGAGCGAGCCCCCTGGCGCAACCCACAGCCTCGGTACGTCGCCCCGGATCCTGATCGTGCGCCTCGGGGCCATCGGCGACGTCGTGAACGCGCTGATCGTGGCCAACGGACTGCGCCGCGCGATTCCTGGGGCCGTGATCGGCTGGGCGGTCCACCCGCTGTCCCGGGCGCTCGTGGAGGGCCATCCGTCCGTGGATCGGGTCCATGTCTGGCCGAAGGGCACGGGGGTCGGCGGCTTCCGCCGGGTCGTCCGCGAGGTGCGGGAGGCGCGCTACGACCTGGCGCTAGACCTCCAGCGCCTCCAAAAAAGCGCCCTCCTCGCCCGGATGTCGGGGGCTAAGCGGGTGCTCGGCTTCGACCGAGCGCGCTCCAAGGAGCAGAGCTGGCTGTGGACGAAGGAGCGCATTGAGACGGGCCATCCGCGGGAGCACATGGTGCGCCAGTACCAGCGCTTCCTCGACCTCCTCGGCGTCCCCCGAGCCCCCCTTTGCCGGGAGCTCGTGGACGATCCCGAGAGCCGTGCCTGGGCCGAGGCTCGGGTTGCCGGGGACTGGGCCGGAGCGGCCCCGATTCTGCTCAATATCGGCGCCTCGAAGCTGGAAAAGCAGTGGCCGGAGGCCTCGTTTCGAGCCTTGGCGAACGAACTTCGAAAGAGCGTGGCGGATGCTCCCATCGTGATCACCGGCGGTCCCTCCGACGTGGAGATGGGACAGTCGCTCCAGCGGGCGATTCCGGGACTCCACCAGCTGGCCGGTGAGACATCGATCCCCCAACTCGTCGCATTGATTCGCAGGGCGCGGGGTATCGTCACGGGCGACACCGGGGCCATGCACATGGCGGCGGCGCTGGACGTGCCGACAGTGGCTATTTTCGGCCCAAGCGACCCCGTCCGGACGGGCCCGTTCGGCGCCGGGCACGTCGTCCTCCAGGGCGACCAAGTGCTCTCTCCACGGGGTTCTGGCGCAGAAGAACGGGGTAATCCAGCAGAGCGGGTGCGGTGCAAGATGTCGGAGACCCTGCCAAGCACCGTCTCGATCCAAGCCACTCGCCTGTTCGGGGTCAGGTGAAGATTCGTATAGGTCGCCGTCTAAACGCGCCCTTTCTGATCTCAGGCCGGATATCTTTTAGCGCTGAGGTGTTCGGCCGTCCCCCCTTTGCTGGCTCTCACTCTCACTCGCCTCTCCCGTATTTTCACTGCACGCTTCCAGAATGAAGTCTCGACCGAAATGGTTCCTGCGCCGTAGTCGCCGAAGCCATGCCAACACCGGGTCCGAACTCATGATCGCCGAATCTCTTGCCACGAGCGGGGTTCTCGCGGCCGATCAGATGGAGCGGGCATTCCAGCGCGAACGCGCTCGCGTCGAGCGAAACGAACAGTGCTTTTCACTGGCCGTCTTCCGCGTGCCTGAAGGCAAGACGACGGGCACCGTCCGCGAGAGCGTTGCCAAGACCGCAGAGGTCCTCCTCAACCGCATCCGCACCTACGATGACGTCGGCGTTGTGGACGATCGTAGCCTTGCGGTGCTCCTCCCCGAGACAACGGGCGCAGCCACGTGGACGTTCGTCGACGGCGCGCTCGAGGACCTCAACTCCAACGGCTTGACCGCCGCCTGCGAGGTCTACACCTACCCCCACCCGGACAGCCGCGAAACGCCGCGCACGAACGGCTCGGAAAGCGACGTCGCCTACAGCGAGTTCGGCCGCGTCGACCAGCCGCGAAACCAGGGAGATGCATCCCAGGCTGCGAAGGCCAACGGGACCCCCTCCGTCTCGAAGGACTCGACGGAAAACCGTTCCGACAATGGCGCTGCCCAGCACAGTACCGTCCAGCACAGTACCGTCCAGAGCAGTACCGTCCAGAGGAGTGACGCCGGCACGAACAGCGCACAGTCGAGCCCGCTGCGCCGAGTGAACGGCCGCCGTATCGGAGGTTCCATTCCACACGGCACCGAGTCTCTGCAGTCCGCCCTGAACGCGACGGCCGTCCTTGAGCGCCCTGCCCTCCGCGCGGTCGGAAGCCATACTCACCGCTCCATGGAATCCAGCCGTCGCAGCATGGCGTCCGCAACCGACAAGCCGGTTCGAGCCACCGCTGGGTCATCCGCTCTCGCCTCCGTCCTCGCCGCCGACCCGAGTGCTGCTGCGATGACCACGCCCGTCGAGTGGAATCGGCAGGCAGCTCCCGCCGCCGCGGAGCAGGCCACCGAAGAGCGCCAAGTTCGCGACCTGGCTCCCTACTTCGAAGAGCGCCTTCCGTTCTACCGCCGCGCCGTCGACATCTTGGTCGCTGGCTCCGCGCTGACGCTCCTTTCGCCTGTGCTCCTGACCGGCGCCGTGTTGGTGAAGGTCACCTCGCCCGGCCCGATCATCTTCGCTCAGCCCCGCGCAGGACGCGGTGGACGCCCGTTCCAGTTCTACAAGCTCCGGTCCATGTACCAGGACGCCGAGGCCCGCAAGAACGCACTGCGCCTCGTGAACGAAAAGGACGGCCCGATCTTCAAGATCAAGGACGACCCTCGCATCACCAAGATCGGTGGCCTCCTCCGTAAGACCTCGATCGATGAGCTTCCTCAGTTCATCAACGTGTTGCGCGGCGAGATGAGCATTGTCGGCCCACGTCCTGCGCTTCCCAACGAGGTCGAGCAGTGGAAGCCTGAGCTCCGCAATCGCCTTCGTGTACAGCCTGGCATCACCGGCATG
>CALHGQ010000445.1 GCA_938030175.1 uncultured bacterium | reverse complement strand
GGAACTCCGTTCCGAAGGGGGCTGCTACTCGTTCGCGCGCAAAATCAACCTGGTTCCCAACGGTGCAGCTGGCGTTAGGTGGAGGTTTTGGCTTCGGTGAGGACTCCGTTGATGTGGGCGGAAGACATGTTCATGGCTTCGCCGAAGTTGTGGATCTCTTGTAGTTCGGACTTGTCCACGTGGCCGTCGGCGGCAGCGATTCGGTAGGCGGCTTTGAGGACCTGTTCTTTGCCCTTGTCGTTGAGCGTGCCCGAAAGCTCGCTCAGGAGTTTTTCAGGGTCGATGCGGCGCTTGCTGAACTCGTCGATCTCCTCTCGCAGGTCTTGGATCGTGACGTCGATGCCCCCTAGGGCGAGCATGATCTCTTGGAGGAGGGTGACCTCGTCGTCGTCGACAACGCCGTCCGCCAGGAGGGTGGCGATCATGACCTGCTTCATGGCGGTCACGTAGAGGGCCTGGGTCTGGGCTGCCTCTTGGTTCGGATCGTAGTCGAGGATCTCTGGGTTGAAGGTCCCCTGGCACGCTTGGCACTCCACGTAGTCGCCGAGCTTGTCGAGTGGAATGAGGGGGATGAAGTAAAGCGTGAAGAAGCGGCGGGCGCGCTTCGCCTTGTAGGACTGATCGGGTCCGCACTGGGGACAGTAGAAGGCTCCTTGCTCGCGCGTCCGTGTGACGCCTCGTGTTCCGTAGATGATCATGGCAGGGTCTTGGGGGGAGATGGGGCTGGTGAGCGTCTCGGGCGTAGGGGGTCGCTGCAGAAAACGCCCAGTTTTGGGAGCCCTCGTCGCACAGGTGCGATCGGGCGCCGAGGCCATAGTCTGTTCAGGGGGCGGCGAGTTCGTGTTCTACGGCGAAACTACGGTTGAGGCCGTACGGTGTAGGCATGCACCTCTCGCTCCTGCTCCTGTGCCTCGCATCGCCCGCCCCCGCTCAACTTGGGACGAATTACTGCCCTGAAGTTCCGAACTCCACCGGGCTCCCCTCGGTCATGGGTGCTTCGGGGAGCGCCAACGTGGGTCTGGACGACGTCACGCTTGAGTGCGGGCAGCTGCCGGCTGGTTCTGCTGGCTACTTCCTGACTAGCTTCTCCCGCGGGTTCGTGGCCAACCCGGCCGGCGCGGTGGGCAACCTGTGCTTGGGTCAACCCATTGGACGCTACATCAACGCGGTCCTGATGCCAGATGCGCAGGGAAGCGTGATGCTCCCCATTGAGCTCGGTGCCGTTCCCATGCCCCTGGGCGCCGTGGCGATCCAACCGGGTGACACCGTGGCGTTTCAGTACTGGCACAGGGACGCAGGAACCCAAGGGGCGGTCTCGAACTTCAGCGACGGGCTAGAGATCGTGTTCGACGCCGGCTGCGAGATCGGCGCAGGGTTCTTCTCCGCGGCGCGCTTTGAAGCGGGCGAGGACCCAGAGCTCATCGTCTCCGGCGACCTCAATGGCGACGGCTTGGCCGATCTCGTGGCAACCAACCCTGGAACCGCAGAGCTGCGCGTGCTCTATGGAACGGGGGACGCTCGATTCCTTAGCTCGGTCGCGATTGGCGTTGGAACCACGCCAACAGGCCTTGAGCTCGGGGACATGGATGGCGACGGTGACCTCGACCTCGTCTGCTCCAACCTTGACTCGGGCACGGTCTCTGTCGTCATCAACCTGGGCGGAGGAGCCTTCGCCGCACACGCCGAAACGGACGCAGGCGCTGGCCCCGCAGGCGTCGACCTCGGTGACGTCGACGGCGACGGCGATCTCGACGTGGTCGTTGCCAACTCGACCTGGACGGTCAACACGGTGTCGCTGCTCCGGAACGACGGCGCAGGCTCGCTTGCCCCAAGGACCACTCTCGCGAGCGAAAGGACGCCCCGCGGAGTGAAGCTCGTGGACCTCGACGCCGACGGCGACCAAGACCTGATCGTGGCCAACGGGGACAGCGCCACCATCGCGACGTTCCTGAACGACGGCACCGGCACGTTCGGGGCCGCGCGCTACGATACGGCCACGTTCGAGCCTCACCAGGTGGTCACGGCCGACTTCGACGGCGACGGGCACATCGACGTGGCGATCGCCAACCGCGACGGCTTCGAAATCGCGCTCCAACTGGGGGCCGGGGATGGGACCTACCGAAGCCGAATCGCGATCGACACGGGGGCGTACTTGGGACACCTCGCCGTGGCCGACTTGAACGACGATGGGATCCTCGACCTTGCCGGCGCGTTCAGCCTCGACATCGTTCTGCTGCTCGGGGTGGGCGATGGCACGTTCTCCGCGCCGACCTCGGTCAGATCCGGTAGGTGGTCGCGCACGATCGTCGCCGCTGACTTCGACGGGGAACCGGGTGTCGAGCTAGCCGTGACCCTCGCCCTGGCCGACGACATCGCCGTGGTGACCCGCGACGGAGGCGGCGGCTATCACACGATGGACGCGTACGACGTGGGCACCTGGCCGAACGAGCTCGTCTTGGAAGACGTCACGGGCGATGGCGTGACGGACTTTCTCGCGATCAACCAAAGCTCGTATGACGTCTCCCTTGGCATCGGGCAGCCGGACGGAACGTTTGGTTCGGTCGAAACGCTACCCGTGGGCGAGCAACCCGTCGATCTGGTGGTGGCCGACCTCGATGGGGACGGCGATGCCGACCTCGCTGTGGCGAACCTATTCGACGAAAGCGTTTCGTTGCTGTTCAACCTCGGCGGAGGAGTCTTCGCCCCCCATCAAGAAGTCACGGTCGAGCGTTTCCCTCGGCAGGTTGTCGCCGGCGACGTGGACGGTGACGGCGACCTCGATCTCCTCACGACCCATAGCGGCTTCGGCCCACTGAACAGCATCAACGTCTTGGTGAACGACGGGACCGGCAGCTTCTCAACCGGTGCCGGATACCTTGAGCCGACACCAAGCCGTGGCCTCCAGCTCGTGGACATGGACCTCGACGGAGATCTCGACGTCGTCCACGCGTTCACCGAGGGCTCCTTCGAAGGGTTCCGCGTCTTGCCCAACGACGGCCTTGGGAACTTCGGGCCGGCGACCGCCTTTGAGTCGCCTACGGGCAGCTTCCGGTTCGTGTGCACGGACTTGGACAGTGACGGCGACTCGGACGTCGCCATCGTCGGGAATTCCGGACTGACGAGCTTCGAGAACCTTGGGAGCCTGTCCTTCGGTCCGGCACGGTCAGTGTTCCTAGATGATCCAGCACAGACTGACCTCGTTGCTGGGGACATCAATCTCGATGGGCAGGTGGACCTTGTGACCGCCGACCAATTCACGGGGGCAGCCAGTGTCTTGCTCGGAGGCGACGACTTTACCTGGAATCCAGCGACCGACTACGCCCTGGGCCTCTCGCCCCGCGCTCTAGGTCTCGCCGATCTAGACGGCGACGGCTTGCTCGATCTCGTGGCTACAGCCAGCGGCACGAGAGAGGTGACGGTTCACTTCAACCGCTGCCGCTAGGCGCAGAGCTCCACGCGGAGCACCTTCAGGAGGTCCTCCGCTACCTGGCGCTCGCCGTCGAACTCAAAGAGCGGGTCGACGCTCGCGGCGGTTCGTAGCATGAAGCGGTGCTTGCCCGTGGTGAGCACTTCCTCGGAGCCAATCGCGGGGTCGGAGCGGAGCTCCACCGCCTGCACGCGAACCAACTCTCGATCATGCGCGGTCGCAGGGTAGGCGTAGCGGCCCCGGCGCCGGTCGATGCGGAGAGCCCCTTCCAGGCTCCTGCCCTTCAGCCAAGTCAGTCCGGAGACGACGGCGGCCAACGCCGTCGTGACACCCAGGATGACAAACGTCCAGCGATCCAGGACCATGCGCTGCCCGAAGAAGCTCTGGGTCAGGCACGTGACCACCGGGACGAGGATCGAGATCAGGGCCGCCCAGCCCAAAGGGCTCGTCCGACTCTTCGCGACGACTAGCTGGTCTGGGTTGTCCACGACCACCAAGCGCGCGGCTCTGCCCGCCTTGGGCGCCGGCCCAAAGCACGACACGAGGACGAGGCTCAGAAGGACTCCCAGGGCGGCAAGTGGGAAGATCCAAAGCAGGATCGACCATGGGAAGAACGCGAACTCGACGTCGAGCACCGATTCCTCCGGGCTCTGCGGGTCGAAGTAGACGTCGATCGGGCTGCCGCTTTCATAGCGAGTCACGACGGCCAGCTGCGTCTCTGCATCGGAGCTCGCGAGCGGTAAGAACGCGTAGCGATCCCCCTCGTACTTGTTGCCCTCGATGTCGTACTCGTAGCGAACCTTGGCCCGGAATTGCTTTCCGCCCTTGGCCGCGCGGAGCTCCTCGACCTTGGCCTCAACGACCGTTCCGGGTGCGACTGACCAGTGGCTAGCTGCTTCCCTTTCCGCCAGAACCTTCGAGCCGACTCCGCCAGTGAACCACCCGATGATCAGCAGGTAGGCCACCGAGGCCATACTGAGAACGGCCTTCATGCCTAGCCCTGATGGGCCTGCAGCGCGCTTAGGCTTCGATGATGCATCCGCTTGAACTCTCACAGAGAACAAGTCGGCTCAGCGGTTTCCTACGCTTGAGGGTCAACGTCTCCGTCTGCCGATCCTTGATGACTGTCTGCGACAGCATGCCTCAAGGATTACAGCTACGCTCAACGGAGGATGGACTCGAGAGCGTCGAATGCCTGCCCAATGCACTTTGCAAGCGAGGCTTTCGGGCCCTCGCGCTGCCAGGCCTCGAAGCCAGCCACCAGCGCTTGAAGTCCGACGCGAGCCGTCATCTCAGCCCCCCTATCGCCGCATTTCTTCCCGTAGACCTCGCGCAGCGCACCTTGAATCTCGACCCGGGCCCTGGCGAATTCACCGGCCATCGCGGCGTACACCTGGGGTGTCCCATCAATGAGAGCGCCGCGCCGGCGCTGGAGCGCCAATTCGTCTTCTGTGAGCGCGCCGTAGGCATCCAAGAACGCTTTCCGCAGCGCTTCGAGCGGAGGCACCCTCCCGAGATGCTTGCGCAGGCCCTTTTCAATGCCGGCGTCCGACTCATCCCAGAGCACCAGCCGCTCCTTGGTGCCGAAGTGCCGATAGATCGTGCTCGGCGAGGCATCTGCGGCCTCACTGATCTCCTCGACGGAGACCTCGTCGAACCCGTGCTCCTCGAATAGATCGAGGGCGACACGCTGGACGCTGCGCATCGCGAGGCGCTTCTTACGTTCCCGAAGTGACATGGGCACAGGGGATCATAGTCCAAGGGTTGAGCTGAGGCCAAGAATGTGATAGTCACTATCATTATGACAGTGACTGCCAACTCTGCGCCATCCCCCTCCGCCCCACGGATCGCCGGACTCGACCTCGCGCGCGCCCTGGCGCTCTTCGGGATGATCCTCGTCCACTTCGACCTGGTCGTCGCCGGAGCCATCAAAGAGCCGGCTTGGCTGATCTCGGCGGTGGAGGCACTCCAGGGCCGCGCGGCGGCCACGTTCGTGGTCCTTGCGGGCATCGGCGGCAGCCTCGGATCAGCGCGCGCACGGTTGAGCGGCGACCCAACCCTCCAGAGCGCCGCGCGCCGCTCCCTACTGCGCCGCGGCCTCTTCCTCTTCATCGTCGGCTGCCTCTTCCTCGTGATGTGGCCCGCCGACATCCTGCACTCCTATGGGCTGTGGCTCAGCCTCGGCGCAGCGCTGCTCTTCGTGCGCACGTCGATCCTCATCGCGGTGGCCCTCGCTAGCGTCGGCGTGGGCATCGCCTTTGCGCTCACGGGCAGGTTCTTCGCGCACTGGAACCTCCTCGACCTCTCCTACAACGGCCTTTGGACCCCGGTCGGCTTCCTCCGCAATCTCGTGTTCGACGGGTGGAATCCGCTCTTTCCGTGGTTCGCGCTCTACGTCTACGGCCTGATCCTAGGACGCATGGAACTGCGCGACCCTGCGGTTCGCGGCCGCCTCGCGTTCGCGGCCGCCATCGTCGGAGCCTTCGTGGTGGCCATCTCGAAGACTTGGGCCCCAGCCCTCGTCAGTTCCTTCCGGCCCGCGCACCTCTTGATGATCGATGCCACACCACCCACGCCGTTCTTCATCGAGCTCGGCGCATGCGTCGCAACGCTGATGATCGTCGGCTCCATCGAGGTTGCGAACCGCGCCCCGAGGCTAGTCGCCCCTCTCGTCTCTACGGGGCAGCTCGCCCTCACGCTCTACATCGGGCACGTGGTCGTGGGCCTTGGCACCCTCGAGGAGATGGGCCGCCTAGAAGGACAGACCCTCCCATACTCCATCGGCGCCGCGTTCGTCTTCTTCGGCGTAGCCGTCATCGGCTCGCACCTGTGGCGCAAACGGTTCGCCAGGGGCCCATTGGAGGCGCTCATGCGGGCGGTCAGCTAGGACGCACCGGAATTGACATCCTGTTGACAGGCTAGGAACGCCCCATTCGTAGCTTGAGGGCGTGGGAGAGTCTAACCAGCGGGGAAACGGCAAGAGCGGTGCTCCGGAGGCTGTCCTCGTGGCCCTCGGGGCGGCTGTGGCGGCTGCGCTCGGGTGGGCTGGCTGGATGCTCGGGCGCGCCCCTGACGCTTTGGCCGAGGCCGAGGTCGCCAGTACGGCGCGGCTCGTGATCCGCGATGCGAAGGATCACTGGCAGGGCCTGCGCAGCGGCTCGGAGTTCGATCAGCTCTCCGATGGCTCGGTGGAGAAGCTCAGGGCCCGGGCGAGCCTCGCCAACGCTCAGCCAGTGGCCCGGCGGGCTGCGCTTGCCCAGGACCCAGGCGAGCCGCGCGCGTTCGTCACGCTGTACCGCGAAGCAGATCGCCTCGCCAAGGCCGGTGAAGACGCCCAAGCGCTGGCGGCACTGGAGGACGCGATGCAAGCAGGCGCGCTGCCGGAGGACGCTCCAGCGCTGCGGCTTCTGGACCTTCGGATGGCGCTCGCCAAAAGGCCGCTGCCATCCGGGGGCAGCGGCGCAACGACCGAAGCATGGGATCGGCTTGTGTTGGAGACGGACTGGTCCGCCACGATCGACGGGCTACCCGTTCGGCTCGTGGCGGGCTGGATCACC
>CALHGQ010000444.1 GCA_938030175.1 uncultured bacterium | reverse complement strand
CCAGCGAGCATCGCTCGCTGGGGCCCCGCGCCGCGCATCGCGCCTGACGCTAGAGCGACTGCAAGAAGGCCAGGAGCTGTGCCTGTTCAGCGGCGCTCATGGCCTCGAAGGCCGTCCTTGAGTCCGCGCCCTCGCCGCCGTGCCACAGGATGGCCTCGGTCACCGTACGGGCGCGGCCGTCGTGGAGATAGCCCTCGCCGCCGCTCACGCCCGCCGTCAGGCCGAGGCTCCAAAGCGGGGCGGTCCGCCACTCGGACTCCGTCGCGTTCCCCTCGATCAGGGTCGAGGCCAGGCCCGGTCCCATGTCGTGGAGGAGAAGGTCCGTGTAGGGATGGATCTCCTGGTTCCGAAGCTCTGCGCGGGGGTGATACGGGGACGTAATGAAAGTCGGCGTGTGACAGTCGGCGCAGCCAGCGGCGTTGAAGAGAGCTTCGCCGGCCAGCGCCGCGGGGTCCGCAAGGTCGCGTCGGGCGCTCACGCCGAGGAGCTGGATGTAGTGGGTCAGCTCATCGAGGCGCTGATCCGAGAACTCCGCGCCCGATGTGCCGCAGTCGGACTGCATGGGGCCGCAGTCGGGATCCGGTCGCGCACTGGTCATGACGCCCATGTCGGTGTTGAGCGCAGCGGCCACCTGGGAACGCACGGAGGACTCGGAAGCCTTCCAACCGAACCGGCCGAGGCGAGTGTTGAACGTCACGGGGTCCGTGACGAGGCGCATGCGGCCGGAGATCCCGTCGCCGTCGCTATCGCTGGGATCCGCCAGTGCTTCGACGTCCGTCTCAAGGATCGCTTCGAGGAGTCCCATGCCCACGAGCTGGGGCGCGATCCGCGCGCTGAAGTGCGCCGGCACTGGGCCCGTGAACTGGTAGTTCGGAGTCCGCAGGCCGCCCACGTTGGTCCAGCCGGAAAGCGTCACGTTCCCTTCGGGGACGCCGCTCGTCACGAGGGGCTGCAGCACGGAGCCAAGCATGGGGTGAGGGTCGCCGTTCGCGTCGCCCACCTTGAAGACGTACTGCCCAAGGGAGGACCCCACCGCAGGCGACAGCGCGCGGCCGTTGTTCTCGTGACACTCGACGCAGGAGCGACCGATGTACTTCGGCCCGAGGTTGCCCACGAGCTCTCCGAAGATCGGGTTGGCCGGAGACTCGTCGTGGGAGCCGTCGCCAGCATCCGTGTGGTGCACCCGTCGCCCGAGAACGAACTCCTGGCCGTTGATGCTGGACAGGTTGCCCGCCATCTGCATGAAGCGCTTGTCTGGTTCGTTCGAGTACTGGTACGGCAGCGTGGTGCCGCCGCCGAGGTGGCCCGTCTCCGCCATGGGGAACGAATCCTCACGCTCGGTGGAGGGGTTACCGAAGACGCCGCGTGCTTCCCACGGAACGATGCCTTGCCCGACGATGTAAAGGATCGCGGTGCCGTAGTAGTTGTTGCGCCCGTTCGGAACGCCATCGAGGAAGTGGCTGAGCTCGAACTCAAGGCGGTCCCCCACCTGGAGCTGAGCGCCGGTCTTCTGATTGAAGTTGAGCGAGCGTGTGTAGTGCTTGACGTTGCTGCCGGGCACGTCGAGGCTCGGAACGCTCGTCATCGACCCGTTGTTGTAGTACTCCGCCACCGTGTTGAAGCCGCGGTAGAAGAAGCGCAGCTCGGCCTGGTTCGGGCTCAGTCGCCACTGGGACGCCACGTTGAACGTGATCGTGTTCCCGCCCTTGCCGATCGTGTCCACGATCTCGACGGCAGACGTGCGATGCTCCCAGTAGAACGAAAGGTAGTGGTCGTAGATGGCGAACTCGTCCTCGCGGGCGTGCCGGTCGCGGGCGCGATCGGAGAAGCGAGTGATCAGAGCTGTCGGCGTGTCCTCTTGAAGCTCGGGGTCGAGGACCGTTGTGACGTCGAACAGCGGCGCAAAGACCTGGACGAACGGAACGGTGAACCAGACGCCGCCGAGGGCCTCGCCGAGCGTGTCGCCCGGGGCGACGTCACCGGTGTAGAAGTAGAGCGGGCGTCCCTGGTAGGTGGCCTGGTTCGTGCCGTCCGCGCGCTGGATCATCGAGAGCCCTGGGATGCCCGACGCGAGTCCGTCTTCGACGAGGACCGGCGGCCATGTGGCGGCGCAGCCTCCGTTGCAGCTGCTCATGCCCGGCGTTGCCAGGTCGTCGTCAAAGACGTAGAGCGAGAAGCCGGGCGAGGCGGAGCCCGTTCCGCCGGTGAGGATACCGTTCGCAAAGGAGACCTCTTGAACGGGAATGACCACGGTGCAACCGGTGGAGTCCACCACGTCGCCGGGGGGAGTGTTCGGGCACTGGTCCTGCGTGTCGTCGACGCCGTCACCGTCGCTGTCCATGGCGGGCGAGCCGTACACTTCCATCTCCCAGATGGAGTAGCCGTACACGTTGCCGGGGCTGCGGGTGAGACCGTTCATCCGCACGTAGCGGAACGCGCCCGAAAGCTTAAGTCGGTCGGTGCGATCCCCAAAGAGCCCGCCAGTGCGGCTCTTGATCGTGTTCCACGTCACGCCGTCGGTCGAACCATCCACGGTGTAGGAACCGGCGTTCGCCGCCTCCCAGTGAATCACCGCCCGCGAAAGCACATACGTCGCGCCGAGGTCGAGGGTCAAGATGCTGGGGTCGATCCCGTGCACCGATTCCCAACGGGTCCCGAGGTTGCCGTCCACCGTGAAGCTAGCCGGGCCCGCGGCGCCGGTGGAGCTCGCCGTCGCTGTGGCGGCGAGCAAAGTCGGAAGCCCCCGTGGCGGCACGGACTGACCGGCAGGCGGCTGAGCTTGTACTCGACTTTGCAGCGGCGCAGCGCTGGCGTCTGCGGCCGCGGACATCAGAGCTACAAGGCCGAGGAGAGCGGCGGAGGGGAGGCTGAATCGAGGGCGCTTCGAGATCGTCATGGGGTGACTTGGCGTGGGTCGTCGCGCCGGTGGGCATCGGGGCCAGCGCTACGCTTAACCATAGGGGGCTCAGAGCGCCCCGGCACGGCCGCCACTCG
>CALHGQ010000443.1 GCA_938030175.1 uncultured bacterium | reverse complement strand
ACCTCGGAGGCCGAAGGCCTCCGACGTGCGGGAGGGAGTGGCGACAATCACTACGTTACCGTACCGCTCACTACCGAATAGCGGAGCCCACCAACAGACTGCGCGACACCGCTGCTCAACGGAAGTCGGTACTGTACGGCTATGGAAGTCGTCTACATCGCCGATCCAATGTGCTCGTGGTGCTACGGATTCGCCCCTGTCCTGGCACAGCTACACAAGGAGCTCCGCCCCGATGTTCCGCTCCGCTACGTCATGGGCGGCCTTGCGCCTGACTCTGACGATCCCATGCCGGCGCCCGTTCGTGAGATGATCCAGGGCGCATGGGATTCCATTGAACGCGTCACCGGCGTGACCTTCAACCGGGCCTTCTGGACGGACTGCGCGCCGCGGCGTTCCACCTACCCAGCCTGCCGCGCCGTCCTCGCAGCGGAGTCGCTTCGGCCCGGAGCGGGACCGGAGGTCTTCCAAGCGATCCAGCACGCTTACTACCAAGAGGCACAGAACCCCTCGGACGAAGACGTGCTGCTGTCGGCGGGGGAGAAGGCTCAGTTCGATCGCGGCTCTTTCCAAGATCAGCTCCGTAGCCCGGACGTCGAGGAAGAGCTCCAACGGCACCTGCAGGAACGGTCCGCCCTCGGCGTCAGCGTAGGCGCCACAGGCTTTCCGACCCTAGCGCTGAGGGAAGGTGACGGACAGGTTCATCTTCTGACGTCCGGCTACTGCCATTGGGCTGACCTGGAGCCCGTGCTGCGCACCCATCGTCTTCTCCGATAGCTGGGGCGCTCGCCTCCCCCCTCGTGAGTCACGACGGCTATAGTCCTCCGATGCAGGCAGTCATTCTCATGGGGATTCAGGCCACGGGCAAATCGAGCTTCTATGCCCAGAGGTTCGCAGAGACCCACGTTCACATCAGCCTCGACATGCTCAAGACTAGGCACCGCGAGGCTCGCCTGCTCGAAGTCTGCGTCGACACCCAGCAGCCTTTTGTGGTCGACAACACCAACCCTTCGAAGGAGGACCGTCAGCGGTACATCCTCGCGGCCCACAGCGCGGGAATGACCGTGGTGGGCTACTACTTCGAATCAGCCATCGAGGCGGCGCTCACACGAAACGCAAGTCGTAGCGAAGCCAAGCAGGTGCCAGAGGTCGGGGTCCGAGGAACTCACTCCCGGCTTGAACTACCGAGCAAAGACGAAGGGTTCGACGAGCTGCACTACGTTCGGCTTGCGAACGGACGGTACGAAGTGGAGGCTTGGCAGGAATGAAGTTCGACGAACTGGACAAGAAGCTGCGAGTCTACGAGACGGCAGCAGACCTCTGCGTGCTTCCAGGCGTGTACATGGTGGCGCGGATCGACGGGCGGAGCTTCACTCGCCTGACCAAAGAGCTGCAGAAGTTCGAGGCGCCCTTCGACGAGCGCTTCCGTGACCTCATGGTGGGCACGACCCAGCACCTGATGGACTGCGGGTTTCGGGTCATCTATGGGTATACGCAGAGCGACGAGATCTCGTTGCTCTTTCACCACGACGAGACGGCCTTTGCCCGAAAGCTCCGCAAGTACAACTCGATTCTTGCCGGGGAAGCGAGCGCGGCGTTCTCGCTCCTGCTGGGGGATCGAGGTGTCTTCGACTGCCGCATCTGCCAGCTACCGACGAAAGCGCTCGTCGTGGACTACTTCCGCTGGCGGAACGAAGATGCCCACCGCAACGCGCTCAACGCGCACTGCTACTGGGCGCTCCGGAAGACGGGGGAAGGGGTACGGGACGCCACCGAGCGCATCAGCGGGATGTCGACCGGGGACAAGAACGAACTCCTCTACTCCACGGCGAGCCTGAACTTCAACGACCTCCCGCTTTGGCAGCGGCGTGGCATGGGGCTCTACTGGGAGAGCTACACGCAGCCCGCGACGAACCCTAAGACCGGCGAGAGCGTGGAAGCGACCCGACGCAGGCTCAAGGTCGACTACGAGCTCCCCATGAAGGACGAGTACAGCGACTTCGTCCGCGGGATCATGGAGACAGGCGCTGGCGTGAGCCCCTGAGGGCGGGCGGGGTGCTCGTCGGGGGGAGTCAACGCTCGCTTCGGGGCCCCAGGATTCCAGCGGAGAACCTTGCTGACGCAAGGGAATCAGAGATTGGCTGAGGGCCTCGGCAGCTCATCCACGCCGGACCTAGTGGAGCCCATTCCCTCACGTAGGAACAGCCATGATCCGGATCGTCTTCTTCATCGCCCTTTTCGCCTTAGTCCCCCAGGCCACCTTTGGCGCCGTCTGGAGCGCGGGTCAGAAGGCCGAGGTGGATCCGTTGGTGGGAGCGTGGCTCCCCACATTGGAAGGGGAGCTGCCGCTCATCCTTCACTCGGGAGGGCGCGGGGTCCGGGGTGAGGCCGATCTGGAGTGGCGCCGGTTCGGCAAGCGCAAGCTGCGCGTCGAGACGCCGGAGGGGGTCCAGCGGCCCGCGCTTGTGATGGAGGGTCAGGACAAGCTAGCGCTGACCTGGAAGTCGGGTGAGGTGAGCTACCTGCGCGCGCCGGAGTCGTTCCCCATCGTGCCCCCGACCCTCGAGGGTGCCGCTGTCGGCAAGGGGAAGGTCTGGACCCATCCCAAGGACTACTTCAGCTTCACGCTGCCGAAGGGGTGGAGCGTGGAGGAGCTCGGCGAGGAGATCGTGCTGATCAATCCCGGGCTCAAGGAAGGTGACACGCTCGACGCGATTCCGCTGATGGGGTGGGGCCTTCTCGAAGGAGACGATCTCCGGCGATCGCCTGCTCAGCTCATCACCAGTCACGAACGGGAGTGGCTAGCGGAGATGCGCAAGGACGGCATGAAGCTGAAGAAAGCGACGACGCCCCCGGAGCGTGTCCTGGTGGATGGCGTACCGGGCGCACAGCAGGAGTGGGTGGGTTCTGCAGGTGGGAAGTCCCTGCGTATGTGGCTCGGTGCGATCGTCAAGGGCGAGGCGTTTCTGTTCACGGCCGTCGTCGTGATGGACGAAAAAAGAGACCAGTACATCCCCCTTAGCAAGCAGATGTTCTTGTCGGTCAAGCCGACGCCGCCGGAGAGAAACCGAAAGCTGGAGCGGGCTCTCGTCGGCCGCAAGGTCGTTAGCTCGAGCTTCATTGGCGATCGCTTGGATGTCCCCGACAGCTTCAGCTGGTCCTACACGTTCAAGGAGGACGGCTCGATGAAGTACGCCTGGTACATGTCAGGGGGCTACGGCATCGACATGATCGCGAGCTGCAGCGACTCCGAGTGGGGCAGCTACGAGATCTACGGGAAAGAGGTCTTCATCTTCCTCCAGAGCGGGCAGCAGGTCGGGGAGCTCGTGCTCGAGGACGGTGTGCCGGTCGCCATGAAGCTCAAGGGATCGCGCTATCGGCTTTGACGAGGGAAGAGCAGGTCGCTTCGCGCCTTATCGCGCGTGTCACTGGAGATGCACGAACGTGGTCTCGTCCTCGGTGATCGTGACGCTCTTGCGGAAGCGCGGCCTTCCTACTCGCCACTCCTCCGCGGTGCCGATCTGGAGCTCAAGCGTGCCGCTGGGCGCGCGCTCGATCTTGAACGTCCCGAGCGTTCCCAGCTCCACGCGTTTGTCTGGGACTCGAACGTACTCCCCGCTGGGGAGGCGCAGGTTGGCGTAGTAGGGGACCCTTGTGAACGCATCGCCCGCTTGTTCGCTCTCTCCTGCCGTGGTCACTCGACCCTCAAGGGACCCGGAGGGGCGCACGTGAAAGCGCAGCGTGGTTTCGCCCTTGGGGATCATGACGGGGCCTGTGCTCATGGGGCACAGGTAGCGGCCCTCGTTGTCGACGACGTAGCGCAACGCGATCAACGCTGGCCCTGGTTGGCCAAGCAGCTCGGACGTCGCACCCTTGACCGGTCGGTCGAGGGACCGGCGGGGTCGTACTCGCTTCCCGCTCTCTAGCAAGAACGGCGCCCCAACGGCGCCCTGGAAGCGAGGGAGTGATCTCGGTTCCGTCACCTCGGTCACGCTCCCAAGTGATGTCCATCCCTCCCCGCTCGCATCGCCCGGCTCTAGCCGCATGTCAAGCAGGCCCATCTTGGCGATGGTGCGATCAGGGGGGGCGATGGCCACGACCTTCACGATGGAGGAGGTCTCTTCCTCCATCACGATCTTGAGCTCGGACGTTCCTGCCGCGACGCCGGTTAACAAGACGGGCGCGAGGCCAGAGCTAGAGAACTCGAGTTCGTAGTTTCCTTTCGGTAGGCCCTTGAGGGCGAAGCTCCCGTCTTTCGCAGCGCGCGTCGTGTTGGAAAGCCCGGATGGCAGCCGCCCAGGCAGCGCCTGCTCGTCGGTTGCAGAGGCCACCACCCGCGCCCTTACGGCACCGCCCCCCGTGTCGGTGACGGTGCCACTGATCGTGACGAGGTCTTGAAGCTGGAGCTCTACGTCCATCGACTTCTGATCCAGCGAGACGATCCGGTAGGCGTTCCCGGCGTCGTTCTTGCTCCTCATGCCGAGGCGAATGAAGTCTTTGCCGGCGGCAGCGAGCAGTCCGTCTCCCATCCGCGTCTCGCGCGCTGGATAGAGGATCTCGAAGCGTCCTTCTGCGTCGACCTCGCCCGCCATGCTGACAGCGCGACCGGTCGCGTCGCCCCGACGGAAAGACCTGAGCCAAACGCCCATGTCCTTCATGGGTTGGCCTTGCCTGTCGATGACTCGTCCGGTGATCCTCCGTAGCTCCGGCATATGAATCGTGCATCGGAGGGTTTCACCTGGCTGAGCGATCAGCAGCGCGCCTGCTGCGGTGGAGCCCTGCCCCAAGGGGCGATCGCGCGGGACAGGGTGGCGCTCGATCGTCACGCTATGCTTCCCATGGCGTACGTGGACCTCCAGTCGCTGATGGCTCCAGACGCCTTCGAGGCTAGCCACACCGCTGGAGTCGGTGGACTGAGCCTCTGGCCGACGTTGGAACGCCGCTCTGGCTCCCGTCTCACAATCCGCGCGAGAGACGCTCACGGTGGCCTCCTTGAGCGGGGTGCCGTCGTGCTCAAGGACGGTCACCTCAAGGCGGGCGGCGGCGACGGCGAGCATCTGAATTTCAGGCCAAACGCCCTCGGCGGACGGGTGGTTCTTCTCCGTTAGATAGATCCCCACCCAGTCCGGGGAGTCGAGCGTGAGTTCGTAGCCCTGCGGCAACTGAGGAAACGCGAAGCGTCCCCGTTCGTCTGTCTTGGCGTGCCTCGGAGCCGCGCTCTTTCCTTCGAGTTCAGCTCGCTCCGCAGGTCGCGTCGCGCGGACCGTCATCCCCTCTAGCGGCGAGAAGCGCCCGTCTGGGCCGGGTTCGACGCCAACGACCGTGCCAGTGAGCGTGCCCATCAAGTAGCGCCGCACCTCGACCGTCGCCTCTCGAACTCCTTGGGCGTCCTTCACGACCTGCGCGGAGGCAGCGAGGAATCGCTCGTCCGCGTCAACGGAGACGCTCGCAGTCGAAAGGTCCCCTTTGTCCTCGTCGAGCACAAACTTGAACCGTCCCTCGTCGTCTGCGGTGGTCGTCATCGGCTCCAAGTCCACCCAGCCGAAAGAAAGAGAGACCTCGACGCCAGGGGCGGGCCGTCCAGCGCCGCCACCCGCCTGACCCGTGACTTCGAGGACCTGCCCCTCAACGATCCTCGGCATCAGCGCTGCCGACTCAACGGCCACCTCCGAGGACTGAATCGCGACGCGATCACTGTCCGTCTGGGCGGCGGCAGAATTCGACTTCGCTTCGGCGTGGAGCGTCTCTTCCCCATGCGGACTGTCCACCGAGACCTCTTGCCAAGGGGCGGACGGTCCCTGGCGCTTCATGTGCTCAAGCCCCAACCCCGCGAGCACAAGGAGGGCCACGGAAGCGGCCGCCATCTTGAACGAGAACCAGCTCACGAGGGCGAGTCCCCCCGCAGGCGCTGGCAAGGTCGGCACGCCTGCCCCGAGCGCACCGAGCCAGCGCTCCCTTCCCCCGGTGGTTTCGGCATCCATGCGACTCCGCAGCTCGAGCAGCCCGCGCTTGAGCCTCGTCTTCACCGTTTCGATGGGAACGTCCAAGAGCGACGCGATGCGGCGGGGCGGCTGCTCCTCCCAGAACCGCAGGTAGATGGCTTCTGCCTGTTCTTCCGGGAGCTCCGCGACGAGCTGAAGGACTCGGCCCTGGGTCTCCAGCCGCTCAGCTCGTTCCGCCGTCGAGGGTAGCTCTTCCGAGCGCGCCGCAGCGGCCTCCCGCCTGACCCGCGCGGAGCCCTGTCTGAGTCGCCGCACCTCAAGAATGCGGCTGGTTCCTCGGAGCCAACCGGCGAGGGAGGACCGCTGCGCCCGGGGGCGTTCCAGGGCGGCCACGAGCGCGCTCTGGGACAGGTCCGCGGCGTCCGCTTCCTGCGCACAGAGGGCCCGCGTGAAGGCTAGGAGCCCGCGCGTATGGCGAGCAAGGTCTTGGGGTGGAGGCACTTCCATGGCGTTAGATAGGTGTGACGCCTGGGCCAAAAACGAGGCCACCGATTCCCAGGGTTCTTTCATCCTTCAGGATCGGCCAGGGCCACTGACCCAGCGCGGGGCACCTCCCTCCAACCTATCGCTGACGCGGTCGATGACCCGAGACCCGGTGGGAATCGTGCCGGGGTCCCAGGGGAACGGGACGTTAGCTGAACGGCGGCGAATCGCCCGAAGAGCCCGTGCGCGTGCCTACTTGGGGGTCACGCTTCCAGACCCTACGCGAACCTCTTGGGCCTCGCCTTCCGCTACGGTCACCGTGCCGTACGCGGGCGGCGTCATGTCCTTAAACAGGCCGCTTGGACGGAGCGTCTGCAGTCGTACACGCCAGCTCCACTGGCCCACGGGTAGCTGTACCGCCAGGTTCGCCGCGATGTCCGCTGATACTCCGCTGAGCCCGACCTGGGTCCACTCTTGGTCGCCATGTTCTCGCACTTCGACGGAGATGATCCCAGCGGCGGCAGTGGTTGGGGCTACGAAAGTAACGGTCGAGGATGGTTCCGGCTGTAGATCGACGCGTGTGCTCTGCCCAGGTGTCACGGTGAGGAACTGGGTCCGCGTGCGCCAGCCCTCCCCTGCTGCGGAGATCTCCCACTCGCCCGGGGACAAGGCGGCGAGGGTCGTAGGACGACCTTCTTCGTGGCCTAGCACGAGCTCACGCCTGAGTCCACCAGCGCGAACCTGCATCCATCCAGGGAGTCTCGGTAGGTCCGTTCGCCGGGTGAACACCAGGTAGTTGCTGGGGGAATCCGGTGGAAGCGGACCCAGGACGTAGTCGATGGTGCCCCCCGTTTGCGGTTCCTCAAGGAGCGCAAACTCCACGGCCGTCTCGCCGTTCGCCAGCGAGACGGCGATGGCGTGCACAGCCTGGACCCCTGAACTTGTCAAGCCGTAGAAGAGCCACTGACCGACTGGGACCTGCCGAAACACGGCGCCATCACCGTCAAGCTCATCGGGCAGGATGGCGCCGACGAAACCCGGTACGTCCCGCGCGTATAGCTCAGCCCTACTCCAGCTGTCATCCTGGAAAGAGCTGGGCAAACGTACGTTGAGCTCATCGGCGTACCCATCGGGCTTAGGCACGACAAGCTCTATGCCGTTCTCTCCCGTGCTCAACTGGAACTTAGCGCTCCGCTCCTTCCCCTGGTCATCGGTCGCGGTCACGGTGATCAGCGCTGGCGCCCTCAACATGGGGGGGCTCTCGAAGTCTCCGTCGGCGTTGGCGATCAACTCCTGAAACTCGCCCGCCACGGCAGCGGTGACGGTGGCTCCTGCGAGCGGCTGATCAGCTTCATCCACGACCCTCCCGGTCAACAACTTTGCCGTCGGCAGCTCGATGATGACTGGGTCGGATGGAAGCCCCTGGGCCTGTTCGACGTAGTATCGGCGACTCGCAAACTTGCTCGCCTGAAACTCAATCTGGAGCGGGTAGTCGTCGAGTAGCTCACTGGGAACACTCCATTCACCGTCTGGTCCAACGGAGAGCGCCTTCGTTGTCGAGATATCACTTTCCCCCCTGAACGAGAATCGAGCCTTTGCAGACGCGATGGGGTCTCCGGCCTCGTCGACGACCCGCCCGCGCAGCGATAGGTTCTTCGTTTCGAGGAGCGTCATCTCCATCTCAATGCGACGCTGACCGGGAGATCTAAGCGCGAGTGTGCTAGAGGCATAGCCGCTCTTCCAAGCTGCACATAGGGTCACCAGGCCAGGCGTGTCCGCACCGTACAGGCCTCGAACGAGACCCTCGCCGTTCTCATCGGTCACCCCTCCGAAGAGGAACTCGTACGGGCGCGTAGAAGGGACCCCGGTCAGGTTCGCGCCGCCCAGCGGCCGAGCCATGAAGCGCTTGGCCTGCGTCCAGGCGGAGAGCCGAGCTCCCTCGATCGGGCGACCGAACTCGTCGGTGACCTTGACGGCGACGACCAGCTCGGGCACCAGTTGGAGCTCTGGCAAAACCTTGCTCTTGATCGCCGACTCAGGCACGTCGACCCAACCGATCTCTGTCCCATGACGGACGATCAGAATCGGAGTGGGGTCGGCGCTCAGGTCATCCGCCGACAGCCAATAGACACCATCCTTGTCGGTTGTCGCCACGGGGACCATCGGGGCGTCCGGAAGCACGATACCTGGGTCCGATTCGAGCAAGAAGACCTGCGCGCCCTCGGGTGCTAGCGAGACTCCCCGAGCGACGACGGTGCCACGAATGTCCTTGCCATCGTTGGGGATCGTCTCGCTGGCCGCTGACTCCTCCACTCCGCTCGCTGCCGCAATGAGCTCGGGGTTGGGTGCGGGGCCTGCTGCGTCTCCGGGTTCGCCTGTGTCCCCAGAGGTTGCCGCGGCCTCCGCAACAGACGGAGCGGCGGGAACGTCCACCGTCTTGCCTTCGCTCCGCTGGGTGATGAACCAGGCTGCCGCTCC
>CALHGQ010000442.1 GCA_938030175.1 uncultured bacterium | reverse complement strand
GGATTCGCGTAGTGCGTGCCCAGTTTCGGTGGGCAAGGCGCTCCCAGACCCCTCGTGGCAGTAGTCACCGGGGTCTTGGGGGCAACGCAGCCCACCGGAATTGGGCGCGTGCTACGTGGATTCAGCTATGCGCGACAGGCTCCTAGGCGTCCGCGGGCGTCCACCCCGTAGAGGTCATCGCGCCACTCCCAGGCCCCAACCACGACGAAGCGCACTCCGTCGGCCCCCGGCTCGCCCAGGCTTTCATCCCGCGCGTCGTGGGCGTGACCGCAGACCACCGTGCTCGCATGGCTGGCGGCGGCGAGGGCCGCCACCGCGGCCGGACGAATGGACTTCTGGTCGTCGAGCTTGAATGCCTTGCGAGTCTCCGACTGCGCACGCAATCGGGCGGCCACCCAGCGAGCCATCCAAAGCGGCATGCGCCGGGACAGCCAGCGCGTGAAGCCCCAGCGCCAAAGGCGACGCAGTCGCTGGTACCCCGTGTCCAAGGTGCAGAGGGAATCGCCGTGCACGAAGGCGACGCGCCCGTGTTCCAAGCCGCCGTCGGGCGCCGGCAGCTCGGCAACAAAGCCCTCCGCGTAGAGCACAGCGCCAGAAGCCTCTTCGAACGCCGCCCCCATGAGTGCGTCTCGGTTGCCGGGGATCATGAGGACGTCGGTGCCGCGCGCCGTCAGCCGCTTGAGCGCAGCAAGCACCTCCACCGACCCAGTAAGTCGCGTCTGCTTCGCCCCGACCCAGGTGTCGAAGAAGTCCCCCATCACCACAAGCTGGGGAACCGATTCCGCTACAAGCGCATCGCACCAGGCGATGAAGCGCTCTGTGCGCTGATCTCCACCGGGCGCGAGGTGCAGGTCCGCGATGATCCGCGCGCCGGCGCGCAGCGCGACCTGCGCCGACGGGATCGAGCCGTCGGGCAGCAGCGCCTCGTCCACGGCGATGCTCAAATCCTAGGCGCCCTCTTCAGGCTCATCCGCGTCGATCCCGAAGTCGCGCAGCTTCTCCCAAAGGACCTTCCTTGAGATCCCGAGCAGCTCCGCCGTTTGGGAACGGTGCCCGCCCGTCGCGACGAGCGCCGCACGGATGTGAGCCACCTCGGCCTCGCGCATCACCTCACGCAGGGGGCGCACCTCCTCCTGAACTTCCGCCGTGGCTCGCCAACGACCGTCCTGGGGCAGCAGGTCCTCCGCGACCAAGGCCGAGCCCGCGCCAGCCAGGGCGACCGCGCGCTGTACCGCGTTCTCCAATTCCCGCACGTTGCCGGGCCAGGAGTAGCGCTCCAGCATCTTCATGGTCGAACGGCTGACCTCGAAGGTGCGGCCGTTGCCGTAGCGCTCGATCATGGCCTGAACGAGCAGCGGCACGTCCCCGCGACGCTCGCGCACCGGGGGCAACTGCACGGGGACCACGTGCACCCGATAGAAGAGGTCCTCACGGAACTTGCCCTCCTTAACGAGCTTGCGCAGGGGGATCTTGGTGGCCACCACGACGCGGAAGTCGCTGGTGAGCGTCTTCTCGCCGCCGACGCGCTCGAACTGGTGCTCCTGCAGGACGCGGAGGAGCTTGACCTGGAGCGGCATCGGCATGTCGTCGATATCGTCCAGGAACAGCGTGCCGCCGTCCGCTAGCTCCACGCGCCCTTTGCGCGTCCCCTTGGCGTCCGTGAAGGCCCCCTTCTCGTGGCCGAAGAGCTCAGCTTCCAAGAGGTTCGCAGGGAGTGCACCACAGCCAAGGGCGATGAACGGTCCGTCCTTCCGGGCGGAGAGCGAGTGGATGCTCAGGGCGATGCGTTCCTTACCGGTACCGCTCTCGCCCTCGATCTCGACGGTCGCATCCGTCGCCGCCACCGTACGCACGCGATCGAACACGGCGAGCATGGCGTCGGAGGCACCCACGATGCCGTCGAACCCTGCGGGCGCGGCCTCGTCAAGCTTTTGGCGTAGCTCCTTGTTCTCAGCGACGAGCTCGGACACGCGCCCCAGGACGCTCAGCCGCTGGACCACGGCCTCGTTCCGAAACGGCTTCTGGATGTAGTCGATGGCGCCGAGCTTCATCGCGCCGACGGCGTCGTCCACCGTCGCGTAGCCCGTCATCATGAGGACCGGTCGATCGGGGTCGAGCTCCATCGCGCGGGCGAGGACAGCCATCCCACCTTCACCGGGCATGCGCACATCGGTGACCACCACCTCGGGGGGCGGGTCCGTGGCCAAGCAGTCGAAGGCGCCCTTCGTATCGGACGCGCCGAGCACCGTGTGCCCAGCGTCCTCTAACGCATCGCGCAGCGTCACGAAGATCGTGACTTCATCCTCAACGAGGAGGACGCGCATCAGCCGTCGGCGGGATCGAGACCCGCGGTCCCCAACTCATCCGGGGTCACGAAGAGCGAGCGGTCACCACCGGCAGCCACCGCGTCCTCGAGGGCTTCCTCGGAAGCTTGGAGCAGCGCGTCGAAGAACATCGTCCGCTGTGCGGAGGTCACACCGCCGTCATCGCTGCCGTCGTAGGAACCTCCGATCGCCAGCGTGATCGGGATCGTTCGACCGTCACTTTGGAAGTCCAGCTTGCGCGTGTTCACGAGCAGGCGCTCACACATGGCGCCCAGCCCCTGACCACCGGTGTGCGGGATCACGGCCAAGAGGCGGTCGTCCGCCATGCGGCCGAGGAAGTCAGAGCTACGGGTGGCGCCCTTCAGGAGACCAATCACGGAATCGATGATCTCTTCCTTGGCCTCGTAGCCATAGAGATCACGAAGGTGACCAAGGCGGTCCACGGCGACCATGATGCAAGAGATCGGATAGCCGTAGCGCTGTGCTCGGTTGAACTCGACCCGCATCAGGTGCTGGATTTGAGCGAGCGAAAACAGGCTCTTGTCGGCGGAACTATCGGTCATCGAGTGGGCGCGAGAATGGGCTCGCAGCGGTCGTACGGAAGGGTCAGATCGTAGGGAGGCTCTGGGGTCGTGCCGCGCCTAGCCAGGCGTGACGGCGTCGACCATGCGGTCGATGATCCCATCGAGGCTCCAGTCGTAGTTTACGCGTGCGAGGATGAGCAGTGCGAGGATGATCGCGCTGTAGACCCCAATCGCCACCACGTTCGCGATGAAGAAGGCCATCCCGTTCTTCGCGGCGCCCCGGGCCCGCCGCGATGCCCCCCGGATGCCCCTTTGAAAGGAGGCCATCACGAGGTCGCGCTCCAGCATCCCAGCCCGCTCCAGGAGCTTCGGATTGGCCAATTCAGCGCCCGAGGCGCCCAGGATCTCCCGGGCACAGGCGTCTGCGTCCCATTCGCGCTGGACCACGGCTGCCTGCCAGCGCTTCGCTGTCTTCTTGTCCGCCAGGCCTGATTCCACCAAGAGTCCGGCGGCCACGCGCTCCCAGGCACGCTGCACCGCGGGGTCGTCAGACAGCGTCGGCCGAGCGCCGCCGCCGCCGGCCCCGCCGGACGCCGCGGCCGGCTCTTCGATCTCCTCCAGGACGGGGGGCAGCTCCAGGAACTTGAACTTCACCCCCGACCAGGCGAACTCGGAGCCGTTCTCGAGGACGGCTTCCTCGACGGACTCGCCGCCGATGACCAAGGCATCGTCTCCTTGGACGCGCACCACCTTGGGGGGGCTGTCCCAAACGTGGAGCTCGCCTTCCGCGCCCTCAATTCCCACATCAATGCCGCGGGCGCCTTTGGGGCCGATCCTGGTCAGCCCTGCCTGGAGAGAGACCTGCTGGGACTTGGAGCCGCGCTTGAGTTCGAGCTTGAGATTGAGCATGGGGTGGTGGAAGAGGAAATCTGGGGTGCCGGGCAGAAGCACACCGTGACCGCGATGACTATGCCAAGCTAAGAGAACGATGACGACCACCCGAACGCCCTTCGTCCCATTACGCGCCGCTTCTTTGACCTCCGCTTGGGGGGGCAGGCGGCGATGTCTCGCCCAAATCTCCGGCGGGGCAATGCTGGCGCTGGGCGCCCTGCCCCTGGCTGCCGCGGGGCCGATCCTGCCCCTCATCCTGCCCCTCGGAGTCCCCCGTCCGAGCCTGACGCAGCCGAGCCCCGCTCAGATCAGCCCCCAACTCGCGAGCCGCGTCATCGCCCTTCCCACGGAGCCCAGCCCGGGGGCTTCCGGCCCGCGGGAGGTCATGGATGGGCACCACCTGCGCTGGGACGGCGAAGATCCAGATAGGGGCCTTCCCGGGCTGGGCCCTGCGGTGCCGACCCGCACGCTCATCTCCGTCATCGAGCAGCGAATCGACCAGGGGGGTGGCCGCGAGGCGAGCCTTTCGGTGGAGAACCTAGGATCCGTGCTCCTCATCCGGGGCGGCGCCGGAAGCAGCGCCGAGGCCCTCGACCGCGCTGCCGCCACCGCCCAGGCAGCCGCGGCTGAATACCGAGGCCTCGCCAGGTCCTTGAGCTTCCACACGCAGGTCAAGCTCACCGCCCGCGGTGAAGGGGTCGATGACCGCGACGTGATCCTCGAGCGGCGTGAGATTGCCGCCGGGTCTCGTACGGCCTTCGGCACGCGCACGACCCGCCGCTTCGTGGCGGACTTCGACGTCGAGGTCGCGTCTGGCCAGGCCATCGCCGACCCCATCATCGCCCTGGCGGAAACAGGGGAGACGCTGCATCTATGGGCGTCGACGACCCTCGACCAGGAAGGCTCGCGCCACCTCTACGTGCAGGGACTCATCGACATCGCGATCGAAGCGCCCGCGCGCAAGTTCGACCCGAACGTCTACGAACTCGGCGAAGTCGAGCAGCCCAACTTGACGACCTACCAGGTGATGTTTGCGGGCTCCGTCCCCCACGGGGCTCCCCTCGTCGTGACGCTTGAGGGCATCAAAGGTGAGTATCCGAAGAGACAGCTGGAGATCACCGCTGAAGCGCTCGGTGGGGCCGACGCCGCCGCTGAGACTCTCAGGGTCGTTGACCTCAGCCGCGGGATGTGGCGCGGCTCGCTCAACCAGCAGCACGCACTCACGGACCCCAGCGTGCGCTGGGAGATCCCCGAGTCGCGCATGCCCGCGAGCGCCGCCCAGCTCATGGCACTCGCGCTAGGTCGAGAGCGACTGCCGCGGCCTGACCTGGGTTCGTCCGCACTGTTTCTCGTGGGCGATGCGGCTGAGGGTGGCGACGCCCGCTTCCCCGCGGTTCAGTCACTCTTCGAGTCCGTTGACCCGACCGGACCCGCCACCTCGATCACCGTGCGCTCTGAGTCCGGGGACTTCGCCGCGACCTTGCCCGCGACCTTGGGGGCGCTGGTGCGGGTGGCTCGAACCCAAGAGACCCTCTTCGTCCTCGACTACAACCCCCAGGTGGCGAACGAAGCGACCCTGTCTGACCCCGAGTCGGAGATCTTCCTGACGGGGCAAGTGCTCGAAGGGATCCTCGAATCCAGCGATGGGGTGCTGGCACTCAGGGGCCATGCGACCCAGCGGGAGCTCGCGGCGCTCCATGTGCGCGATGCGGACCCGATCGACGTGGGCCGGATCCAGCAGCCCGTGGTGACCCACGCCTCCAGCGGATTCTTGGCAATAGGCGGCCAACTGTCCTCGACGGCGGGTATGACCGTCCAGCTGAGCCAGGCTCCCCGCTAGCCAATAGCCGCCCCCAAATTCAACACAGAAGCTGAGTGTAATTTGCCCGGTGACTCCCCTGCGCGTGCGCGGTAGTAAGCGCTGGATAGGCTAGTCTGTAGTGGACGGCCCCGCGTGTTGCGGGACTGCACCCCGCTCCTAGAGCCCTCCCACGTCCCTTTGCACCATCGCCTCCCGTTCGAGGCACCCCTTTGAGACTCGGCCTTCACCAATCCGCCCGCATGGAGCAGCGACTGATTCAGTCGCCGCAGATGATCCAGGCGATGCAAATCCTGCAGCTCCCGCTGCTGGACCTGTCGGAGAGGATCGATCAGGAGCTGCTAGAGAACCCTTTCCTGGAAGTGCTCGAGCCCGAGCGCGAAGTTACAGAGAGAGCCAGCGACGCTGCCAACGACAGCACCCCAGAGGATGGCGGCGCCGAGGGGATGCTCGACCTCCTTGAGCGAATCGACCGCGACTTCGGCGACGGTACGCGCAGTCGCGTGCAGTCCTCCGGCGAAGACGGCGATCGCAAGTACGAGGCGATGATGAACACCCCGGAGTCGGGGGAGACCTTCGCGCACGCGGTCCTCAACCAGGTCAGCTCGCTAGACCTCACGCCTCGACAGCAGACCGTACTTGAGTACGTCATTTGGTCCCTGGATGAGCGCGGCTACCTGACCGAGACGCCCGCGACGCTCGCGGCGG
>CALHGQ010000441.1 GCA_938030175.1 uncultured bacterium | reverse complement strand
TCCTGATGGTTCTGATCGGGGCGGCCAATGCTCTCGGTGGGTATCTGGAGCCCATGGTTGGTCGGAGACTGAGCCTCGTCGCCTTGGATGAAGGGCAGTGGTATTTGTTCAGCGTGCTGTTCTTGTTGGCGGCGCCGTGGGCCCTTGCGGAAGGCGCGCACGTGCGCGTCGATGTGCTGTACGGCAAGCTCGGGCCCAAAGGAAAGGCGTGGACGGATTTGCTCGGTAGCCTGGCGCTGCTCATTCCGTTCTGCGTGTTCGCGATCTGGGTGGTGACGCCGTCCGCCCTGGAGTCGTTCCGGGTGCGGGAGGTTTCGCCAGATGCGGGCGGACTGGTGCGCTGGCCGATCCGGCTTGTCGCGCCCATCGCTTTTCTGCTGCTCGCGCTGCAGGGGGTGGCCGGGGTGATTCGGTCTGCCGTCGTGATTCGGTCGGGAGCAGCCGAGGAGCCGTCCGATGCCCACTGATTGGATCGGCCCCGTCATGTTCGGCACCGTCATGGTGCTGATCTTCCTCGGCTTCCCCGTGGCGTTCACCCTCGGAGGCGCCGCCCTGATCTTTGGGTTCATCGGAATCCAGCTCGGCTACTTCAATTGGGCCTACCTCACGAGCTTCCCCGAGCGGCTCGAGGGGATCATGGAGAACCAGGTGCTGCTCGCGGTGCCGTTCTTCATTCTCATGGGCACGGTGCTCCAGCGCTCGCGCCTGGCGGAGGACCTGCTCCACACGATCGGCATGCTGTTTGGTCCGCGGCGCGGCGGACTGGCGCTAGCGGTCGTCTTCGTCGGAGCCCTGCTCGCGGCCGCCACCGGCGTCGTGGGAGCCTCCGTCGTCGCGATGGGCATGATCTCCCTCCCGGTGATGCTCCGCTACGGATACAGCCCGACCCTCGCCACGGGCACCATCTGCGCTTCCGGAACGCTCGGCCAACTCATCCCCCCAAGCATCGTCCTGATCGTTCTCGGAAACCAGCTCGGCGTCAGCGCAGGCAAGCTCTTCCGCGGAGCATTGATCCCCGGCCTCATGCTCGCAGGGATGTACGCCGCTTACGTCGCCTTCACGTCGTGGCGCAATCCCGAGTCAGCGCCAGCACTGCCGGCAGAAGAACGGGACATCGGCGGCGCGGCCCTGGCGAAGCGCGTTTTGGGGGTACTCATTCCGCCCCTGGCGCTGATCCTGATCGTGCTCGGTAGCATCTTCGCGGGCATCGCTACGCCAACGAAGGCGGGTGCCCTGGGAGCCGTCGGCGCCCTTCTCTTAGCGCTCATTCGGGGCCGCCTGAACCTTTCCAACCTGCGCGACAGCGTCGAGGAAACCGCGAAGCTCACGACCATGGTCGTCTTCCTGCTCGTCGGCTCCACGCTCTTCGCGCTCGTCTTCCGCGGCGTCTACGGCGACGATTGGATCCGCGACATGCTCACCGGCCTGCCCGGCGGCAAGATCGGCCTGCTCGTCGTCGCGAACCTAGTGGTCTTTGGGCTCGGCTTCTTCATCGACTTCTTCGAGATCGCGTTCATCGTGCTGCCGCTCATCGTGCCTGCGGCCGTCGAGCTCGGGATCACCGGCGACGCGATGATCTGGTTCGGGGTGATGATCGCCATGAACCTTCAGACCTCGTTCCTGACGCCCCCCTTCGGCTTCGCGCTCTTTTACTTACGCAGCGTGACGCCCGACGAGGTGCCGACCTCGACGATCTATCGCGGCGTGATTCCCTTCATCGCGATTCAGGCGATCGGGCTCGTTCTCGTTGTCGTTTTCCCAAGTTTGGTCACGGCGCTCATCTAAGGGACCGCCGCGGCTGTAAGGGGTTCGTGGGGCACTTACGGCCCGGGGTATGTGCCCGTAGCATTCGGGCACCCATGAAGCAGAACCTCCGTCTCCACACCGTGCTCGCGAGCGCGTTCCTCCTCGGTCTAGCTCCTCTCCCCCACGCTGCGCCGTCCCCATCGACGGCGCCTCTTCCGAGCGCAGCGTTCGACGACGAAGCAGAGGAAGGCGAGGCGAAGGAAGCCGAAGACGGCAAGATGACCCTGGAGAAGCTCTTCGATAAGAAGGGCTGGTTCGGCTCATCTCCCCGCACGACTGCGATCTCCCACGACGGCAGCTACGCCGCGTACCTCTGGCGCCCCTACGAAGAGCGGCGGCACGGATCTGATCTCTACCTCTTGGACATCAAGTCCGGCGAGTCCACGCGCATCACGTCCGTCTCCGTGATGGCGGAGTTCCAGAATCAGTCCCGCCTCGTGGGCGAAGACCGCGTCAAGAAGGCCTCCTCCAAGAAGAAGGGCTCGGACGAAGAGGCCAAGGACAAGTCCTGGTCCAAGCTCAAGGACAAGGTGAAGGGCGTACCCGAGGACGAAGTGGAGTCCGAGGTGGACCAGCGCGACGTCGTGACCGAAGGCGACGCCGACGACGAGAAGGCACCGCGCTACAGCGGCCTTCGCAGCGTCGCCTGGTCGCCCACCAGCAACGAGCTTCTCTTCACGAGCGGCGGCGACATCTATCGGTTCCGCGTCGACGCGGCAAGCTCAGAAACAGAGGGCTCTGGCGAGGAAGGCTCTGTCGCGGAAGGCTCTGACGCGGAAGGCCCAGAGGCCAAAGACAACCAAATCGAGCGCATCACGAAAACCCGCGAGGTCGAGCGCGAGGTCCAATACCTCCCGGACGGCACCGGGTACACGACGCTCCTCGGCGACGCCCTCGTCCGCGTGCTCTTCGAGGACCACTTCGTCGACCAGCTCGATCCAAAGCTCCCGGACGGCATGCGAATGATGTCCTACGAGCTGTCCCCGGACGGCGAGAAGGTCGCTTTCCTCGCACGCGCTGGGGACACGTCACCTGGAAACCGGACGGTGGATATCGCCACGTACCGCAGCCGGTTCATGAAGGTGCGCACCGTCCCGCGCACCGTCAGCGACGACCCGATCTCGAACGCAAAGACCGGCATCTTTGTGTACGAACTCCCCGACCGCGAGTGCGAGAACGGCGAACTCTCCAAGGTCTTCGAACAGGCCGCCACGGGTCCGCGGGACATCCTGCGCGTCCCTGACTGGGCGCCCGATTCAAGCCGCGTCACCTTCTCCGTCTACGACCAAGAGACGAGCCAGGTCCGCGTGCTCGAGGCCATCGTACCGGACCGCAGCGCGGGCGATGCGGAGGAAGCAGACGACGAAGCGGACGAGTCCACTCCGTCCGGAACGCCCGACGACGCGGATGAAGGCGACGCCAAGTCAAAGTCGGAGAAGAAGAAGAAAGCCGACGAAGATCCCATCAAGGCACGCATCGTCCACCGCTTCCTCCACACCGGCGGCCCGACGACACCGCGCATGATCCAGCCCCGCTACCTCGGGGACAGCCGCCGCATCGTCATGCTGACGGAGCAAACCGGCTTCCGCCAGCTCCACGTCCTCGACCCCGTGTACGAAGCGCTGGAGCCCCTCACCCAGGGGCACTTCGAGGTCTACCCCCTCGACATGCCCAAGGACCGCAGCTGCATTTTCGTGGAGGCCACCAAGGAGGACTCCTCCTGCCTCGATCTCTACTGCGTGGACTTCGAGACCAAGGAGATGAAGCGCCTGAGCCAAGAGCGAGGCCAGCACTCCCGCGCCGTCTTCAGCCCCGACGGCCAGCACGCGCTGACGACGTTCAGCGCCTACGGCACCGCGCGCGATCTCGTGCACATCGACGTTGAGGCCAAGCAGCAGAACCGCATCACCGAGTCCCACCCGGAACGCACGAAAGAGATCCTCGACTACACACCCGAGTTCTTCGCTTACGACAACCGCGAGGGACAGAAGATCCACGGCTTCCTGTTCGAGCCCGAGGAGGACAAGGAGAGCGACGCCAAGCGCCCGCTCCTCATCTACGTCTACGGCGGCCCGCTGGGCACGAGGAAGCAGGTCACGGAGGGCAACTACAGCGGCTCGAACCTCTTCGCCCACTACATGACCGAAACCCACGGCTACGTCACGGCGACGATCGATCCCCGCGGCATGTCCGGCTACGGCGCTCTCTTCGAGAAGGCCAACTTTGAGCAGGTGGGCAAGCCCCAGGTCGATGACCTCGTGGACGGCGTCCGCTACCTGATCGAGCACCACAACGTCGATCCGGATCGCGTCGCCATCCATGGCTGGAGCTTCGGAGGCTTCCAGACCCAGATGTGCCTCTACACCGAGCCTGAAGTCTTCAAGTGCGGCATCGCCGGCGCTGGCCCCACCGAGTGGGAGAACTACAACTCGTGGTACTCAACCGGCACCATCGGCGACAGCCGCGCGGGTCAGACCGACCTCGCCAAGTACTCGCTGCTTCCGCTCGCCAAGAACCTGAAGGGCAAGCTCCTCCTCGTCCACGGCATGGAGGACGCCAACGTGCTGTACCAGGACACCGTGCGTGTCTACGCCGAGCTCCTCGATGCGGGCAAAGAAACCCTCGTCGAGCTCTTCGTGGACCCGACCGGAGGCCACGGCCTCGGTGGTCACGTGAAGTCGCTCAACCGATACCGCAAGTACGAGGAATTCCTGCTGCGGACCCTCTAGCAGCCCGTTGAAGAAGTCCGCGCTAACCAACGGCGTCCATCGGAGTCCTGACAAGGCGCTTGAAGCCCCCCATAGCGAGCTATTCGGGGCCCTTCGAGCAACGCAGTCAGGGCTTCGAGGGGCGCTGCTCGGTCGTGCGGACTTTTTCAACGGGCTGCTAGCTACTCGACGGTGAAGCGCAGGCGCTCCGAGCGGGCGACCCCGCCCGCTGCGCCGCTGTCGCGCACGAACCACTGCGCCTCGAACCCCAGCCCCACGATCGCCGGGGACTGGGCGAGCGAGAACCTCCAGGTGGCATAGCCCCCACCGGAGGTCGGCGCGATCGGCAGCGGGCCAACGGGCAGGCCTAGCCCGCGGACGGCTAAGGGTCCGCCCAAGCCACCGAGGGAGGCAAGTCGCAGCTGCAGCGCCCCCACCGTGTTGCCGAGCGGCGCCTCCAGTCCGATACGGAACTCATCCGCGCCGAGAAAGGGAGCCGCAAGAACGATGGCCCGAGGCGCCACGCCTCCGGTGCCCAGGACCTCTCCCACGCCGAGTCGGAGCGGGTTTTGGGCCGCGGGCGCGCGCTCGGAGCGGAGCGTCGGTCGATCGAAGGGAAAAGTCTCGGCCGCGACCCGGGGATCGGTCAAGGCGCGGAGGAACTCCGTGATGTCGTCGACGTCCTGCGCCGGGATCATCAGCCCGTTCAGCGTCGCGTCGAGCGTGTCGAATCCGCCGCCAACGCCGGTCCCGTAGATCTCGACCGTGTCACGAAGCGTCGTGATGTCTGGCCTGCCGTTGTGGAACCAGTGACCGCGCAACTCGACGTTGCGCAACGAAGGGGTCTTGAAGAGCCCGAGGTCCTGGGGATTGCCGGTCACGGCGAAGCGTCCAGGATCATCGCTCGAGGGACGGATCCCGACGGCGTGAAAGTCGTTGTTCGCAAAGAGCGGCGGCGTGTGGCAAACCGCGCAGACGGCGGTCGTCTCGAAGGCCGCCATGCCCCGCAGCTGGGCCGCGGTCATCGCACCCGTGTCGCCGCGCTGGAAGTCATCCCAAGGCGTTTCATCGGGGACCAGCGTGCGCTGGTAGGTCGCGAGGGCGAACGCGATCCGAACCGGCGTGATCTCCGGTGATCCGAAGGCGAGATCGAACAGGTCGGGGTAGGTCGGGTTCGCGGCCAACGCGGCGGTGGAGTCAGGCGGGAGCTGGCTCGCCAGAGCCAAGGGTCGGATCGTCTCGATGCGCTCGGTGAGCTCCACGAACGAACGGCCTTCGTCTGCCATCTCAACGCTCGACAGGATCGGCCCAAGGGACTGGATCTCAAGCGCTCCACCGGCGGCGATGACCGTCGCCCCTGTGACCGGATCGATGAACTTGCCTTGCGCGCGGCCGTCCCAGAAGAGCCGATCGAAGTAGCCCGCCGTCAGCGTGCTCGGCGCGTAGCGGTCGGTGACCTGGGGTTCGAGTCCAAAGCGATCGTCGGGCTCAAGGTGGCCGAAGCCGTTGGCACGCAGCACCCCCGGGGAGCCGGTGCTGTCGTCGGCGGTGCCAAAGACACCGTCCGGGCCGGGGTTCAGCGTGGCCACACCGCTGCGCGCGTCGCTGCCGCCCGCGCTTGGGATATGACAGGTACCGCACGCGATCGACCCGTCGCTCGAGAGCTGCTCGTCCCAAAAGAGGATCTTCCCGAGCGCCGCTTTCTCGGCCGTCACCGGGTTCTCCGGAGGAGCGGGGGGCGGCGTCAGGTAGCCCTGCGCCTCGGCCACGCCGCCGCTCAGCACGGCGCAGGTCAGCGCCAAGCGGAGCGACGCTCCGATCGATGGCAGCGAGACAGGCGCGGCCTGAGGACCCGCTGGACGGCCGTTCGGCGGCCCGGGGTGTGTCGAACTGAGTCGAGAGTGGTTCTGCACAGGCTAGGAGAGGGACTGGACGGCGGTAGCGTTCCCTCCAATTCTAATCCTCTGCGGCGAGACAGGCGGCGTGACTTGTGGACGCAGCTAATTCGACGCAGCGCCGCGCGGCCGCAGGGCACGCAGGAATGGGCGCTCCACGAGGAAGTAGCTGGCTGATCCAACGAGCACCGCGCCCACCAAGAACGCGGGGCCAAGGACCGCCTTCGGCAGACCGAGCGCCGCGCCGCGCTCAACGAAATAGCCGAGCACCAGCGCGTGGAAGAGATAGACGCTGTAGCTCACTTGCCCGAGCCACCGCAGCGGCGCCCAAGAGGCGAACGCACGGAGCCAGCCGCTGTCCTGGAGCGCAGCAACGATGACCAAGGCCCAAAGCCCGGAGAGCAGATCGAAGTGGAGGTGGAAGCGTCGATGATCGAATGGCTCTCCTGACACCGCATACCAGATGGCCGGCGTCATCCCCACCATCGCGGCGAAGGCGCCCGTCCCCAGCCAGCGCAGGAGTCGCTGCCGCCCGGCTGGCTGCCCGGCCAATTGCTCGGCTAGCTTTCCGGCTGGCTGCCCGGCGGGTTCTCCTTCCGACGGCCCAGCCGAGTCCACTTTTCCGCCGAGCCAGCAAGGACGCAGCACGGCCAGCGTGGCGCCCACCAAGAAGACCGGCAGAAACGGCGCCACCATCGGAGTGAACGCTTCCCTCTTCGAAAGGAAGTCGGGCGGGAACGCCCAGCGCGCCAGGGCGGCGGCCACCAACAGCACAGCCGCGCGCAACCACGGCCCCTTGAGCGATCGAAGCACCAGGACGAGCAGCGGCAGCGTGAGGTAGAAGAACACCTCCACGGGGATCGTCCAGAAGTGCCCCCGGGCCTGAACCATCAAGAGGTGCTGCAGTGCGTCGTGGTAGGCGAAGACGCCGAGGATCACGTGCACGCCGAGCGCAAGGGCGTAGGCGGGCAGGATGCGCAGGAGTCGGCGGGCGCCGAAACGGGGCCACCCGATGGGCTCGAGGCGATCCGCTCGATCCAGGAGCTGACCCGTCAGGAGAAAGCTCGAAAGCACGAAGAACAGGAACACGCCGGGGAAGCCGAGGCCGCTCGCGTGGAGCCCCGGCAGGAGGTCGAGTCCAACGTTGCTCCCGTGGGAGGCGAGCACTAAGAGCACCGCCAAGCCGCGTAGGCCGTCCAAGGGCAAGAGTCTGGTCACGGGCGTAAGCCTACCGCAGCGCATCCCCGGCCTCTTCAACAGAATCGCACCACCGCGCTGCCCCCTCGGCAAAGTAGACTCCTGCCCCGCGCTAGGCGCCAAGCCGCCCGGCCGCCAGACCGCCCGACTCTATCCACAGGCCGCACGACCGCCGGCCCCCCACGACCATGTGCCCTTCACCCAACGCTCCCTCACCTGCAGAACCCGGCGCCGAGCCGGAGTCTGCTTCCGACGCTGGTGCCAAGCTCAACTTCGTCGAGCAAGAGATCGAGAAGGACATCGCCGAGGGCAAGGCGCCAAAGGGCGTGATCACGCGCTTTCCACCGGAGCCGAACGGGTATCTGCACATCGGCCACGCAAAGGCGATCTGCGTTGATTTCGGCATCGCGGAGAAGTTCGGCGGCCACTGCAACCTGCGCTTCGACGACACGAACCCTGCCAAGGAGAGCCAGGAATACGTCGACTCCATCAAAGACGACATCCGTTGGCTCGGGTTCGACTGGGGCGACAACGAGTTCTACGCGTCCGACTACTTCGAAGACCTCTTCGGCTTCGCGGTCCAGCTCATCAACAAGGGACTCGCCTACGTCTGCGACCTCAACGCGGAGGACACGCGCAGCTATCGCGGGACTCCCCATGAGCCCGGCAAGAACAGCCCCTACCGCGACCGCTCCGTAGAGGAGAACCTCGCGCTCTTCCAGAAGATGCGCGACGGCGAGCTCCCCGACGGGGCCTGCACGCTGCGAGCCAAGATCGACATGGCGTCGGCAAACCTCAACATGCGTGACCCGGTGCTCTACCGCATCGCCCGTGCGCATCACCACCGCACCGGCGACACCTGGTGCATCTACCCCATGTACGACTTCGCCCACGGCCAGTCCGATGCGATCGAAGGCGTAACGCACTCACTGTGCAGCTTGGAGTTCGAGAACCACCGGCCGCTCTACAACTGGTTCCTGGAGAACATCGACGGCATCGGGTCTCCCCGTCAGATCGAGTTTGCGCGCATGAACCTGACGTACACGATCACGTCCAAGCGCAACCTGCTTGGACTCGTGGAAGAAGGGCACGTGTCTGGCTGGGACGACCCGCGCATGCCCACGATCCGCGGGCTTCGCAAACGCGGCTACACGCCCGAGGCCATCCGCAAGCTCTGCGACAGCACGGGGCTCACGAAGTTCAACGCGCTCCACGACATGCACCTTCTGGAGAACGCACTGCGTGAGGACTTGAACAAGCGCGCGGACCGCCGCATGGCGGTGCTGAAGCCGCTCAAGGTCGTGATCACCAACCTGGGTGAGGACGAGTCGATCGCACGCGAGGCCGTCAACAACCCAGAGGACGGCGAGGGGACGACGCGCACCGTGCATCTGACGCGGGAGATCTGGATCGAACAGGACGACTTCCGCGAGGAAGCGCCGCGGAAGTTCTTCCGACTCAAGGCGGGCGGCGACGTACGCCTGCGCTACGGCTACGTGATCCACTGCGACGAGGTCATCAAGGACTCAAGCGGCGAGATCGTCGAGCTGCGCTGCACCTACAACCCTGACACCGCCGACGGCAAGACCCCTGAGGGCATGAAGAAGGTGAAGGGCATCATCCACTGGGTGAGCGCCCGCGACGCGGTGGACGCCGAGGTGCGGCTCTACGATCACCTCTTCCGGGAGCCCCAGCCCGGGTCCGGGGACCGCTCGATCCTGGACGACCTCAATCCGAAATCGATGGAGGTGGTGTTGAACGCCAAGCTTGAGCCAGCCCTCGGCGAGGCCCCCGTGGGCGAGCGCTATCAGTTTGAGCGCCTCGGCTACTTCGTCCGCGCAGAGGGCCCGGGGGTGATCTACAACCGCGCCGTATCGCTTCGCGACTCCTGGGCCAAGATCGAAAAGAAGAGCTGAGCCGATGGGCTATATTGCGCGCATGAAGGGGGCTCGACACGCTCGGATCGGATGGCTGGTGCTGGGGCTCGTGATGGGCTTCGTGCCGGGGCTGTACGCCTGCGGCGATCCGTCGAGCGACACAGCGTCAAAGAAGGATGCCCCGTCAGCCCCCCCGGTCTCCGAGCCTGACGCCTACGAGTTCAAGCTCGAGGCCCCCCGGGAGATCGTCACGCGCGACAACGCCTTTCGCGTCGTCTGGTTCCCAGAGGGCGGCGTGGTGCCGATCAACGAGCACTTCGTCGTCGACGTCAAGCTGACGAAGAACGACGAGGCGCGCACGCCCGTCGAAGGAGCCGAGGTGAGCATGAGCTGCTTCATGCCAGAGCACGGTCACGGAATGCTCCGCGAGCCTCGCTCGGAAGAGGTGGGCGGCGGCGATTACCAGGTCAAGGGCTTCCTACTGCACATGGACGGCTACTGGACCGTGTCCGTCAACGTGCTGGTGGACGGCCTCGCGGCGACCGCGGAGGACGAGCTGCGGCTGTGATGAAGGGGGCGGATCGCTTTCGGCCCATGGCGCGTGGCTGCTACCTCGTGGGCCTTGCCCTCATGGCGGCCGCTTGTGCGCCAGAGGCACCCGACGGTGGGGCGGCAAACACGGAGTCAGCAGAGTGGAAGTCCCCGCTCAACCCGGACGAGCTGAAGCGCGTCCTGCGACTGTCGCCGGTCCCCGCGGTGCCCGTGGACCCGACCAACCACGTGTCCGGGAATCCGGAGGCCGCTGAGCTCGGGCGGCACCTGTTTCACTCCCGGGCGCTCTCCAAGGGCGGACGCATCGCCTGCGCCACCTGCCACGATCCGCGGGACTCCTTTGTCGATGGCAAGAAGCTCGCCGTCGGCGTGATGCAGCTGGAGCGGCACTCGCCCACGCTTTGGAACGTGGCGCACCAGCGCTGGTTCTTCTGGGACGGACGGGCCGACAGCCTCTGGTCCCAGGCCCTCGTGCCGATCGAAGACCCGTTGGAGCACGCCTTCACGCGGGCCGGAGTCGCCCACGCGATCTACGCAGACGATGGGATGCGCGGCATGTACGAGAGCGTGTTTGGCGACATGCCTCCCCTCACGGACACCGAGCGCTTCCCCAAGGTCGCGCGGCCCGTGCCCAAAGAAGATCGCGCGCACCAGCTCGCCGCTGCCCATGCCAGGCGAGCCGCCAAGCAGAAGGGCGGAGCCCCCGAGTCCCACCACACGCACCTTTACGGAACAGGGTTCTACCACCCTCACCAGCGCGCTTGGGACGGCATGACGCCCGAGGATCAGGACTCGATCACGCGCACATTCGTCAACGCGGGCAAGGCCATTGCTGCGTTCCAGGAGCGCATGGTCTCTGGGCGCGCTCCCTTCGACGTGTTCGTGGAGGGGCTCCGGGAACACGACGCGGGCAAGACCGCGGCGCTGGATGAATCCGCCCTGCGGGGGCTCCGCCTCTTCGCTGGCAAAGGGCAGTGCATCGTCTGCCACCACGGCCCGCTGCTCACCGACTACGAGTTCCACGACACCCAGGTGCCTTCCGACGATTCGCTCGTATGGCGAAGCGGCGAAGAGGGAGACCTGCCCGTCGATGCAGCGCCCCCCGCCGACCTCGGCCGCGTCCACGGGATCGAACGACTGCGCGCCTCCGAGTTCGGCGTGGGTTCGACCTGGTCGGACGACCCGACGGGCCCCCAGTCAGTCAAGGTCGACTACTTGCCCCGCCACCTGCACGAGGGTTCGCCTGAGTTCAAGACGCCGACCCTCCGCAACGTCGCCTTGACCGCGCCGTACATGCACAACGGGGCCTTCGATACGCTGGAAGAAGTCGTCGAGTTCTACAGCACGAGGGCAGACGCCAGGCGCTTCGGCGGCCAGTCCGAGAAGATCCTGCAGCCGCTGAACCTGTCCCCCACCGAAGCTAGCGACCTCGTTGCGTTCCTGGAGTCGCTCACCGACGACTCCCTCGACCTGTCGCTCGTTCGCGCCCCCAGGTAGCCCCGACCCATGACCGAACGCGACACTTTGGCGAAGCCGAAAAAGGCGAGGAGCCGTGCGCCGCACATCAACCGCAAGCTCCACCGGCTCGGCTCGCTCATCACAGCGGCGCCGCTCCTCGTGGTCATCGTGAGCGGGATCATCCTCCAGCTGAAGAAGGACTGGACCTGGGTTCAGCCGGCGACCATGCGTGGCTCCACGTCGGAGCTCGTTGTCGACTGGGACCAGATTCTGGCCGCGGCTTCGGGCGTGACCGAGGCGGAGATCTCCAGCTGGGAAGACATCGACCGCCTCGACGTTCGTCCGGCCAAGGGCATGCTGAAAGTGCGGTCGAAGAACAGCTGGGAGGTGCAGATCGACACGTCCAGCGGCGAGGTGCTGCAGACGAGCTACCGGCGCTCCGACCTGATCGAGTCGATCCACGATGGGTCCTGGTTCGGCAGCCCCGTCAAGCTCTGGATCTTCCTGCCCACGGCGATCATCCTGCTGGGACTCTGGCTCACGGGCGTCTACCTGTGGCTGCTGCCGCACCTCGTTCGACGCCGCCGCCGAGCCGCTGCCGGGGCTTCCGAGGGATCGTAGCGCGCTACGCCGCGAACGCGCGGGGCTCGGTACGCCGCTCGGTGCGATAGCCGTAGCGCTCCGCCATCCCCTTGAGTTCCGCAGTCAGCGGGATGTCGGGGAGATCGTTCCACGTGAGCGTGACCTGGCATCGCAATCGTGTGCCGCCCTGGGTCTCGATCGCACGCCGGGCCTTGCCTGCGTCGCGCTGGAGCCCCACGAGCGCGAGCTGCTCCGCCGCACAGTGACCGTCGAAGTCCTCGACCCGGAACCGGCGGTAGATGAGGTCACCACCCTGGGAGCCGTTCTCGATCATTCGGTTCCACTCCAGCCAGTACCGCATGCAGCCGACGAGGGGCGGATCGTCCATCAGCTGGGGAATGAAGTCCTCGGCGAAGTAGCGGCTCTGGGTTTCGCGCTCGAAGAAGCGGCTTGCGAGCAGGTCTTGAATGGTGCTCAGGGGATCGCGCACCTGGTGCATCACCACGCTCGACTCCGGCAGCTTGTTCAACACAGGCGCCGCGTACCAAGACGCATCCCCCGCGGCCGTCTGGGGCCAGAACAATGTTCCGCCTCGCTCGAACGCCGCCGTGTGAAAGATCTCTTCGTGGCCGCAGGGCACATCCAGGGCGCTAAAGACCTTGGCGGTGAGTTCCAGTTCGGCGTGGGCGCAACCGGTGGTGACGAAGAGGCGTGAGGGCATGTGCTTAATGGCTACCCCATGGGATCGGCCGTCGTGGCGGGCGCTTTAGCCCGCCGGAGTCGGTAAGTTGGGGAAATGACCGCTGAATCAGGCCCAAGCGCCCTTCCCACCCATGCCTCCCCCAAGGGCGGATGGTCCGACCGCCCCCGCCGCGTCTGCGTCTTCTGCGGCAGCAACGACGGAGCCCACCCCCGCTACCTTGAGATCGCCCGCCAGACAGGAGAGGCCCTGACCGCACGGGGCCTCGCCGTGGTCTACGGCGGCGCGAACCGGGGCCTGATGGGCGCCGTCGCAGACTCGGCGCTGGCGACGGGCGGCGAGGTCTACGGCGTCCTGCCCTACGGCCTGAAGGCCATGGAGGTCGCCCACGAAGGCCTGACGAGCCTCGACCTCGTGGATACGCTCCACGAGCGCAAGGCGCGGATGATGGAGCTCTCGGGGGGCTTCCTCATCCTCCCCGGCGGGCACGGGACCCTCGAGGAGTTCTTCGAAGTGCTGACTTGGCTGCAGCTTGCGATCCACGACGCCCCCGTGGGGGTCATGAACCTTGACGGCTACTACGACCACATCATCCAGCACCTTGATCTGTGCGTTCGCGAGGGGTTCATCAAGCCCGAGCACCGCGCGCTTGTGATCTTTGAGAACTCGTTGGAGGCGCTGCTGGATCGGATGGAGTCCTTTGTGCCCCCAGAGCGACCGAAGTGGGTCGGCGGCCGCGAGTGAACTTTGGCACTGGTCCCCTTCGCTGTGCTCGGGTGGACGTAAGCCCGCTGAGTCGAAGGAACTCGGGGCGAGTAAGCGCTCGGAGGGCCTCCCCTCCACGGGGTCCACGGCTAAACCGTGCGGCGCTCAGCACCTACGCAGCACGACGGGAGAGCCATGCCCAGCGTTGGGGTCCAGCTAGTTGACCGCACCCAGCATGAGCTGGGTCCGCGCCAGCACGTCGGATGGAAGATGCTTCTTCATCTGGTTCAACGCCTCGGCCTTGGAGTGGCGCGGTGAAACGTGGTTGAGGAGAAGCGCTTTGCCCGTGAAGAGACCCGCCTCTGCGGCTTCTGCGATTTCGTAGAGGTGCACGTGGCCGCGGCTGCGCGCGCCCTCCACGTCGATGGCATCGTCCATGAACGTGCACTCGAGCACGAGCCGCTCGGCGCTGAGGACCTCGGGCTGGGACAGCACCGCGTCGAGGCGCGTGTCGCCAGTCACGGCCAGCGCCAGACTCGTGGTCGTGGTGCCAACATCGACCCCTTGCTCGCGGAGCTCTCGAATCTCGTCCCCCGAGAGCCCCTGGTACTGATCCGCCAGGCGCTTCTTGCTGCGCTCCATCAGGTAGCCCTGGGAGACCACGCGGTGTCGGGTTCGGAAGGGTCGGATCGAGAGATCGGCCCGAAGCGGATAGGTCTCACCGGGGCTCAGGGTGACTAGGTTCGCCAATAGAGCGCCCCCGTCCAGCTTGCGCCAGCAGGTCAGGTACGCCTCCACCTCGTCCTGGATGCCCGGAGGCAGAAAGTAAGTCGCCGGCTTCATGCGCCGGAGTCCACGTTGCGCCGCGTGCTGCACAAGGGCTCCCAGGTGATCCGCATGGGCATGCGTGATCAGAATGAAGTTGCGCGACACCACGCGATCGATGCAGACCCCCACGTCGACGGCGAGCTTGAGGCTCGGCACGTCGAGGCAGGACGCGAAGCCGCCAAGGGAGTATCCGCCTACTTCGAGGCCATCGAGATCGATCATCGGGGTGGGAAGGGCGGTCGGGGGGGAAGTCCCGCGCTCCACTCAGATCGCAGGATCCCTAATTGTACGCCGTGTTGTAGCGGTCCATCTCGGCAATTCGCTTCTGGAGGTAGTCCGTGTAAGCGATGAATGCCTTCTTGTTCGTGCGCTTGCCCTTCGCGTCCGGCACAGGCTCCATGGCCACGCCGACTCGGTAGCCCTTGGCATCCTGGGTCACGTGTCGAACGATCGCGTAGTTGACGACGACATGGTCCGTCTTGGGCACCTTGATGGAGAGCTCAACCGGCATGTCCATCATCAAGTGGCCGACGAGGTCGGGCGGTACGTAGAACGATGCGCCCCCGCGGGAGACGTCGTAGATCTCCACCGTCTCAGCTACGTTGCCGAATCCGAATTCCGCGCGGATCGTCTCGCCGAGGGCGGGCTTCGCGCGGCGGAACTGGCGACGGTTGAAGTACTTGTAGAACGCGTCGTTCAGCTGCTCGAACAGGGCGTGCCCGTCGGAGAACTCAAAGCCGTAGCGCTTCGGTGTGCGCTCGTTCGGCACCATCCGAACGATCGCGTTGGCGCGCACGGGCTTGGCCGTAAGCGAGCTAAACACGAGCTGGCGCTCGACACCGATGTCGAGCTCTTCGAAGAGATCGTCGTCGAACTCGACCGCCACGCCGCCCGCGGAGAGGTCCATCAGGACACCCGAGACAGGAGCGCCGTTGGCGCACACCAGCTTGACGCCGAGCGCTGCCCCTTTACCGGGTGCCTTCCGGTAGTGGACCCGCTGGTCGTCGGGGGCGGCTTTCTTGAAGAGTCGATGGAGCATGATTCAGAGTCAGGTATCGCCGGACCGATCGTGGGTGCTGGCTTCGCAGGGCTTGGATGGTGGCTGCCTACGGGGGACCAGCGGCCACGCGACCTATTTGCTGTCCAGCCAGTCGAGGCCGAGCTTCTGGTCGGGTTGTTGGTCGCTGTTGGGTGGGGTCGTGAGTCCTGGAATCGGGCCCTGCGGCCCGGCTTCGGGCGCTTGGGGCGGAGCCGGCGGTGGGTTGACGCTCGGCATCTGCGGAATGGGCGCGAGCGGAATCGAGGTGCGGCCGAGGTTCGAGCCAGCGGCACCGCGCCGCGTCTCTGCGCGTCGGGTGTCGGCCTTCTGGTCGTTCAGGGCGTCGTCGAGGGTTCGCTGGTCGATCGCGTTCATCGCGACGAGGACCTGCCCGATGCGGCGGCCCTTGCTGACGCGCTGCAGGAGCAGCGCCTTCTCGACCTGATCCGCGGAGAGGACTCCTTTACGCACCAGCTGGTCCCCCACCTTCTCAGCGTTGACCACGTGAAACACTCCACCGGGCTCCTCAGTGGGCTGGACCACCATGAGCTGAGCTTCCATGAAGCCGAGTAGCTCGCGAACGATTTGAACGGCGCGGGACTCAGACAGCCCACCCTCCATGATCACGAGGCCCAGCAACCTGCTGGCGATCTCCGACAGCGGCGCAAGGTCACTCACCTCGCTCCCCTCGATCGCGCTGGTCAGACCAAGAAGCGAGTCACGCGTCTCGTAGAGACGATTACGGTCCCCTCGCTCGAAGGCGGTGAACGCCCGCTCAATCTCCTTGAGGCGGGTTTTGACAACTTCCTGTGGTTTCAACATGGTGTGGGAGGCGCCGCGGGACGCGGCTGGGGAGGATTGGCAGCACCCCATAGAGCCGTTCGGCCCGAAACTGGGACGGACTCAAGGCACGTGTCCTAATTCTCGACCTGAGTCTCAGCCAGCGACGGGCACGGACACAAGCTGGGTCTTGAGTCGGAAAAGATTTCGCACCTCGCCCGCGCCCGCACAAGGGGGCTCAACGCCGCAGGATTTGGCTTTGCCGCTCGAGGACGTAGCCAAGAATGAGCTCGGACTGATCGTCGAAATCCCGGGTGGCGCTCTCGTCGAACTTCATGCCGATCCGCTCTACGCCTTGGACGAACGTGCGGTGGATGAACCTAGCCCGGAGGTCGAAGGGCTGTTCGATACCTGGGAGCTCAAACTTCGTGCGGATGAGCTGGGTCTCGGAGAGCGTGAACTCGCGCGAACCCGAGAGGCGAATCGAAAGCCCCGTCGAAGAGAGGTCATTCACGGTGAAGCGTTGCTCTTCCGTGGACTTGTAGTCGTAGAAACCAGCGCGTAGCGGGTCCCCGCGGTGATTGCAGGGTGGAACGCGGAACGCTCCCCGACGATTGAAGTACAGCCATTGGGGGACATCGAGCTGGTGGTAGAGGCGATCGCAGTCCTTGAACGCTACGCCAATGTGCATGAGTCCGTCGGCCTCTCGGATGCCCCGTATCTCGGAGCGAATGAAGAGCTGCGGGGAGGTCTTCGGGCCTACCTTCATCCGCAGGACCAGCTCGCTCCCCACCGCGAGGTCCTCCGCGCTCTCCAGATCCATGGAGAACCCACAGCCCCGTGAACTCACATCGTCCAGCCGCACCTTGAGAGGGCCGCTGGGAAGTCCAACCCAAAGGGTGGAGTGCTTGTCCTCGACCGCAACGCGGTACGTGGAACGATTTTCCGGGGAGAAGATTGGGAGCTTCATGGGTGGCAGCGGGCTCCCCCGCCACCGCAGAAGATCGACCCCCCGCTCACTTGCGCTTAACTCAACGCCCTAAGAGTTCACCCTTAGGCCCAGGAAGAGATCACCCTTCCTAAAGGAAGATCTTCCAACCCAGCACGGCCCAGGCAAAGCGCATCTCGTCGATGCCTTCGATCATGCCAAGGTCCTGGATGCGCGTCATCGCCACCGTGGCGTGGAGCATGGAAGCGGGCGTCATCGACTCTCGCCAGGATGCTTGCACGACCGCGTCTGAAAATCCGCCGCGCGTCAACTCAACGCCGTGGATCGTGCGTACGCCGTCGTCGAACGGAAACTCGCCGGCCCCGAGGTCGATCAGCAGTGGGTAGCCGAGGTCCATAGGCCCCCGCTCTGGGTCAAGCTGCGTCACCCCCGACCCGAGCGTCTTTCCAAGGTCCATGAAGCCCATGTCCTCCGGCTCTTGGACCCAGCCTGACTGACGATCACCGGACAGCGGCTCTTCTGCGCTCTCCTCCATGGCCAGCACGGCAGATCCGCCGGTCAACGGTGACTCGAGCACGAGCTCTTGGACGCCGGCGCTCTCCGTCGCTGCGACCTCCAATGAATAAGAGAGATCCCTCGGGACCACATCGACCACGGCGCGCGTGGACTCTGTCGCACAACTGGACACAAAGACGGTGAGGGCCGCGATGGCAGCGGCCGAATGGTGTCGAAGCTTTGAGTTGTAGCGCAGCATGGGGAAGCCAGCGCGCTGCTTTCTGCACACCCCTCTGGGTGAGCACTCTGCGCCCTAGCTTCCAGGGAATCGTCCTCTGGGGATGCCGAACCTTCGTCGATCCCACGGAAGGTCCGCCCCCCTGACCCATCGTGAGAGGTGCGTCTTAGCGCGACTCAGCCACGCCGATGGCCGCTTCGTCAGTTGGACCCGCGGTCCTTCGGCTCTAAGCCCTTCGCCTGGCTCCGAAGTCGCCAGCCCACCTGCCGTGAAATCTGGTGGGCGATCACCGGCGCATGGAACGGCCCCGGCAGGCGGACGAATGGCTTTTGCTGCTCGAGGCAAGCTTCCTTGAACGTTTGGTACTCGTCAGCCGGGAGCCGAATGCCAAGTAGCACAAGATCCGTCGCCGCGTCGTTCACAAGGGCCTCAAGGGCCGTGCGATGTTCTGATCCGTCCAGCTCGATGTTCACGCGGACGAGCTTTGCGGGACCCAGCGCTTCGCGAAGTGCGTCCGCATTCACGTCGGCGCTCGACTGGCAGCACAGCGTCACCGAGCGTCCCGCGAGGAGCTGGCGGACCTCTGTTAGAAGTGCGGCTGTCTTGGCTGCGTCGCGCTGCGCCGGGCCGGAGTCAGACTCCGATGCCACGCCGCCACCGGGCGCGGGCGTGACGACATGATCCCTCGTCCCGTCCGGGCTCTCCAAGACGACAGGGGCGAGACCTGAGTCCGAGAGCAGCTCGAAGACGTCGTCTTTGGTTTCGGAGTCCGCCAACTCGCTGGCGTGCTTGCGCAGGGGACGCAGGGCTTCGACGATGCTGCGCTCATTGAGCGCGTGGCCTGCGGCGCTCCAGCGTTCGATCGCGAGCCGCAGCGACTTCACCTCGCTGTGCAGCGGCGAACCATCGGTCACGATCTTGCCCACGTGGTAGCGGATCTTCGAAAGGTGCTGGCCGCGTTCGCGGCGTGCGGTCCGCTCCTCCACCGCCTCCCTGGCCGAGCGACGCAAACGCTCTTGAAGGCCCGCAGACCCCTCAATGTCGGCTGGATCGTCCAGCCGCATGTGCCGGTCGACGTAGATGCGGTAGCGCGTCGTCTGGTCCTTGAGCCAGAGAAATACGTCCCGCTGATCGCTGTCGGTGCGTGTGGGAGCTTCGTGGAGGCTGTGCAGGAGAGCCGACTGCGCCTCGGCCAAGAGGTAGAGGAAGGCGGCGGGCGGACCGCCTCGGAAGACCCCGGATTCGTCGAGCTCCATGGCGATCTCGGCGCCTGCCGCGACGGTCTCGTAGCAGTCCGCGATGTTCGAGAGCTTCTGGGCGGTCGCAGCGTCGACATCGAAGGCGTCGGGCTCGGTGACGCGCTTGCCGAAGGGGAAGTCTAGCATCCACGCGCTGGTGTCCGGCAGCGCGCTGAGGCGACTGCGCAGGGACTTTTCCCGCGACGCTGCCTGGCTCTCGAGGTCGGCACGCTCCGCTTCCGGGGCTTTGCGGTCCTCACGGCGCTGCAGCGCGAGCCGACACGCGGACGCCTTCCAGCGGGCTCGCGTGACCACGATGGCGAGGGGCTCAGCAATGCGAGCACCGGAGCTCTCATTGCCTTCGGCGCTGCCGCCAGCAGCGTCGGAGTAGTCCCTGGGCCGACCCGGCGGCGTCAAGACGGCGTGGCCGCCACCATGGCCCCCTGGCGCCGGATTTTGATCGGAACGGCCGTCTCGCGCGCCTTCACCTGGGATGGAGCCCAGCTCCTCGGAGAGGTAAGAGGTCAGCAAACGCAGCGAAGTCGCCACAGCCCTGTCTTTGCGCGCTGCCTCAAGGCAAGTGCGCAGGAGGACACTGGCAGCGTCCTGGACTGATCGTGGGATTTCGTGCGACAAATCGGCCTGGCGGGTGAAAAGCTCAGTGGGGAACGGGAGGCTGCAGCCTCCGCACCCT
>CALHGQ010000440.1 GCA_938030175.1 uncultured bacterium | reverse complement strand
GGGACGCGATGCTCGACACCAACGTCAAGGGCGTGCTGCACACCGTGCGCGGCGCCCTGCCGGACATGCTTGCGGCAGGCCACGGCGACGTGGTCTTCCTGGGGTCGGTCGCCGGCCGCCAGGTCTACCCCGGCGGCAACGTCTACAACGCCACGAAGCACGCCGTGAAGGCCATTTATGACGCCCTGCGCCTCGACAACGTGGGATCCGGCGTCCGCTTCACCACCGTCGACCCCGGGATGGTGGAAACCGAGTTCAGCGTCGTCCGACTGGGCGACCAGGCTAAGGCCGACGCGGTCTACGACGGCATGAGCCCCCTGACCCCTGGGGACGTCGCAGACGCGATCTGCTACGCCGTGACCCGCCCCGCCCACGTGAACATTGGAGAAATCGTGCTTTGGCCGACGGATCAGGCCAGCACGCGAGACGTTCATCGTTCAAACTAGGGGCCGGCCCCCTCGGGAGGCCACCCCCTCACTACTTCCACAGTCCCCCGCCACTTCCGTTCTCGAACGGCCCCATGTCTAACGATTCGCTCGATAAGGAGATCGAAGCCGCGCTTGATGGCGTGGACCTCCAAGCCCTCGGCGCCCGCGCCGACGAAGACTCTCCTTCCGCTGGTTCCTCCAAGCGCTCCAAGTCGAAGGACTTGATGCCTGGCACCGTCTCAGGCATCAGCGGTGACGACGTCATCATCGACCTCGGACCGCGCATGCAAGGCGTCTGCGGTATCGGCGAGTTCGACGAGACGCCGACGCCCGGCCAGTCCTTCCAGTTCATGAACCGAGGCCGCGACGAGGACGATCTTTGGATCCTGTCGCTCCGCGGCGCGAAGGACCTGGAAGCCTGGGAGCAACTGGAAGTCGGCAGCCACACGAAGGCTCGCGTGACCGGACAGAACCAAGGCGGACTGACGCTCAAGATCGGCGGCAACGAGGCGTTCATGCCCATGAGCCAGATCTCTATCCTGCGCGACACCGATGCGTCGACCCTTCTGGGTGAGACGCTCGTTTGCGAAGTGATGGAGATCGATCGCAGCCGCAACCGCGTGCTCCTTTCCCGCCGCCGAGTCGAAGAAGGCGAGCGCATGGTCGCCCTTTCTGAAGCGGTAGGAAGCCTCACGCCTGGCTCCAAGATCAGCGGCAAGGTCACCCGCATCGAAGAGTTCGGTGCGTTCGTCAACATCGGCCATGGCATCGAAGGCCTGGTTCACGTCAGCCAGATCTCACGCAAGCGCGTCGAGAAGGTGGACGAGCACCTCAAAGTCGGCCAAGACGTGCAGACGATGATCCTTGAGATCAAAGAGGGCGGGAAGAAGATCTCCCTCGGCATGAAGCAGCTGGAGCCCGACCCCTGGGACGAGGTTCCGCACCGCCTGAGCGTCGATGCGCAGATCACCGGCAAGGTGACGCGCCTGATGGACTTTGGTGCGTTTGTGGAGGTCCTCCCCGGCATCGAAGGCCTGCTGCACGTCAGCCAGATCTCGACGGAGCGTATTCAGAACATCCAGCGCGTGCTGAGCGTCGGCCAAGAGGTCGCCGTGCGCGTGTCGAACATCGACCCAGGCTCACAGCGAATCGGTCTGTCGCGCCTCGACGCGCGCGGCGCGATGATCGGCTCCGAGGATGCTGTCGACAACGGCGACATCCAAGCGGCCCTGAATCAGTCGCCCACCCCCATGGGCACGAACCTCGGCGACCTCTTCAAGAAGGCCCTCGAGAAGAAGAAGTAGCGCTGCCTGCGCTTCCCGTCTCTCCCGGCCCTAGGAGCCGAGGAGGACGTCGTCGCGCGGCACCATCACCACGAGTTCGACCGGGCCGACGCCCGCGATCTTCGCTTGGGCTCGCCCTACCGCAAGGGGCGAGCCTTCTTCGTACTCCAGGGCTGGACGCACGTCCGCACGCACGCCCTGGCAGCCTTCGAAGACGACGCTCTGGGCGCGGCTCCCGATCGCACGGAGCGCGGACTCCCCCGCGGCCGCGACGAAGTTGCCGACCTCGAGCATCGCCTCCTTGATCGTATGGTCGATCTCGGTGGTCGATCGGAGTTCGGCCACGGCGCTGTCCGGCTGCATCATCAAGTACGCAGCGAGGGACACGGCCTCGGGCAGCGGAAGCAGCATCGCCCCGTGCTTCACGTCGCCCGTGATGTCGACGATCCCGAAGCGAAACGAGATATGAATCGACCCGGGTCCCACCGGTCGGTCCACGCGCTCTTCGTAGTGGACCTCGTGGATCTCAAAGTCACGATCACTGAGCATCGCGAGGTCGCTGGCGACCCGGTCGAAAATCTCAGTGACGAAGAGGCTGGCGCTGTGGGCTAAGGCGGACATGATCCCGTGAGATCGACCCGAGGCAGGGGGCCAACCTAAGCCATTCGCGTCCCCGCCACAGACCCGTCCCGCGCTGAGACGCGAGAGCCGTGTTCACGCTCGGATTGGGCCTAGCAGGCCGGTGAGAAGGGCCGCACGTAGCTGCAGCCCCCTCGAAGCCCTGGCTGCGTGGCTCGAACAGGCCGGGAGACTAGTACGACTCTGATTCGTTCGGGAAGCCCCGGGAGCGAACGTCTTGGGCGTAGTGCTCAAACGCCTTCTGCATCTCGTCACCGATGCTGGCGTAGCGCCGAACGAAGCGCGGGTTGAAGCGCGTACAGATCCCGAGCATGTCATGGCTCACGAGGATCTGGCCGTCGCAAGCTCCGCCGGCACCGATCCCGATGACGGGCACGCCAACGCTTGCCGTGACCTCTTGCGCCAGCTCCGCGGGCACCTTCTCGAGCACGATCGAGAACACGCCGGCATCCTCCAGCAGCTTGGCGTCCCTACGCAGCTCCTCTGCCTCCTCTTCCTCCCTCGCTCGAACCTGGTAGGTGCCGAACTTGTGGATCGATTGGGGCGTGAGGCCGAGATGCCCCATCACCGGTATGCCGACGTCGACGATGCGCCGGACGGTATCCGCGACGACGCGTCCACCCTCCAGCTTGACCGCTTCGGCACCCGCCTCCTTGACCATGCGCCCCGCGTTGCGGAGAGCCTCGTCGGAGTTGACCTGGTAGGACATGAACGGTAGATCGGCGACCACCAAGGCGCGCTCGACCCCCCGGCGGACGAGCGTCGTGTGGTAGACCATGTGATCCATCGTCACGGTCACCGTGGTCTCCAAACCCTGCATCACCGTCGACACCGAGTCGCCCACAAGGATCACGTCGATGCCGGCGGCGTCCACGAGCTCCGCCATGGAATAGTCGTAGGCCGTGAGCGCCGCGATCGGCACCCCAGCCTCCTTCATCTCCTTGAGGCGGTTGGTCGTGACCTTGCGCTTGGAGAACTGGGACTTGCCGTTGCGCGAACGAGGGGTCTGCTCGTCACCTGCTGCTTCGCCTGATGGGTCATTCGGATGCTGGGACATGGGCGGGTTGTACCATGGGAGCCCGCACCCGCGCGAGGAGTCGAGGGACCCCTTCCTGTGGGCCAACGGGTTCAGCGGTGGGCCCCATGGCCGTCCCGCAGCTCCCCCAGTCGTACTCGAGTGGCGGGGAAAAACACCTGCGGCCCGGAACGATGGGGCGGCGCAGGCGGCGGGCCTCGCACCGGACGGCTCCGGAGCTCAACCCTGCCACCCCACCTCGAGTGGCCTTAGGGCTCATCGCGGGAAGGCGCCGACGAAACCCTTCACACACCGAGGAATTGAACAGCCACCAAGGGTCCGCTCCTAGCGCCTCGAACGGAGTGATAGAAAAACGGCAGAAGCGCGAGACTATTCTCGGCAAGCCGACGTTTGTGCCATGGACCTCCCCTCTTTGAGGTCTTGGAACTCAAGCGCGTGGTGCCCGAGAGCTCACGCATGCCGTAAGACGCTGTAACAAGCGATCGTCGAGGAATTCGACGCTTCGTGCGGAGGAAAGTGTGCTCTAGCTGGCACGCGATGACCGTCCTCGTGCAGGCGTGGAGTGACGCTACCGTTCGGCACAGACGCGACCTTGTCGTTCCATCCTGTTCCCTTCCCTTCCGAGGAACCCTATGGAAAACTCAACTGTTTCCCCCCGCAGAGACACCCCTTCTCCCCGGTCTATGCCGGGAGTCCCGGTGAAACCTTGGCTGCATTTCGGCCTTGGACTCTGCCTTGTGGGACTTGCTCAAGCGCAGCAGGTCGAAGTCGTTCAGCTCTCCCAATCTGCTAGTCCGCAGGTCTACGAGAAGTTCGAGCTGTCGTTTAGTATCACGCCGAACATCGCCCCTCCCGACGCCTTCGATCCGGGCCAGATCGACATGCGCGCGACGTTTAGGTACACACCCGCAGGCGAGACCACAGAGATAGAAGAGGTCGTACCGGCGTTCTATCACGGCGACCCTGTGAACCCCTGGCGCGTGCGCTACTCCCCGCGGCACGCCGTCAACCATACGTGGCAGCTCAGGGACTTCGGCAACCAGACGTTCCTCGATCAAGGGAGCTTCGTCGCCGCAGCTCCAAGCGCCAACCGCGGCTTCCTTTATCGCGATGGCGCGCACTTGGAAGACAGCCACGGCCGGCGCTTCACGATCCTTGGGCACAACCTGCCCTGGGAGGATCTGGAGGAGTCAACGGCCGCTATCCAGCAGATGAGCGACCACAAGATCAACTGGTTCAGGCTCTGGGGCCAGTGCCAGTGGGGATCTTACAACCTTGAGGCGGCGACCATCGAGACAACTCCAGACGGGCAACCGTATGGGGGCATGGGCGACTACCAACTTAGCCACGCCGCCAACCTCGATGAGCTCTATTCGTTCTGCGAGGCGTCAGGGGTCTACGTCATGTACGTTTGGCAGAACCACTGGGACTTCAAGCAGGTGGAGAATGGGTCTGACCACTGGGAGGACAACGCTTACAACATCGACGACGGTGGACCGTGCTGTTACGTGCTAGATGGCGACCCGTGCAGCGTCTACCCGACGAACTACTGGGTATTGGAAGAGGGCGGCTCCCTCACGGAGCAGGGTGAGTTCCAACTGCGACATCTTCGCTACGTTTTCGCGCGCTACGGCTACAGCCGTGCTTTCAGCATGCTGCAGTACTGGAACGAGTGCGACAGTAGCTCTGTCCGCCCTGAGAATTCACTCATCGAGGACTGGCATGCGCTCATGGATGAAGAGTGGAAGGCATGGGACTTCTACGACCGTCCCACCTCGACGAGCTTCGCCTGGAGGGATCACGCTGAACCCGGGGAGAATCCCTGGACGGAGCTGGGCTACCTCGATGCGGCGCCCCCCCATCGCTACTACGTTGAGTCTGATATCGAAGAGATGTGGGTCGAGCAGATCGACCACACCCAAGCGAGCCACCCCGGCATTGTTTTCTTGGGTGAAGTGGGGCCACTGTTCGACCCGAACGACAACCCAACGAACTACGAAGCGAGCGTAGAGAACACCGAGCGCTACACCCATGACTGCATCTGGGTGCCGATCTTCCACGCCAACGCTGCCGGTTCCAACTTGATGTGGGACGACTCAAAGACCGACACGCCCTTCGATGGCACGGCCAACACCCGCGACTACATGGAGATCGCGGCAGATCTGATTCAGCCATTTGAAGGCGAACTGAAGACGATGACCCACGTGTTCGATCCCGATGCTCCCCAGAACACCAGCATCGGCTACTTCCGCCGCCCAGACAGCCTGCTTCTCTACGTCAACGACCAGGACAGCTCCTTTCTGGACGCTCAGGCGAATGCGGTGTCGTCGTTCAGCTACTCAGTGGCTGGCATGGCGCCGAACACCACCTTCGAGTTTAGGAAGCTCAACACTTACACGGGTGCGACCAGTGAGTTCGGCAGCTTCACCAGCGACGGAGCGGGCAACCTTGAGTTGACCGTCCCGAGCTTCACCCGCGACATGGCGATCGTAGGCGGCTCGAACGGACAACCTCCGACCTGCCTGGATGTGGCCTGGGTGAATCCGTTGGACGGCATGGTCTTCGACCTCAATGGCAGTGACTTCCCGATGACTCTGGAAGCGACTGCTGACTGCTGTGACTCCGGGCCGGAAGAGACCACCTGCGAGAGTTTCAGGTTCGAGCGCTACCAGCACTTGAAGATCGCGACCCAAGGTACGGAGAACATCTGGCAGCCCGATCCAGGCATCAACTTTGACCTCTACAACTATCTTGAGATCACCTTCATCCCCAGCGCTGGATGGGAGAACCTAGAGGTTGAAACCACGGGCGCCTCGATCCCCCTCGGGGAGCTCCAGGGCAACTGCAGCGGTGCTTCCATGGAACCCTGCACCGTGCAGATTCCCGTGAACGGTCCGTTCTCACAGGTCGACTTCTTCAACAACAGCGGAGAGCAGATCGAGTTCTGCTTGATCCGTCTGGAGCTTCGGGGTTCGGGCGAAGCAACGCACCTCTGGTACGAAGCAGGTTCCCCAGACAACGTCATCGCCCCGAATGGGCCCGAGAGTGAGATCTTGACCGTTGGCGGAGGAGGCGGTAGTCCCTGCGACCTAGCCCTCGACTTCACGGTCGAGGGAACGTCGATGGGATCCACCAGCTGCCAGGGCGGAAGCGTCTGCTCCGCACCGATCCTGTGGGATCCCACGGCAGCCGGTGTCTACAACCTGATCGTTTGCGCGACGAACCCGGCAACGGGAGAGGTCGCCTGCGATGAGATCACCGTGGTTGTCGAGGACGAGGTTACGCAGGAGTGCGACCAGCTCGTCATCCAAGGCAGCGGCTGGTCTCACTTCGTGGTCGGCCATCCAGAGGCGTCCAACGTCTGGCAGGTACCTCCGACCTACAGCGACACGGGATGGACCTCCGCCACCATCGTCATTGACATGCTGGAGGGAGACCTTGCAGAACAGACCGTACGCTTCAAAGGCAAGGGCGCGAGCGTGACTCGAGAGCTTAGGGATGGCACCGCCACCGAGTGCGGCGTGAGCTTCACCGTGGACATTCCCAGCGACACATCGATCATCAACATTTCGTTCCCCGGAATCGGCGACGAGTTCACGCTCGCGATCCACAGCGTCGAGCTGACCGGCGGCGGGATGTCCATGGTGTGGTACGACGCGAACGTCCTCCCCCATACCAACTTCAGCTACCCGTTGAACTGGATCGTGACAGCGCCCTAGGCTTCAAAGCAACGCCTCGCGACCACCTGCACGCCGTCATCACGAGCTCGCTCATGATGACGGCGTGCTCTTTTGCGTCCGCGGACGTTGAACGGATCTCCACCTGGTCCGTGGGATGATGTGGAGG
>CALHGQ010000439.1 GCA_938030175.1 uncultured bacterium | reverse complement strand
CTTTCGAATGGCGCCTCTCCGGTTGGCTCCGCGCCGCTCTACTCTTCGCGCGGTGCGGAGGCTTCGCGTGCGCGCGCGCGCAGCTTGCGGTCGATGCTGGGCAGCATGCCGCGGATGCAATCATCGAGGGCGAGGCGCAGGATCAGGCCCTTGTCGTCTTCGCTGATGTCGATGTCGGCTTCGGCCTCGGCACCGATGCCGAGGACCTGAACGCCGAACGCGCTGGCTTTGTCGGAGCGCGTGTACTCGGAGAAGTTGGCGGCCAGCGTCGAGCCGGTCGTCGGGTCCACGAGGCGGAGATCGACGCCGCACTCGAACTTGATCTCGAGCTTTTCGTTGTCGATGTCGAGTCCGCCGATGCCGCCGGAGAGTCGATCCGTCGTGATGTTGACGATGCGTCCGAAGCCGGAGCGACCCCCGGTCTTGGTCTGCTTGATCCGGAGGTTCGTGATCTTGCCGATCATGAGGTAGTCGACGCCGCGGACCTGGGCCATACCGGCCATTTCCTCAGCGGCGACGATGCCTTCGAGGTCCTGCTCGGTGAGCAGCTTGTCCAGCTGATTGCGCTCGATGACATCGAAGCGGTCGGTGCGCACGAGGAGCGTCGAGAGCTGGTCGGCGGCGAGTTCTTCCATTCCCTTGGAGGAGCTGCTGCCCATCTCCATCGGGGGCACGCCGACCCGCAGGATCGGGATTCCGGGAGCCGGGGGCGGGTAGATCCCGACGTTGACCGCAAGGGCCTGGGCGCCAGCAGACTCAGAAGTGGACTGACACGAGGTCGAAACCATGGCGGAGCCTGCGGTGAGGCCGACGAGTGCGATAAGGCGGAGTGAGATCTTGGACACTTGCATGGGAGCGTGTTGACGGACGAGGGGAGAGGGGCATCCAGGGTGGATCCCCCTACAGGGGGCTGACTGCGCCGGCCCTCCGAGCCTCTACCGGTAATGGGCGTTTTTCTCAAGCCCGGGCCCCCTGAGCCCCTCCTAGGTGCCGCTAGCCCCGATCGCCGACGGTCAATCGCGGATAGAGCGGTCCGTTCGTGTCGAGCGTGCTCGCTAGGAGCGAGACGGTCCACCGGCGGTGGCGCTGGCGCATGATGGCCGTGTCCAGCGAGGCGTTATCCGAGTCGATGCGCTTCTCTATGGCCTTGACGAGCCTGTCGGCCTCGAGGTGGCGGCCGGCGAGCCGCAGGGTCAGGGCCCGCGTTCCGCCAACGACGATCCGGTCGGGGAGTTCCGCTCCGTGGCGAAGGACGAGATCCCATCCGTGTCCCGAACGGGCCAGCGCTAGGTCCAACTGATCGCAGCCGAAGGCGATGCGGGCTTCGATCGCCGCGGACACCGCCTCGATGCGCCCTTGTCCGAGTTCTTCACTGAGCGCCGTGGCGCGGCGCACGAGGTCGTCGGCGCCGGTCTCCCCTTTCTCGCCCAGCAAGATGCCGAGGAACAGGGCGGCCAGCGCCTCGCCCCGCTTGTCTTCAATTCGTCGTGCGGTGAATAGCGCGTCGCGCAGGATGAGCTCCGCCTCGCGCTCGCGCTGGGTATCGGCCAAGAGCCTTCCCGTGCGCGCGGCGACCTCCACTTCGATGCGTCCTTCTCCGGCTTGGACGGCGAGCTCGGCGGCTCGCTCGAGCGCCCGCTGCGCGCGCAGGGGACGGCCCACAAGTCGCCATGCGCGACCCGACACGAGGCTGATCGCGGCGCGTGTTCCCCGCGCCCGCAGGTCGCCTTCCACGCTGCGCATCTCCCGACGAGCCGAGCTGAGTCTCCGCAGGGCCGAGTCGACGCTGCCGTTGTGGATCTCGATCTCCGCGTGAAGAATGTGGGCCTCCGATCGCGACGCGGGGTCTGGCGCGAGCTCCAACGCGCGGGCCGCGTGCTTCGACGCCCGTCGAAACTCGCTGTGCTCGGTCTCGATCTTGGCGGCGATTCGTTCGATCTCTGCGCGGTCGAAGCGGAGCTGCAGAGCGTCGTCTTCCGTGAGCCCCGCTTCGCTGACGCGCTCCATGAGTTGGCGGGCGTTCCGCGCAAACCCGCGGGCGAGACCAAACTGCCCGCCGCTGACGGCGTGCCGTGCGTGTAGCAGGTATACGCGGCCCGCGCCCTGGGGGTCGACCTCGACGTCGATGTCGAGACGGGCCAGCTCCTCGAGCGCAGCTCGCTGATCTTCGCGCTCGCCGAGGCGATCGGCGGCTTCAGCTAGCTCCTCGAGGAGGCGGCGGCGAAGGCGCATGGGGGCCTTGGCTTTGGCGCCGCTGTCCATGGCTTCGAGGCCCCAACCTGCGACCGTCGCGCGGCGGTAGGGGTGACCGCTGTCCCGCAGGTCGTCGAGGAGCTGGGGCAGGATCGCCAGTAGTTCGTCGTTCAGCTCGGCGCCGCGCAGGTGAAACGCACGCCTGTAGCTGGGGCGCAATTGCGCCGCGCTCTCTTGGGCGGCGAGGGCGCAGCTAAGCGCCGCGTGACAGCGGCGCTCCCTGTGACTGGGCATGCGCGCAAGCGTTTCCTCCCGGTCGACGGGATGGGCGAACCGATAGCGGCTGCCCGCGGGCACGAGCCAACCGGCGCGCACGAGGCCCGCGATGGCGCCGTCGCGGTCGGCGGGGGGCGTCTTGGGCCACGCGTAGGCCAAGAGCTCCGACTCGATTCGCGAGCCGACCATCGCCACGCGTTCTAGCCAGACGCGCGCCCTGGGATCGAGGTCATCGAGGCGCCTAGCGACGGCTTTCCGCACCCCCTCGGGGCGTGGCAGTTCGTCGGGCGCGATGAGGAGCTGGAGTCCACGGCCGGGGGCCGGCGCGGGGCGTGTCCAACCCCGCTGGTGGCCCAGGCGCAGGAGTTCTCCGATGCTGCCGGGGAGACCGCCCGTCCGGTTGAGCAGCGTGCGCGCGAGGCGCAGGCGAGGGACCGAGTGGTGGAACGTGTGCTCCACCAGCGCGAGGAGCGACGCTTCATCGAGGGGGCCGAGGTGCACCCGGCGAGCCTTCCCGGCCAGACGGTTACGCAGCTCGGCGAATTCGGCCGGGTGGCTGATGTCGGCTCGCTCGCGAAGACCGACGATCAGCAGCATCTTTGATCCGTCCAGCTCCCTCGCGACTCGGGTCAGCGCGCTGAGGGTGGCGTTGCCGGCGAAGTTGATGTCGTCCAGGAAGATGATGGTGGGGCCTTCGTGCCCGAGGGCCCGGAGCCACTCGGCCAGCGCCACCGACTCGGCGATGTCGCTGGCCGGCGCGTCTTGGGCGCCCGGCTGGAGAGCCGCCAGGAGCGAGCGCGCGGTGTCCGGCGGAAGCATCTTCTCGAGGAGCGCCTTCGCCCGATGGCCCGGCACGTTCGGGGAGGGCAGGTGGAGCCAGCGTCGCAGCAGCGAGATCAGCGGCGCCGCAGGCCGGCCGTCGCCGACGGAGTCGCAGCGCGCGTAGAGGTAGAGCGGTGGCTCGCTGCCGACGAGTCGTACACCGTGGGCGAACTCAGCGATGAGCCGCGACTTGCCCGAGCCCTGTTCTCCGCTCAGAAGGACGGAGAGGCCGTTTTCTCTAGCTTCGAGCCACGCTTCGTTCAGGGAGCGAAGTTCGTCGTCGCGCCCGACCATCGGTACTCCGTGCCGCCCGGACCAGGCGACCGTGTCGCGGCGCACGCCCGCGTCGAAGGTGATACGGGACCGCCACCACGCGCCGCCCTCGCCCTCCTCGAGGATCGTTGCCACCTCGGACGCGGTGGGACGTGCGCCGGGGCTGGGGCTCAGGAGTCGCCGCACGAGGGAGTCGAGCAGGGGGGAGACCCGGGGCGTCACGTCGGAGGGCGGTCGGACCTGGCCCCGTCGAAGTGCCAGCAACCTGGCTGCGACCAGTGGATCCGCCTCTGGGTCCACGTCTCCTCCGTCGAGCTTCCCCGCCGGGTGCCCACCGGTGAGGATCTCATAGAGGGTGACGCCGAGGGCGAAGAGATCGGCGGCCGTGCGCGGCGGCCCGCCGGTGGCGCGCTCTTGCGCGAGGTAGCCGGGCGTGCCGAGGGGCGCTCGCGTCGTTCCGATCCGGCGCGCGAAGCCCAAGTCCATGAGGATCGCCTTGCCCTGGCTATCGAGGCGAATGTTGTCCGGTTTGATGTCGCCGTGGGTCCAGCCGGCGGCGTGGAGTGCCGCCATGGCGCGTGCGATGGAGGCGCCGATGGAGCGGACCCGGGGCTCGGGGAGTTCGCGCTCGACGAGTAGCGTCTCCTCCAGCGAGGCCCCCGGGATCAGGTCCAGCATGAGCCAGGGACGGGGCGCGTCGGCGTCCTCAAGGAGCTCCTTGGAACCCGACAGATCCCCGAGCGCCTCCGTGGCGCCAGACTGCATCGGCGGCGTGGGGCCGGTGGGAGAGAGGTAGCGACTCCGCGCGAGCGAGGGGTGGTGAACCGACCTGGACGCCTCCCGCTCGAAGGAGAACGTCTCTCTTGCATCGGGATCCACGAGGAGGCTCGCGTGCAGGATCTTGACCGCGACCTCGGTCCCCGCCTCCATCGGACCCCCGTCGGACGCCCACGGGGCCTCGAGGACGCCTCGCCAGACTCGGCCCGTCCGGCCGACGCCCAGGGGACAGATCAGGCGGACTTCTGGACCCTTCCGCTCGGCGGATTCCGGTCCTTTCGAACCAAGTGCATGACTAGGCGGGGTCATCGGCTCTCTCGCCCAGTAACGTATGGGCGCCCCGCGCATTCTACGACCCCCCGGACTCGAACGAACCACTTGCCCGTGACCTTCCACGTCTACAACACGCTCACCAAAGAGAAGGTGCCCTTCGAGCCGATGGAGGCAGGAGTTGCGCGCGTTTACAACTGCGGGCCCACCGTCTACGGTCGTCCCCACATCGGAAATTATCGGAGCTTTCTCTTCGCTGATCTGCTGCGTCGCTGGCTGGAGTACCTCGGGCTTGAGGTTCAGCAGGTCATGAACATCACCGACGTGGGACACCTCACGGACGATGATGTGGCCGACAGTGACGGCGACGACAAGGTGGAGGCCCAGGCGCGCAGGGAGCAGCGCGATCCCTTCGAGATTACCCGCGGCTACACCGACATGTTCCTCGAGGACATGAAGGCCCTTGGCGTGCGCGAGCCCCTCGCCCGCCCGCGTGCCACCGAGTACATCGACGAGATGGTCGTGATGGTGGAGAAGCTCATCGAGGCGGGCCATGCCTATCGCGTTGGCGGCAACGTCTACTTCGACGTGTCGACGTATCCGGCGTACGGCCGCCTCTCGGGGAACCGGGTGGAGGACCTTGTGGCCGGCAGTCGCGTCGAGGTCAACCAAGAGAAGCGGCACCCTGCGGACTTCGCCCTTTGGAAGAGCGACGAAGCCCACCTGATGAAGTGGGAGACCGTGTTCGGGCCCGACGGATTCCCCGGTTGGCATATCGAGTGCTCGGCCATGGCCAAGGCGTTGCTGGGCGATCAGATCGACATCCACACCGGGGGCGAAGACAACGTCTTCCCGCACCACGAGTGCGAGATCGCCCAGAGCGCCTGCGCCAACGGAGTTCCGCTGGCGAACGTCTGGATGCACGCCAAGTTCCTCCAGGTCGACGGCGGCAAGATGAGCAAGAGCCTCGGCAACGTGTACACGTTGCCCGACGTGGAGGGCCGCGGTTTTGAGGCACGGCACCTGCGCTTCGCGCTCCTGCGCGGCCACTACCGAACGCAGATCAACTTCACCTGGGCGATCATGGACGAGATCCGTGCTCGTCTTGAGAACCTTGACGAGGTGGCGGTGCTCCTGCACCGGCTTCTGGACGGCGGTGCGGCGGCTGCGGATGCGGAGGCCGGGCGCGACGTTCTCGCGAAGACGATTTCCGGCTTCGAAGAGGGGATGAACGACGACCTGAACGCGCCCGTGGCGCTGGCCGCCCTCGAAGGGCTGCGCAAGCCGCTCTTGGAGGGGCAAGTGGGGGAAGCGGTCGCCCAAGACGCGCTAGCGTTCTACCGTCGCGCGAACGAGGTCTTCGGCTTCATCGAGGTCGACAAGCAGACCGCAGATGGCGAAGTCGAAGCGCTGATCGCGGCGCGGAACGCCGCGAAGGAAGCGAAGGACTGGTCGGCGGCTGACGCCGCGCGGGATGCGCTGACGGCCATGGGCATCGAGCTGCAGGACACCCCGAACGGGGTTGTCTGGCGACGAAAGTAGCGGTCGAGGCCCCAGAAGCTCGGCGGGGCGGCTCGGCGGGGCGGCTCGGCTGGGCGGCTCGGCTGGGCGCCGCTTGCGGGAGGACTACGGGGACGGGGTGCCCCTAGTCTTCCTCCAGCGGAGCTTCCGAACCTGGCTCCGTTCCGCCGCCGCTAGCTCCGCCATCGCGGATTTCAGCGTCGCGCCGCTTCGTCTTCTCGATGAGCTCTTCCATGGCTTCGGCGCTCGCGACGGTGTCGTCGTAGATCCACTTCAGGGCCGGGATGGACTTTGTGCGTAGCACGGTGCCCATCTGCCTGCGGGTGAAACCGTTCGCGTGCTCCAGCATGTGGGCTGCCTTGGAGCGCTCGGTCTCGGAGCCGAGGACGGAGTAGTAGGCCTTTGCGACGCTCAGGTCTGAGTTGAGCTCCACGCGGACGATCGTGATGAACGCCCCGCGTGGGTCAGCGAGCTCGAATTGGAGGCAGTGCGCCAAGCGGCGCTGAATCTGCACTTCCAACCGAGCGACGGTCCTTGGGTTTGCCATGGGAGGGGCCGCGGAGAGCGAACGCTTAGAGCGTCCGCTTGATCTCCTTCATGCGGTAGGTCTCCACGACGTCGCCTTCGCGAATGTCGCGGAAGTCCCGCAGCACGATGCCACACTCGAAGCCCGAGCGAACTTCGTTCGCCTCGTCCTTCTCGCGGCGGAGTGAGCCGATGGCGCCCGTGTAGACCACGCTTCCGTCCCGGAGCAAGCGGCACTTGCTGTTCCGCTTGATCGTTCCGTCGAGCACGATACAACCGGCGATGAGGCCGATCTTCGACGACTTGAACAGTCGGCGGATCTCGACGTGACCGGTGATCTCTTCGAGGTACTCGGGCTTCAGCGCGCCTTCCATGACGCGGCGGAGGTCGTCGAGCACTTCGTAAAGCACGCTGTAGCGGCGAACGGTCAGGCCCTTACGCTCGGCCTCTTGGCGAGCCTTCGGGTTGACCGAAACCTGGAACGCGATCAGGATCGCATCGGAGGTCGACGCGAGGTCCACGTCGCTCTCCGTAATCGGGCCGACGCCAGAGTGGATGAGCTTGACCTGCACTTCGTCGTGCTCGAGGGACTCGATCTCCTGGCGGAGCACTTCGGCGGAACCTTGAACGTCCGTACGCACGATGACGTTGATCGTCTCGCGCTCGGTCTTGGGGGCCGATCCGAGGATGGCCTCCAGCTCGCGGCTCGGCTCGCGCTTCGAGGCGAGCATCATGGCGCGGTTGCTGCGCTCACGCTCCTGGGCGATCTCCTTGGCCTGGGCCAGGGTATCGATCACGTGGAAGGGCTGGCCAACACCCGGCAGGGCGTCGAGACCGGTCACGGAGACCGGCGTCGAGGGACCCGCGACCGTCAGCGTCTTGCCGCGGTCGTCAAGGAGCTGACGCACCTTGCCGTAGCCCTCGCCGGCGAGGATGACGTCGCCGCGCTGCAGCGTGCCGTCCTGGACGAGGAGGTGGGCCACGATGCCGCGACCCTGCTGGATCTCGGCTTCCAGTACCACGCCGCTGGCGGGGCCTTCCGAGTGAGCCTTCAGGCCCAGCTCCATCTCGCCCATCAGGAAGATGTGCTCGAGGAGCTCCTCGATGCCTTCGCCCGTCATGCCGGACGTTTCGAACATCGCGGTGGAGCCGCCGTACTGCTCGGGCACAAGCTCTTGGCCCATGAGCTGCTGGATGACGGTGTTCGCGTTGAACTCCGCGCGGTCCTTCTTGTTGATCGCCACCACGATGGGGGTCTCAGCGATCTTCGCGTGGTTGATGGCCTCGATGGTGCTGGGCTTCACGCCGTCATCACCTGCGACCACAAGCACGACGATGTCCACGGCCTTGGCGCCTCGGGCGCGCATGGCGGTGAACGCCTCGTGACCAGGCGTGTCGACGATCGTGACCGAGTGGCCTTTTTTCGTCTGGACCTGGTAGGCACCGATGTGCTGCGTGATGCCACCCGACTCCTTGTCGGCGACCTTCGACTCGCGAATCTTGTCGATGAGTGTCGTCTTGCCGTGGTCGACGTGACCGAGGAAGGCGACGGTGGGGGCGCGAGCGCTGAGGTTCTCCTCTTCGATCTCGCTCCGCTTCTTGGCCACCTCTTCGATGAGCTGCTGCTCGGCCGTGACCTCTGCCCGGACGTCCAGCTCGACGTCGAACTCGGACGCAAGGAGCGTCGCGGTGTCGGTGTCGAGGGTCTGGTTGACCGTGAACATGCCGTACTGCCGTTCCAGCGCGCGCTTTTGCACCACGCTGCTCTTCAGGGACATGGCGTCGCTGAGCTTCGTGATCGTGATCGGCTCGTCGATCGTCACCTTTTGGCCGGAGTACGGCGAGAGCGTCACGGTATCCCGCGAGCCGCCACGTCCACCAGGGCCGTTGCTGCGACGGCCCGGGGGGCCACCTGCGGCGCGGTTGCGACGCAGGAAGCGGCCCTGCTCGCGCTCGCGAAGCTCGGCGGCCGTCATCTTGCCGCGCGGGCCCGATGGGGTCTGGGAACGTCCACGGTCACGACCAAAGGTCGGGCGCACGTCCGGGGTGGCGTCGTCACGGCCTTGGATACGGCGTGAGTCGGGCCTGCGTCGGGCGGGTGTGCTTTGCGCGAAGCTCGACGGATCGATGAATCCCACGACGTTGCCGCGGCGTGCACCTTTGCCGTCGCCCGCTTCTTCTTCCTTGCCTCCGGCTGCCTTGGCGTCGCCATCCTTGGCGTCGGCTGCTGGCGCGTCGGCGCTGGCTTCCGCAGCTGCGGGCTGGGCGCTGGGCGCATCCGCGGCGGGCGCGGCATCAGCGTCTGCTGCGGGCTCGGCCACGGGCTCCGGCGCCGGAGGCGCGGCGGCCGCTTCCGCAGCCTCACGCTTCTTCTTGGCGATGGAGCGCTGGATCGGGCTCATCTCGTTCTCGGCCTGAATGGCTTCGGCCCGAGCGGCGGAGGCTGCGGCCGCGGTGGCGGCTGCTTCCGCTGCGGCTTCGGCTGCCGCCTCTTTAGCGGCGGCTTTTGCTGCCTCGGCCTCTCGGGCAGCGGCTGCCTCTTGTGCCTTGGCGGCTTCGAGGGCCGCAGCGTCGTCCACCGTCGGCGCCCCTCCGGCGGGGGGCTCGGCGGCCGGGGCCTTCGCAGCGGCCTCCGGGGTCGGGACCTCGGCTGCGGGCTGCTCTGGCGCCGTGGGTACGACGACCTCCGGCTCGGGTGCCGGGGGCTCGACCACCGGGGTGGGGGGCGTCACAGCAGGGGGCGTGACAGCGGCGGCCGCTGCCGCAGCCGCTTCCATGGACGCAGCTTCGCTGACGGCGACCGGCTCGGCGACCGTCGGCGTTTCCGCCACGGGTGCCGGAGCAGGCGCCACCGGGGGCGCCGTGCCTGCGCTGGGGCCGGCTGTGGGACCGGCGGCAGGAGCAGCGGCAGGCTTCTTGCGCCGCTTGATGCCCGGCATGCCGCTGACGAGATCCTCGTTCTCGGTCTTGGGCTTCTTGCGCTTCTTGACGCGCAGGCCGCCGCCGTCGTCTTCGCCGCTATCTTCGGCCACCACGGGGGCGGCCGGCATGATGCCGTTCGCTTCTAACAATCCCTGGGCTTGAACCAGTTCGAACTGGTCCAGTGCGGACATGTGGCTCTTCGCCTTGCTGAATCCGAAGTCGCGCAGCTTCGATGCCAGGTCCTTACCTGACATGCCGTACTGCTTCGCGAGATCGTGGATGCGTACCTTGTCGCTCAAACTTCCTTGTCTTGGCTGTGCTGGGTGCGCTCTGGAGCTCGATCCCGCAAGCGCCATATCGGCGGAGGAGGGGACAGGCTCCTTCGATTGAAGGCACCGGGGGGCTGATTGGAATCCGTTTCAGCCCCGCGACAGTTGAGTGTCGGGGCGGCTAAGACGGGAGTGCGCCGATGGGCGGCGCGGGAGTTGTGTTAGTGGGGCTTGGGCTGATGAGGCTCAAGCGAGGGGATTCTTGGCTGTAGGGACGACCGGGGCGGGCGAAGTTGCCCGACTCAGTGACCTCAACCTGCATGGGAGAAAACTGTCACGAATAGTTCCTGTGAGACCTTGCTGACTCCAAGGGACGAAACGTCCCAGAAGACAGTTCAGTGAAATTCAAAGGGGAGTGTGTTTTGGTGTGATCCGACTCGGCGAAGTCCGTTCAGCCCGCTGCGGCCTCTGGGGTGTCGTCGGCTGCCGTGCTCTCGGTCGATGTTTCGGTCGATGCTTCCGCGTGGGAGGCTTCCGCGTGGGAGTCCGCCGCGCTTTCTGCCGTGGGGATCTCGTCGGCTGCGGTGGCCTCGCTCGCGACTTCCTCGGCGTCTTCGAGCTCAGCGGCGTCCGCAGCGCTCTCGCGCTCGGCGTTGCCAGCAGCTTCGGCTTCGGAGTCCTTGAAGAACTCTTCCCGCGTCTTGATGTCGATGTCCCAGCCGCAGAGTCGGCTCGCGAGGCGGACGTTCTGTCCGCGCTTGCCGATGGCCAGCGACTGTTGTTCCTCGTCCACCAAGACCGTCACCGAGTGGCGCTCGATGTTCGGGTAGATGTTGTCGAGGTGAATCTTGGCGGGGCCGAGGCCGTTCATCACGAGCGTCTCCAGTGAGTCGCTCCAGCGGATGATGTCGATGCGCTCGCCGCGCAGCTCGTCGATCACCGCCTTGATGCGCGATCCACGCACGCCGACGCATGCGCCGATCGCGTCGATCTTCGGGTCGCTCGAAAGCACGGCCATCTTGGTGCGATAGCCAGGCTCGCGCACGACGCGCTTGATCTCGATGATCTGGTCCGCGATCTCGGGCACTTCCAGCTCGAAGAGCCGGCGCACGAGGTCGGGGTGGGTGCGGCTCACGAAGATCTTGACGCGGCTGCCTTCCTTGCGGACCTCGACGATGATGACGCGCGTCCGGTCGCCCGGCGCGTAAGTCTCACCGCGAACTCGATCTTCGCGGGTCAGGTAGGCCTCGACGTCGCCGAGGCTGATCACCAGGTCCTGGCCTTCGTAGCGCTGCACCTCACCGGAGATGAGCTGGCCCACGCGCTCTTCGTACTTGTCGTAGAAGACGTCACGCTCGGCTTCGCGAACGCGCTGGGTGAAGCCCTGCTTGACCGTTTGAGCGACGATTCGGCCGAGTTCGCTCATTTCGAACTCGTACACCCCTTCGTCGTCCTCGATGGTCACCTCGCCGCTTTCGCGGCTGATGGTGCAGACAAGGTCCTCCCCTTCGCCGAAGCGCTTGCGCACAGCGGCCGCCATCGATTCCTCCAACGCGCGGAAGATCACCTCACGCGGGATGTTCTTCATCGCGTGGAGCGCGTCGATTGTCTGGAGAAGTTGGTCGGGATTCATGGCTCACGGATTGGGCAATAGAAAAGGAGCGGGGGAGGGTCCCCGCTCCTTCCATCGGCGCAGATCGGCTTTGACCCTCAATTGGAGGGCCAGGAGCTTCTCGAAACGCAGTGTCCAGGAGTGTTTGTCGGGTCAGTGTTCGCCGCGTAGTCTGAGTCGGGTTCACTGGCTAGTCAACCTCAGATGACCCCGATCTAGGCGTGTCGTACGATTAGGTCAAACTCGCTCCCTCCGTTCCCTGGGCCTCGATCCGGCGGAGGGCACAGATCTGGGTCCCCGGAGCCCTCGAATCACCGGTTTCGCCAGCTCCCTCCGCCGTCTGAGTCAGCTCCCAAGTTCCGCCTACGATGACTGATCGCCCAACGACCGACCCCGAAGCCAATGGGCCCGGGCATTGGGAGGAGTTTGAGGCCAGGCTGAGTCGGGTCGCGGCGGCCGTCCCCGCGCCGTCGGAGGGGTCCGTGCCTGCCACCGTCCTTCTGACGGGCGAGAGTGGCACCGGAAAGAGTCGGGCCGCCCGACGATTCCACGAGCTCTCGGCAAGGCGCGACGGCCCCTTCGTCACGGTTCATCTAGCCGGCCTCGCTTCGACGCTTCTGGAGGGAGAGCTGTTCGGCCACGAGGCAGGGGCCTTCACAGGGGCCGTAGGCGCTCGGGAGGGGCGATTTCTACGGGCTAGCGGGGGCACGATCGTTCTGGAGGCCATTGAAACCCTCGAGCTGGACCTCCAGGTCAAGCTGCTCCGAGTCCTCCAGGAGAGAGTCGTTGAACCCCTGGGCTCGGAGGCTTTCCACGAGGTCGATGTCCAAGTGATGGCGACCACAGCCAAGGACCTGCGCCAAGCGGTGGAGGACGGGCAGTTCCGTGAAGACCTCTACTACCGGCTCGCCGTGGTGCCCATGGAGGTGCCCCCCCTCCGAACGCGCACCCAGGGCCCGGGCTTCCTCGCCGCTTGCCAGGGGCTGATTCAGGGTGTGGCGGATCGGGCATCGGTGCCCGTTCGGGAATTTTCGCCGGAAGCCCTCGCAGCCCTCGCCGCGCACCCGTGGCCAGGGAACTTCCGGGAGCTTGAGAACGCGATCGAGCGGATCCTCGTGCTGGGGGTCTCGCAGGACCCAATCACGGCGGACGAGGTGGCCTTTCTCTCGGAAGGGTTGATGGGACGCGCCGAGGAGATCGCCCGCGAGGCCCTGAGCGCCGGCGTCGGTCTCGAAGAGATGGAGTCTGCGATCCTCTCGGCGGCCCTCGCCCAGGAAAAGGGCAACGTGTCTGCGGCGGCGAGGTGCGTCGGATTGTCGCGCAAGGCGTTCAGCTATCGGCAGAAGAAGTTGGGCCTGATCCCGTCGGAGGACTCCGATCCTGGGACCGATGGCCCATGATCTCGGCTCGTTCCACCATGTTGCTCCCCACGTTTCGAGTCCTGCTGCTGCCCGTCGCTGGCTTCACGCTCCTCTCCGCCCCCGCGGCGGCTGGACCCGGGCCGCGTGTCCAGGAGGCCGCCGCCGGGGCTGAAGCCGCCGGCAATCCCCGAGGGGACCTGGCGCGCCTCCTTGAGAATGGCGCCGTCGTCGGGGTCCAGGAGCGCCGCGACCTCGCGCGCTCGATCACCGAAAGTCTGCTCATCGACGCCGCCCTGATCCTGGAGTCCACCGCGCTTCTTCAAGATCGAGACGCCGTGATTCAGCGCATGGCCATTGGGTTCATGGCGCGTCCTGACCTTGGCACGACCGTCAACCCTGAGCGGATCCGGGCCCTCGGCGCGGTCGTATCCGACGGGACGGTGAGCCCGGACCTGAAGGCAGCCGCGCTCGAAGCGCTCGGGCGCATCGGCGATCGGGACGCCGCCGAGCGCATCGCGAGCCTGCTTGTTGCAGAAGGGAATCAAGACGTCCGCATGGCGGCCGCCGAAGCGCTCGTCGCCGCGCCCGCTGGAGCACCGGCCACCGTTCGCCTAGTCAGGCGTCTTGTGGGTGGCGGGCTCTACGGAACCAGTGGTGATGGGGGACCCGTACCCGATGCCCAAGTGATGGCGGTGCTGCTGCCGCGCTACGGCCGCTGGCTCGCGGACGCGGAGGAGCTCAAGACGATCGACCTCGTTCCGCTCGTGGTCGGCCTGAAGGCGCCGGAGGTCGTGGTCCGCCGCGCGGCGGGCGTCGCGTTCCAAGAAGCGCTCGACCGCTTGGCGAATTCCGAGGTCCAGGGACGAGCCGCCGCACTGCTCCAGCGCCTTGCCAAGCTGGGGATCGCCCGCGAGGTTGTGCTCTATCAAACCGCGCGCATCGCGCTCAGCGCCGAAGGGGACGCTGTGGCTGCGCTGCGAGCCGCGAGGACCCTTGCGAGCGCTAGCCGCTTGCAGCTTGGCGGTGAAGTGCGCCTCGATCTTTACGAGTCGCAGCTTTGGGTGTTCCGCGGGCACTACCTCTCGGGCCTGGCCCAGCTGGCGCTTGGGCGCGTTCGGCCCGCGGAGTCGAGCCTCCAGCTCGCAGCCAACGCCCTGGACGCGGCGCTTTCGGAGCGCCGCGACCTCCAGGCGGAATCCGAACGACTCGTGCACGTCGATCTGCTGCACCAGCGGGCCGTCCTCGAGGTCGCGCGAACGCTTGCCGTACTCGTGGCCGAGCGCAACTCCGGTGAGGCGCGCGTCAACCTGGCGCTATCGCGGGCGCGCGCTGCCCACGAGCGACACTTGGAGGCCCAGGCGGTCTACGCGGAGATCCGAGGGGACGTCATGACCGGATGGGATGCGCTGCTCGCCAGCGACATGTCCGTCTATCAGTTGCTCTTTGGTCGACGCGGATTCGCCCCGCGAGCGGGACAGTCCCCGACGGCCGGAGCGCCGCAGCAACCGCTCGACCGGGCGAGTATCGTCGAGCTTCAAGGTGAGCTGGGGCGGGTCCTAGCAAGCGTTGCGCCGGGCGAATTGCCGGGGTTCGAGCTGCTGGAACCCGTCGGGCCGAAGGAAGTCACCGGACGACTGACCCAGCCCTTGGAGGACCCCGCGCGGCGGCTCTACCTGGAGCGCATCCGTTCTTCACGCCTGAGCGGGATCGACGACGAAATCACCGAGGCGACACGCCTCGTGCGGCGAGCGCAGGAACGGGCCTTCGGCATCGTTCCAGAGCCCGAGATCCAGGCTCTAGAGACACTCCAGCGCCGCAAGTTCGCCGCGCGCCAAGCCGCGGACGAAGCGAGCCGTAGCGCAGACGACAAGTGGCTGCGGGACCTTCGCATCCCAGGTAGCGCGGCGCTGTGGCACGCACAAGACCTGAAAGAGGAAGGGCGCGGCGTCGAAGCACGCACGATCGCGACGCGGCTAGAGGCGGACATCACCCAGCGCGGTATCTCGAACTGGTGGTTCGTCGTTGGTCACGAGCGGGTCGTGCGTGCGCAGCTGCTCGCCGGAAGTGCGTACACCGATGAAGGGCGCGGTGAGGAGGCCGAGCGGGTCCTGATGCGTGCGGTGGAGCGCATCGAAGACATCGAGCGCGATCTCTCTGGCCGCGGCGCAACGGTCAGTGACCTCGCGGGCTTCCGTTCCATGCGCTCCACGGCGCTGGTCAGTCTTGCGGTCAACGCGAACGTCCGGCTGCTCGACAAAGACAAGGCGCTCGGATACTACGAGCGCGCCTACGAGCTGAGGCAGGACGAATTCATGCAGGTGCTAATGGCCTGCTACCGCGCGCGCTCCGGTCAGGAAGCGGAGTCGCGCTCGCTCCTTCGGTCGATTCGTCCCGGACCGGGTACCTGGTACAACCTTGCGTGCACCCACGCGCTTCTCGGTGACACATCGCGTGCCCTCGACTACCTCGAGGCGGAGCTCACGCAGAACCACGGTTCGGTGGAGTCGGCGAACCGGCAACGGGAGTGGGCCGCCGGGGATCCGGATCTTGAGAGTCTCCGCGGCGAAGAGCGATTTCGTCGCCTGACACAGAAGCGCTGAGGTCGAGCCTCTCCGGGCTCATCGGTGGCGCGGTGCCGCTCTGTGCCGCGCCTTGTTGCACTGGGCAGCGCCCGGTTTTGTCGCGCTGGCCTCGGCCCTTGGTTGGGTGATTCCCTTAGAATCTCGCCGAAGCCGTCCCCAGGGTTGCCATGACTGACACAAGAGCCGTTGAAGAGCTCTTCAAGCGCTTCCTCACTGACCGCAGTGAGGAGCTTCTCGGGGAAGTATTCGATCTCGTTGCGCCCGAGCTGCTGCAGCGAGCGCGACGTGGGCGGCTCGACGTCGCCGGCGCGGAGGATGCGCTACAAGAGACGTTCTTGACGGTGCTGCGCCGCGCCGATGACTTTGACCAGGATCGGCTTTTCCTGCCCTGGGTCGGCGGGATCATGGAGCGCCAGATCCAATCCGAGCGCCGGCGGTACAGCAAGATGCTGAAGACGCTTGGTGTGGACGCTGCACAGGCGGAAGCGGACTCAAGTCCGGGACCCCGCGAAGCATTGGAGGCCGACGAGCTGCAGGCGCGGGTGAAGACGGCGCTGGCGAAAGTGGGTCCGAAGCACCGTGGCGTTCTGCAGGGCACGCTGGTGGATGGGCTGAGCCCGGCGGACCTCGCGCCGCGCATGGGCGTCTCTTCCAACGTGATCTCGGTGAGGCTTTACCGCGGCCTCCGCAAGTTCCGACGACTGCTGCCGAAGGCGACCTTGCTCGGGGTGGCCGGAATGCTTGTGTCTCGCAGCAGGGGCACCGCGTCTGTGCGCTCGTCCCTTGAGGCCGCTTTGCGGAGTGGCTCTTGGCGCGTGCCGGCATCCGCCGCGTCCGTTCCGCCTGCCTTGGTCTACGGCGCGTCCGCCCTCGGAGTGGGGGTGCTTGTGGCCGGCGGGACTTGGGCGGTGCTGCGGGGAGGCGCGGCTCCGGAAGAGGACCGAGTGGCCGCGATGGAACGACCCTCAGGCGGAGATACTTCGCGCGGCGGGGAGGCTCTGGTCGAAGCGCGAGGTCCGGAGAATGACCGCGTGGATGCGTCGGCCACGGACTCAGGCGCCCTTCGCGGGGCGACCGGCGCGGCGGAGCCACTCGCATCCCAGGGTGCATCCACCGCGGATGGTAGCGGCGCCATTCAGCTGATCGACCCCAGTGGCCGGAGCGTCGGCGCCGGGGCGGAGGTTTTTGCGCTTCGGACCTCCCCGGACCTGGAGCTGCCCACCAAGCCACTCGTCCCCTTCGCCATCAGCGACAGCGCGGGACGTGTGCCACGGCCCGAGGCATCCATTGTGGACGACGAGACTCCACTGCTCTACGCCCGCGCTCCCGGCCTCGCGGGCATCTTCGAGCTGGATCTCTCCAGCTCAGGTTCGGCGCGCGTCGAATTCGAGCTCCAGCGGTGCACCACGCTGGAGGCGCGGGTCGTGGACGAGGAGGGGCGCCCTGTGGTGGGGGCGGAGGTCGCCGCGCTCAGCATGCTCACGGGGCTGTTCGTTCACGACCCGGCGTTGACGCTTGCGCGTGGGTTCTACGAGGCCCGCCCTTACCGGCATCTCTTCGGTGCGACGACGGACACTGACGGCCGGGTCTCGCTACCAGGCTACGTCACGGAATGGATGCCTCCGAGTCGGCTGGGGGCCATGGTGGCGTGGGCCCCGGGCTATGCGGACTCGCGTCGGCGCGTGGAGCTGGGTCCGAACTACGAGGTGGAGGAGGAGATTGTGCTCGTGCTGCGCTCGCTTGATGCGTTGTCGCTGGGGGGAGTGGTGGTTGACTCGGCGGGGCGATCCTTAGACGGCGTGTCCGTCTCGTACGACTTCCGTGGGGCGCTTGAGCTAAGCGAACACTCCGTCACCGTGACGGGGGCGGATGGTCGTTGGGCAGTGCCGCGCGAGGAACTCGATCGCTTCCCCATCGCACTTCGCTTCGAACGCGATGGGTTTGCGCCGACGCAGATCAAGTTTTCAGCTCCACCCGAGATCGGTGCGGCGCCTGTGTCGGTGTCGTTGGACCGGGTGGTGGACCTCCGCGGTCAGGTCCTCACCGCGCGCGGGAACCCCACACGCGCCGATTTGGTTCATGTGTCGAAGGGCGAGGTGACGAATGCCGCGACGGACGCGGACGGGCGCTTCTGCCTCAGAGGGCTCAAGGATCGACCCGGTGTGCTCTACGTGACGGCGGTCCAAAGCTCTGACGGTGTGGCTTCGGTTCCCGTAAGCGATTACGGGGATGCTCTGACGGTGACGATGACGGGCGCGGGGAGCGGCTCAAGACCAGTGAGGATTCGGGCCGTCGAAGCGGGGTCGCCGGTTTCTATCCAAGCCTTGACGGTTCTTCCGACCGGCGGCGCGCAGGGGGCGTGGCCGTTCGTGGAGGTCGATGGGGACCGCGCAGAGGTGCCGAGCCTGCCGACGGGGAAGTGGACCGCTTTCGCTACCCTCGGGGATGGCACGCGGGTCGCGACGAAGGACTTCGAGCTGCTCCCCGCACCGGGTCCTCTGGAGCTGACCCTAGAGGTGGTCCCCCTCGGCGGTGTATCGGTGAGCGTCTTGCCTGGCCT
>CALHGQ010000438.1 GCA_938030175.1 uncultured bacterium | reverse complement strand
GGGGTGGTTGGTTGGTGATTGGTTGCGGATGTGGGAGGGGCTTGTAACTGTGGGGTGTTTGGGTCGTCGATCTTCTTGAGATGGCGCGACGAAATCGAGAGGACGGTCCTGGGGTCTGGCATCACGTCTTTGGGCGTGGGGCTGGGGGGAGGACGATTTTTGAGGATGACTTGGATCGGGGGGTGTTCTTGCGGCACCTCGAGGCGCAGGTGGTGGCTGGGAGGTTGGTTGTGTTTGCCTACGTGTTGATGACCAACCACTTCCACTTGTTGGTCATGTCACCGAATGGGGAGTTGGCCGTGGCCATGCGTGAATTGCTTCGGCCCTTCGTGATCCTCTTCAACCCGCGGCGGGGGCGGGATGGGCCGTTGTTTCGTTCACGCTTTGGGTCTAAGCCCGTGAAGACGGTCACCTACCGGACGGCTGTCCTGCACTACATCGACCGGAATCCGCAGGCTGCAGGGATGGTGGGACGAAGCATCGACTACCGCCACGGCAGCGCGTTCCACTTTCACCATGGGACGGAGCCGGCATGGCTCGATCGAAGCTGGGCGGAGTGGGTGATACGCGAGAGCCGCGGTGTAGTAGGGCTGCCTAAGGGCCAGTACGGAGTGGGACGCGCGCGGGAATATGAGCAGGAGAGCGACCAGTTGGTCGAGGCCCGCATGCGCGCGGTGGGGACACTGGAACCGCTCGACCAGGAGTTCGAGAGCGAGGCAGCTCGGCAGGCATGGCTCGTCCAATACTTGATGGGGGGAGCGGCGCGACCCGAGTGCCGCAGCGAACTGCCCTCTGCCTCGGCGTTGACCGTCATCAGGGTCAGTGATGAGCTGTCCCAGGAGGAAGGAAACTGGTGCACCCAGGTCCAGCGGGGTGAGCTCGGGTGGCTCGAGATCGTGAAGTCGGGCTTGGTGCGCCGGATGTCCGGCCGCACCGAGGTCGAGATGAGCCAAGACCTGGGTTGGAGCCGCTGGACCGTCGCCCGACGGGTCGAGGTCCACGAGAAGCTGTTGAAGACGGATCCTGCCTACCGCGAAATGGCTCTGCGGCTATCGACGCGCATTCTGTGGGGTAGGGAACAGGTAGCCTTTTGTTAGGCATTTATTCGGTTCTGCTGTTGCGGGCTCTTCGGGGTTCGTGCGATCTTTGCCTCGACGATGCTTTTTGAACTCAGCCTGCAAGACCTCGCCCTCTTTGAACGGGCCGCCCTGGAGTTTGGCCCTGGATTGAACGCCGTGACCGGGGAGACCGGGGCCGGCAAGAGCCTCTTGGTGGACGCGCTTGAGCTCTTGATTGGCAGCCGTGCCAAGGCGGCCATGGTGCGCAAGGGGGCGGAGCGGGCCCGGGTGGAGGGGCGCTTCCTTCTCCCTCTCCAGGGGTACGGCGAACTCATTTCCACGTGGCTGGAGGAGCACCTGCCTGAGGCCCTAGAAGATCGTGACGACCGCGACGAACTAGAGCTCATCCTGACCCGAACCATTGGCCGAGATGGGCGCAGTCGGGCCCATGTGAACCACAGGCCGGTGACCCAAAAGCTGCTGCGGGGGCTCGCTTCGCAGCTCGTGGAGATCCACGGGCAGAACGACCACCAGAGACTCTTTGAGCCGACCGAACAGCTTCGCCTCGTCGACCTCTTCGGGGGGCTCTTCGATACGTTGGCGGGCTACCGCGAGCGCCGCTTGAAGTGGCTCAAGCTCACCGATCGGCTGCAGGCCCTTGAGTCCCAGGAGTCCGAACGCTTGCAGCGCATTGACCTGATTCGCTTCCAAGCGTCGGAGCTCGCTGAGGCGAATCCATCGGCGGCGGAGGCTGAGACGCTGCGGTCGGAGCGATCGGTTCTGCGTCACGCTTCCGAATTGGGTTCGGAGCTTGGAGCGCTCCTGCATCAGCTGACTGAGAGTGACGATGCTGCCTTAGACGTGGTGGGGCGGGCCGAGCGCTCGCTCGATGAGTGGGCCGGGCGGATTAGTGATCTCGCGGAGCCTGCGTCCCAGATGAGGGAAGCGGGCCTGCTCCTCGACGAGGCGACTCGCGGCCTCTCGGTCTTCTTGGACGGCGTGGACGCGGATCCAGCGCGGCTAGAGGCCACGGAGGTACGACTGGGGATTTTGGAGCGACTTGAGCGCAAGTACGGAACGGACGTAGCGGGCCTGGAAGCCCGCAGAAGGGAGCTAGAGGCCGAATTGGAGGGCATCGAGGGCGGCGGGACGACGCGCGAAGCCCTGGTGCTTGAGATCCAAAAGGCGCGCCAGAGCATGGCGGAGTCGGCCAAGCGACTCAGCCAAGCGCGGGGCAAGCTTGCGAAGAAGCTCAAGAAGGAGGTCGAGTCTGGGCTCAAAGACCTGGGCCTGGAGCGCGCCGAATTCTCGATGGCTCTCCAGCACCACGGCACCGAATCCAGTCTCGCAGAAAACGGAGCACAGATTGATCCAACGGATCAACTGGCGCACGATCGTCTGCGGTTTCAGGCGTCGGGGACCGAGAGCGTTGAGCTGCTTCTGTCGGCTAACCCGGGCGAAGATGCCCAGCCGCTACGCGCGGTGGCTTCCGGCGGCGAAGCCGCGCGGATCTTGCTGGCGCTCCGGGGCGCCCTCGCGGTTCGTCGCTCGACGCCGACGCTGATCTTCGACGAAGTGGACGCAGGGGTCGGGGGGCGACTGGGCCCCAAGGTGGCCAAGCACCTAGAAGTGTTGGGGCACCACCATCAGGTTCTCTGCGTGACCCACCTGCCCGCGATCGCAGCGCGCGCAACGCGGCACTTGCAGGTCAAGAAGGAGGTGGAGGACGGCCGTACGCGCACGAAGACTTCGCTCCTGATGGGGGAGCCGCGCGTGGCCGAGATCGCCGATATGATCGCCGGTGGAGCGGCGGAGCCGACGGCCCTCGCAGAGGCCGAACGACTCCTCAAATAGCGACCTGTCGGGACTAGCCCTTCTTCTTCGTGAAGATGCCCGCCACCATGGCCAGGATGCCGCCGAGGCCAGCGGATGCGCCGGCCTGACCAGCCTGGCCAGACTCGGCGAGGGCACCGATCTTGGAGAGGATATCGGGGCCGAAGAACTGGCCGATGCCACCGCCGACGAGGCCCATGATCGTCTTGATCAGGCCACTGCCTTTGGTGAGAGCGCCGAGGAGGTTGCCGCCGACGGCGCCACTGATGAGGTTGATGAGAATATCCATGGGGGGGAGGGCAGGGATGGGGAGCTGGAATTGCTAGTAGGGAGCGGTAGAGGTTCCGGCTCCTACGCCCGATATAAAGCAGCATACGCCCCTATGCGCAAGCAAGAGCGCTAGGCTTCCCGGCTGCCACACCAGAACCTTCCCATGTCGATCCAGTGCCCACTCCGCCTCCTCCCCGTTCTGGTGACAAAAGTGTGGGGTGGCGACGCCCTGAAGCCCTACGTCGTCCCACAGGACGGTCCTGGGGCGGCTGAGTGGCCAGAGGGGCAGCCCGTCGGCGAGGTCTGGATCGTGAGCGATCGAGGCGAGCAGTCCTCCGTGGTCGCGGACGGTCCCTTCGCCGGACGCACGCTCCAGGGACTCATGCTCTCAGAGCGTGAGGCCCTCGTGGGTGGTTCCATCCTCGGTGACGACGATTCGTTTCCCCTGCTCCTCAAGCTCCTGGACGCCCAGGCCAACCTCTCGGTCCAGGTGCATCCCGATGACCGGGCCGCCAAGACGTTTGGCGGGTCCTCGAAGGACGAGTGCTGGTACATCCTGGATGCCGAGCCGCGTGCGGAGATTTTCCTCGGACTCTCGCCGGGAACCGACGCCAAGAAGTTTGCCGCTGGTGCCGCGACGCCTGACGTGGTCGATCTCCTGCAGCGCCACCCCGTGAGCGCCGGCGACGGTGTTCACGTGCCCTCCGGCACAGTCCACAGCATCGGTGCTGGCATCGCGATCGTCGAAGTACAAACGAACTCGGACACGACCTTCCGAGTCTACGACTGGGGCCGCGTCGGTATCGACGGCGAGCCACGCGAGGTTCACCTCGAAGAGTCGTTCCACTCCATCGACTACAAGCGCGCAGTGGACCCGCCCGGTCCCATGGAGTTCAAGCCCTGCCCCTCCGACAGGTCAGGCGCCAACGGCAGTAGCTCCACGGATTCGCCGTCCGTCAATCGCGTCGCGACGCTTGCCGACTGCAAGCAGTTCGTCGCTGAGGTGCTCGAAGTGCATGAACCCGTCGAGATGACGGTCGAAGCGCTCCCCACGGTTTTGGTGGTGCTCAGCGGAAGCGGGCGCATCGAGATCGGTGACGGGGAGATTTACCCACTTGTGAAGGGCGGTGCTTGGGTGCTGCCCGCTGACCTCGAGTCCGCGAAGATCGTGGACGCCGACGGTGAGCTCAAGCTCGTACGAGCACGGCCCGCACGGGCCTAAAGACCTGGACTCCCCAGGCAATTAGTCATGGTTAGAAGACGAAGTGGAGGTCGCGGCAGAGGCCGCAGCCCCCTCAAACAGGTCGGCGGCAAAAGGTTGCCCGCGCGCTCCTCATCAGCGCGCGACGAGAAGCGCGATCAGAACCTCGTTCGCTTGAACAAGTTCCTGGCGGACAACGGTGTCGCATCGCGTCGCGGCAGCGACGAACTCATCGCGTCTGGCAAGGTCCTTGTGGACGAAGAGCCGGTGACGGAGCTCGGCACGAAGATCGACCCATCGGTCCAAACGGTGGACGTCAACGGCATCCGGCTGCAGTCGGATCCCCGCGAGCGCCGCTACTACTTGCTGCACAAGCCGGCCGGCGTGGTGTGCACGAACGAGGAGCGCGAGACCCGGCCGCGTGTCATCGATCTCATCACCGACCCGAACAAGGGCCGTATCTTTTCGGTAGGGCGCCTAGACGAGGAGTCAAAGGGGCTCATCCTCATGACGAGCGACGGCGAGTTCGCCGATCGAATCGCTCACCCGCGTTACGGCGTGGAGAAGCGTTACCTCGTCCGAGTCCCTGGCCGGATCACCGACGAGGCGGTCATGAAGATTCGCGAGGGGGTGCACCTCGCAGAGGGCCGGACCGCGGGCGCCCGCGTCCTGGTGCAGCGCCGCACGGCTAACGGCTCGACGCTTGAGGTCACCATTCAAGAGGGCAAGAACCGCGAGGTTCGACGGGTCTTCGCGAGGGTTGGCTACAAGGTGCTTTCGCTCACGCGAACCAGCATCGGCCCGCTCTCGATTCGCGGCCTCAAAGAAGGGCGCTGGCGTGCCCTCAGCCGCGACGAAGTGGAGGCGCTCTTGAACGACAGCGGACCGAACCGCGAGCCCGCGGATCCCCTTGAGGGCGATCGGCCTCGGCGCGTGCTACGACGCAGCAGTGCCGGCCGCCGCCGCGGCTCCAGCGGAGGGCGCAGCTTCGGCTCCGCTCGCGGCTCCAGCCGCGGTTCTAGCCGGGGCTCCGCCCGAGGCGGAGCACGTGGCGGCCCCCGCCGCGGCTCACGCCGTCGCTCCTCGTCCCGCAGGCGCTAGCCTCCTCTCACTCCATCCTCCCGGTTTCGAACATGTCCACCAGCCTCCCTACCTACTGCGGCGCCACCGTTCACGAGAGCGAGCTCTCGAACGGCATGAAGGTGCTCGTTGCCGAGCGCCACCTCGACCCCGTCGTCGCTGTGATGGTGTGGTACGGCGTCGGTGGCCGTCATGAAACGCCGCGGATGTCGGGCGTCAGTCACTTCCTTGAGCACATGATGTTCAAGGGCACCGACACGCTCGCAAAAGGCGCAATCGACCTGGAGACCACCGTGCTCGGCGGGAGCAACAACGCGTTCACCACCCCCGACCACACGGCGTACTGGTTCGAGTTCGCGTCCGATCGCTGGGAACGCGCCCTCGACCTTGAGGCGGATCGAATGCAGAGCCTCAAGCTCGACCCAGAGGAGTTCGCGTCCGAGAAGCAGGTCGTCCTTGAAGAGCTCTCCATGGGGCTCGACGATCCGTGGCGGTCGCTTTCTCAAAAGGTGGGGGCGACGCTCTTCGGACGTCATCCGTACGCGCGCCCCGTTATCGGTTTCCGTGACACGCTGATCCCGATGACCGCGGACGACATGCGCGCCCACTACGATCGGTTCTACCGACCCGGGAACGCCACGCTGGTCATCGCCGGCGATGTGGATCCGAAGCGCGCAGTGGAAGCGGCCGAAGAGCGTTTTGGCAAGATCGCGGACCCGGAGCTCGGGCCCGGCGACGAGCTTGCCAGCGAGCCTGAGCCGGCCCTGGCCGGTGTCATTCGGATCAACACCACCTGGGATGACCAGGCCTCCCGGATGATCATGGCTTGGCCCGGGGGAGTCTTTGGGTCAGACGACGACTTCGTTTTCGACGTGGTCGTGACGATCTTGACCGGCGGCAAACTCTCGCGACTCTACCGTCGCGCCGTGGTGAACGAAGGCCTGGCGACGAGCGTCTCCGCCAACAACGACGCGCGCCACTCGGCGGGCGGGTTTTGGATCTACGCCGAGGCGGTGCAGGGTGTCGAGCCCGCTACGATCGAAGCCGTCATCGACGAAGAGGTCGCGCGCATCTCGACCGAGTTGGTGACCGACCATGAGCTGCAGCGGGCCAAGAGGCTCCTCGATGCCAGCGACGCGTTCGAGTCAGAGACCATCACGGACGTGGCTGAGACCCTCGGTGAGTACGCAACGGACCTGAAGTGGGCCGACGCGCTGCGGGTGTCCGAGCGTCGCAACGCAGTCACCAAGGAGATGGTCCGCGATACTTGCGCGCGGTTCCTGTCCACGAGCCGTCGCATCATCGGCTGGTCGCTGCCATCGGAGTCGGACGAGGGCGTCAAGGCTGCGTCGACCCCTTCGTAGACGAACGCGGCATCACTGAACGCAGCCCAGCCTCCCCCCCCAAGAGCTCACCTCCCATGACCCTTCCCGCCATACAGGGCACGCGAAGCGTGCCGAAGATTGCCGTCCCGCGCGAGCGCTTCGAGCTCAGCTGCGGCGCGACGCTGCTTGTGCATCGACGCGAGGGCGCCCCCGTGACGGCGGTGCGCATTCACATTCGTGGCGGGCCTGGCCTCGACCCCGTCGGCAAGGAAGGGCTCGCCTACATGGCCGGAGCCTTCGCGGACCAGGGCACGGAGTCCAAGTCAGACGAAGACATCGCCATGCTGCTCGAGCCCGAAGGCGGCGCCATTCAAGGGGATGCCATGGGCCTCTCTGGCGCCGTGGCAGGTTCCAGCTGGGGGCTCCTGCTCGACGTACTCGGCGAGGTCATGGTCAGCGCGAACTACCCGGGCGCCCGCGTCGCCACCCACCTCGACCGGCTGAAGACTCGACTCTCCGTCGAGGCCGAGGATCCCCGCGCCCAAGGCAGCATTCTCTTCAAGAAGCTCATCTACGGAGACAGCCACTTCCTCGGCCGCAGCGCCTACGGGAGCCTGGAGTCCGCTTCGAAGATCACTCCGGCCGACATGCGCGCCCACCGGGAAGCGTACTGGTGCGGCAAGCGAACGGTCATCGCCGTCGTGGGGGACGTGGATCCCTCCGCGGTGAGGGATCACGCCGAGAAGTCCTTCGCGGCGCTCCCAGCAGGGACGCCCCATGAGCGCGTGGAGCCAACCTTCCCGCCCCTGGAACCGCGCCGAGCGAGCTTCGAGCGCGAACGCAATCAGGTTCACGTTTCGCTCGGGCACCTCGGGATCAAGCGCAGCAGCGCGGACTACGTCCCGCTGGCGGTCATGGACCACGTCCTCGGCACAGGCCCTGGGTTCACCAACCGCATCACGCAGAAGCTGCGCGATCAAATGGGCCTCGCCTACACGGTCCACGCTGACATCCACGGTTCGGCCGGCCTGCTCCCCGGCATGTTCCGCGCCTACATCGGAACGAGTCCCGAGCACGTGAATACCGCCATCGACGGGTTCCTGACCGAGATGAACGCCATCCGGGACGAGGCGGTCCCCGAGGACGAACTCGGCGTCGCAAAGAGCTACCTGGTCGGTTCGTTCTCCATGGGCTTCGAGCGTGCGTCCCGTCGCGCGTCGTATCTCATCAGCGCGGAGCTGCACGGTTTTCCCGCCGATCACCTGGAACGACTCCCCGCGGAGTTCGCGGCCGTGACCCCCGAGGACGTTCAGCGGGCCGCCCGCGCCCACCTACGGCCCGAGGCCTGCTCGATCGCCCTTTCCGGGCCGCCCGTCAAGCTCAGTTAGGGATCAAGACCGAGACGCCAAACGCCTTCGGATCAGGCTCGAAGGGGTCGTCTTCGATGCGCCTCACCTCCGTGTAGTGCGCGCGGATCCACTCCATGATGGGCTCGCCGTAGCCATCTCCGATGAAGGGGTGTCCGTAGTCCGTGGTGGGGCGGTGAACGAGCGCGACGAAGTCGGGCGGGGCGCTGGCGATCTCGGCGACGATCTTCTCCTCGTCGAAGAACACGAGCTCGGGCGGCATGAAGTTCACGAAGCGCGTCGGCGTTCGCCGCCGAAGCAGGTAGTTCACGAGGATGCCCTCCGGCAAGACGAGCAGAGTGTCGTCCGGTCCCATACGTCCTTTGAGGTCGCGCACTAGCTCCGCCATGGCCGTCCCGCGGAAACCGTCTGCCCAGATTCGATCGGAGGCCGCGCCAACCTCGACGGTCTTGCGCGTGAGGTATGCCTTCGTGGAATAGAGGTTGGCAAAACAGAACACGGCGACGATGCCCATTCCTGCGAACGACATGCCGCGACGCCGACGCCGGATCTGGTCTTGGTCCAGTCCGCGGCCCCCCGTCCAGCGCAGACCCACCCCTTGGCTGGACCAGTGCGGGAGACAGTGGGTGAGGAGCGCCACGATGACCATGGTGCCTGGGACGGAGAGCACGAAGCCGTACTGCCTGACCATGGGCGCCAGCAGAATCTTGGGCAGCAGCGCCAAGCCGAAGGCGAGGAACGCAAGGCGCGCGGCATCGCGACCGTCGCGCTCCTCGCCTTGCCGTCGATCCCTGGCGAGCCGCCGAAGAACCGCGGCGCCGCGCGCGACGAGCACGATCGGCAACGGCAGCAAGAGCCACTTGATCGTGGCCAGCTGGAGGGCAGCCAGGCATGCGAAGGCGCTCGCGCCGAACGCCACCGCCAACGTACCCCGTCGCCCCGAGGCCGCGATCCGTCCCCCGAGGAGCAGGATCACGGAAGAGAAGGTCGCCAGCCCCGCGGTCCAAGACGCCATGCGCTTGAGGCTCGCGACCGGTCGGTCCATGCCGCGCATCTCTTGGTAGAACGCGAGGTCGCGGGCGCGCTCATCGAGGGCGTAGGGCCAGGTGCCCAGGAGGGCGCGGAAGGCCCCCTCACCCATGAGCTGCCCATGCAGTCGGGCGTAAGCCGCGCCCACGGCGAGCGCGGCTCCGATTTGGAACGCCGCGAACCTTGAGAGTTTGCTGCGAAGAGATCCCGCGCCGATGAAGGTCGCGACCAGCATCACGCCGCACCCAGCTCCCACAGCCACCGACACCTCCGCCTTGGTGAGGAACGCCGCGCCGGCGCCGAGGCCGCCCACGAAGTACCAGCGCCAACCGCCTTGGCCCTGGTATCCCCGCGCCAGCGCCTCGAGGGCGACGAGCCCCGCCAAGAAGCCGAACGTGATCCCGTGGGAGTAGGGGGAGAGGAACAGGAAGTTCCCGATCGCCCCCTGCTGGGTCACCGTGAAAACGCACAGGAAGGTGGCGCCGCACGCGAACCCCGTCGCCTGGCTGGCCGCGCGCGTGATGAGCTGGACCAAGAGCCAGGTGCAGCACGCGATGACGAGGGCATTCAATGCCTGGAGCGCGTCCAAGGACACGCCGAAGAGGCGCATCCACCCTTCCATCATCCAGGGCGCGAGCGGCCCGTTGAACCAGGCGATGTCGCGGTGCAGAACCTCGCCGTTCACGAGGCGCCAAGGAACGTAGAGCTCACGGCCGAAGTCCACGAGAACGTCGGGGCCGCGGTCCCAGCCAGCCATCAGAGCCCCCGCGCCCAAGAGCGCAAGGGCGATCCAGAGGACCAGGCTGCGTGCCGCTTCCCCGGGCGCTAGCGGGCTACTTCCCATTGGCGGAGCTGCGCTCAGCGAGCCAGGTCTCGATCCGGGCGTCCAGCTCGCTCATGGGGATAGGGCCGCCCGTGAGAAGCGCCGCGTGGAACTCAGCGGCGACGAACTCCTCTCCGATCAGCGTCTTCACGCCGCGCGCGAGGGAGCGAAACCGCAGGAGTCCGATGGCGGGCAGCGCAGGCCGGCCCGGGTCTGCGGCGATGCGAGTGATGATCTCCTGCGCGGCGCTCGGCGGCAGGGGCGTGTTCTCCACCACGTACTCGGTGGCTTGGGGCACGGTCCAGCGCCCCGCGTTCAGCCCGACGTCCGCCACGAGCGTGACGAACGCGATCAGTTCCTGGGTCAGCCTGCCGAAGCCACCGTCGAGCTCCGAGAGCACGCCCTCGTCCGCCGCGACGCCGACGGCGTAGAGTCCCCAGCCTTCGGAGAAGACCTCACGCTCTGGGTAGAGCAGGCAATGCGGCACTTCAGTCCTCGCCGCCCGTCGGAACGCGTCGCTCAGGGCGCACCCGGGGACGCCGTAGCGCAGCGCCTCTGCCTCCCGAAGCCAGGCGGGGGTCTTTGGATCCCGCTCACGCGAAGCGAGGAACGTCGAGGGCCGCGCCAGCGGGTCGTCCGGGGGAGCCAGGTTGCCGCGTACGAACGGCGACCACCGTCCGTGAGGGCGCTCGAACACACGGGCCGTTCGGCTACGGACGAGAACTGTGGGGCAACCCGCCGCGATCGAATCGTGGTGGGGCTCAAGGTCCTGCCAAAGGACCTCCGGCGTGCGCTCCACCTCGTGGCTGCCCGGCGGCGCGAGTTCGCGTTGGCGGATCGCCGAGAACTTCTCCCGCAGCTGTCCCTCGAACCCAGCCGCCTGGGGATCGAGGCCCAGCACCGTCCCGATAAAGCGCTTGAGTCGCTTCGTTTCGGAACGACCCAGGTCCGAGAGGGCATCGGCGTCAAAGTTCTGGCCGGCGGCCCCTCGGATCCGAAGGGACCAGGCGGCGCTGACCTCCTGGTTCGCGGCGTCGTTCCCGGTGAAGGGCCTGACGGGAATACGCCCACGGAGCTCGGTCAGGGTCTCGACGAGTCGACGCAGCTCGATCTTGAGGCGACTTTGGAGCGCGCGCCGCTTAGAGCTCGGGTTCCAACGCTCCGCGCCCGTGGCGTCCGCAAGTGCTGACTCAGCTTCCATGAGCGGGCCGAACAGAGCGTCGCGGGAGCCCCCTGCCCCCGCGGAGGAGTCGAGCTCGACGACGAAGTCGATGACGGCGTCCAAGACGAACGGCGGGAATTCGTAGGACTCAACGGCCGCAAGCGCCGCCGGTGAAGCCCCGAGGAAGCTGGCCTCGTCGGCGAGTGCGACGAGGGCCTCTTCCCATTGTTC
>CALHGQ010000437.1 GCA_938030175.1 uncultured bacterium | reverse complement strand
GCTCTTGGTCTTGTCCCTGCCAGGGGAAGAGTCGACCTTCGAACGCCTGGTGTCCCTCAACGGCCCAGAGACGCGCGTTGCCGTCACGTTGGAGCAGAGCATCGCGAAGGGAGTCGTCGTAGGACCCGAAGGCCAGCCAGTCCAGGGGGCTTTGGTGTCCTTCCGCGCACGCGGCCGGAGCCTCGAGCCGCACATTGCGCACCGCGTGAGTGATCTGTACGAGGCCGGAAGTCTGCGTCATCCGATGTTCCGCGAGAACGGGTCCGTCCTCACGGCCGCTGACGGCTCGTACGCGCTACCCGTCGCATCCTGGGCTGCCGGATGGTCACTCATTGTCGAGCACGACCAGTACGCAACGGCCGCCACCGGCTCCATGGAGGTCACGGAGTCTGGGCCCATCGTCATGCCTAAGATCCAGCTCGGCCCGTGTGGAGAGATCCAGGTGAACCCCGGTGGCCGCGAGGACATCTGGTCGGTCTCGGCGATCCGCGTCGATGCAAATGGAACGCTCCGCCCCGAAGAGTGGGCGCTGAGGTACTTCGAAGGCGACCGCGAAGGCTTCACGTTCCGTCGAGTGCCCACCGGCCGGGTCGTCGTACGCGCATTCGACCCGCGGCGCAACGCCATCGAGCTCGGTACGTTCGAGATCCGCGCGGGCGAGCGCACGGAATGCATGGTCGATCCTGAGGCCAAGCTGACGCCCGCCGACGAAACGGACTTCTAGTACTGCAGGGGACCCAGCCACCGGCCGAAGTACGGCTGAGCTGGGTCACCCCGGAACGCCGAGTCAGTTGAGCACGACCTCAAGACCGTTCGTGAAGTTGCTCACGCTCTGTCCACCGACCGCGTCGCGGTGCCAGATCTGGAAATTCCAGGTCTCGCCTGGCAGCGCTGTGACCGCTCCGTTCGGCTGGGGGATCGAGGTCAGGTCCACGGCGACGTTCACCGACCCGGTGGCGCCGCTGCTCGACGCTTGACCGATGAACCGGCCGATGGATCCACCGAGGCATAGGTTTCCGATGCTGGTACCGGGCGCCTGCACGAAGCCCTGGGTCCGCGATGCGATCGCGAGGGTCAGGGAGTTGAGCGGCAGACTTGAGCCGCTCAGGACGAGGTCGTTGGCCGCGACCGATGAGCTTCCGCCGCCGGCAAGTGCCGACGAAGCGCCCGTCGAGTTCGGCACGGCGGGCCCGCAGTAGGCTGACCCGACGCTTGAGTCTTCGATAGCGAAGGTCAAGACCGCCTCGGACTGGGGACCCGTTTGATTGAACCAAAGGGTGTAGCTGCCCGCGCCGAGCGGGACAGGGAGGCCCGTGCCGAGCTGGGCCATCTGTGGAAGCAGGTCCGCCCCAGTGAACTGCGCTCCGTACACAACGCCGCCCAGGAAGTCGCTAGGGAGCGTCGAGCTCGCGTCCGTGGTGAAGACGGTTCCTTGCTGGATCGCGAGGAAGCCTTGGTTGCCAGCGTCGGCGATGAACGCGTCCAGCGTAAGGCTCGCGAGCTGCTGGCCCGCGGGGATGTCGAACGTGACGTAGTCGAGGTCGCGACCGAAGGCATCGCCCTGCTGGTTGAGGACGATCGTCGAACTGCCTGCGCCGAGGCCGATCGGCGTTGGGTTCAGCCGGTCATCAGACGCGTCCACCCCACCCGCTTCATCGAACACGGTAGCGCCCAGGGCGAAGAAGCTTCCCGGACCGTGCAACAGACCGCCATCGCCGTCCGTAAGGTCGATCCGGCCCGTGCTCTCTGTCGTGGCCACGAAGCCCGCGTTCGACGTCCAGATGCCTTGACTGACCGCTTGCCCCGCGCGCGAGGCGGCGTTTCCGTCGACGGCCCCGCCGACGCTCCACTGAACGTAGTCAGACATCTGAGCGCCGTTTCCGAAGCTGATCGAACCGCTCGCGGGTGGGTCGAAGAAGGAGAGTCCGAAGGCCTCAGGGCTCAGCGGCGTCGCGAATGGGCCCACCGCGCTGCGATTGATGCGGTCCGCATCGCCGGCGGGTGCGTCGTTGTTGAAGTGAACGAAGAGCGACGTTCCAGCCTCGATCGTCACGCCGTTGAGACCCCCGATCGAGCTATAGCGGAACGACTGGTCTTCGTCGAACGAGCAGAACCGCCAGCCCGAGAGGTCTGCGTCTGTCGTACCGAAGTTAAACACTTCGATGAGACCGCGATCGAAGTCCACGCTACGGAGTTGAACGGCGCGGTTGGTTTGAGCGGAGGCGGTGGCGGATGTCGCTACGGCGACAAAGAGGGAAACGGACAGTGTGGAGGATCTCATGGAATTCGCTGCTGGTGAGCACCGAACGGGGTGCGTCGATGGAGTACGCGCTGGGGAAACTGCGTGGTGAATCACTGGTTCGCCGTGCGAGCGAGTTCGTGACCCACGCCTTGGCACATCCAAGAACTTCCGGCTTTCGAAGCGACGCGCGACCTCTCTCTTGTGCAAGGGAACGGCCTTGACGCCGACTCAGAAAGTGCGTCACACCTGGACGAAGGGAGCGAAGACCAACGCCGTCGCAAGAGCGGCGCCCCCGCCACGATCCACCACACCAAGAGCCCCAGTCACTCCCATGAAGTTCACCCTGACCGCAGCCGTCACTATCTTCTTTGCTCTGCCCGCACAGGCACAAGACGCCGTCTACACGATGACGAATCAGAGCGCGAGCAACGAGATCTTGATGTACGTACGCAATCGTTCCCTCGGGTTCGAGTTGTTCTCCACGATCTCGACGGGAGGAACGGGAACGGGCGGAACGCTCGGCTCGCAGAACCCGTTCATCATCACGCAGGACGAAGGGACGATGCTCGTGACGAACCCGGGCAGCAACTCGGTCACCGTCATGGACATGATCTTTGGTGTGAATCCGGCTCCCGTTCAGATGCTCCCCTCCGGGGGGGATCGGCCCATTAGCGTGGCGAACATGGGCAACCAGGTCTTTGTGTTGAACCAAGGTTCACCGGCGAACCTCACCGGCTTCACCCTTGGGGATGACGGCAAGCTGACCCAAACGCCGGGTGCGGTCTACGCGCTGAGCACCGCCGACGCGAACCCTGGCCAGGTGCAGTTCAGCCCGGACGGTCTGTCCCTCGTCGTCAGCGAGCGTGCGAACAACGCACTCAGCGTCTTTCCCGTCTTGGGGGGCGGCCAACTTGGCGCCATGACGACGGTGCCAACGCCGGGCGACTTCCCCTTCGGCTTCGACTTCGTCGGCGACCGACTCGTGGTCTCGGAGGCTTCCCCGGCCACGGTGAATAGCAGCTCCGTCTCCTCCTTCGTTCTCGACAGCGCGCAGAACACGCTGACGCTCGTGTCGAGCAACCTGCCGACGACCCAGGACCAAGCCTGCTGGATCGAGATCACCGCCAACGGTCGCTACGCCTACGCGGCGAACACGCCGAGCATGTCGATCTCGGGCTTCGAGGTCATGGGCGACGGCAGCCTTCGCCCCCTCACCCCTAGCTCCATCGTCGGCAGCACGCAGGGCCTCGGTGGTCCGAGGGACATCATCATGCAGGGCAGCGTGCTCTTCGGCCTGCTCTCGAACACGGGCACCATCTCGGCGATGCGCGTCAACGCAAACGGCTCCCTGAGCCAACCGATCACCTTCGGCGACTTCGCCCCGGGCGCGGCAGGGATCCTCTCGCTGTAGCGCACGCAGCCGGCCTAGCGTCACGGGAACGCCGAGGGCTTGCCGCTCTCGGGCCTCCCGAGCGTCATTCTGGGCAAGGACCGCGGGGACTAGGGAACACTAGGGTGAACCGTGTCCGTCCCATGGGGGCGACACAGCCTGTCGTTCCCTGTCTCCCCGCCTCTCCCCCCATGCGCCTCACTCGATTTACCGCTCTCTTTCTCGCCGCCACCTCCGCAGCCAGCGCCCAGACCTACTCCTACGATGACGGGAGCACCGAGAACGCCTTCACCATCGATGGCCTAGCGGAGATCGGTTACCTGCACGCTTTCAACGCCGGCGGCTCTGACGCGATCGACGAGATTCGCGCGGCGCTTGGAACGGCACTCGCCCCCGCGGGTGGCCTCGACGGGAACATGATCCGCGTCGCGATCTGGGACGACCCCAACAACGACGGCGACCCGAGCGACGCGACGCTCCTCTTCGAGTCGGCGACGATGATGGCGACGCAGACGAACACCGACGTGAAGGTGTCCTACCCCATCAGCCCCGCGGTCGCGGTGACGGGCGGGTTCTTCGTCGGCGTGATCACCGACGCGAACCCGAACGAGTTCCCGGTGGGCCTCGATCAGTCCGCCGGCAGCAACGGCGCCGCGTTCGCCGTGGGAGACACGGCCGGGATCGACGCCACCAACCTGAGCGCATCGAGCAACCCCCCGTTCGCCATCAACGGCGCCCAGGTACTGGTGGACGCTATCGGCGGCGGGTCAGGCGGCATCAACACGAACTACTGCTCCCCGGCCCAGCTCAACTCGACCGGATTTCCAGGCGCGATCAGTGCTACGGGTTCGATCGTCGCCGCCAACAACGATGTAACGCTCACCGCATCCATGCTGCCGACGTTTTCCTTCGGCCTCTTCATCACCTCCCAAACCCAGGGCTTCGTGATGAACCCTGGGGGGAGCCAAGGCGACCTCTGCGTCGCCGGAACCATCGGACGCTTCGCGCAGCAGATCCAGAGCTCAGGCGCCCAGGGCGTCATCTCCATCGACATCGACCTGACCGCGCTGCCTCAGCCGAACGGCACGGTCGCCGTGATGGCCGGAGATACCTGGAACTTCCAGTGCTGGTACAGGGACGCCAACCCGATGACGACCAGCAACTTCACCGACGCGATCTCGGTCGACTTCCAGTAGCCAGAAGGCCGTCGATTGAGTCCGCGCTGGGCGGAAGTGGCCAGCTGAGCGATGGCAAGGCGCTCGAAGCCCCGTCGCAAGCGGCTCCGGGCTCTTGAGAGCGACTCGGG
>CALHGQ010000436.1 GCA_938030175.1 uncultured bacterium | reverse complement strand
CCTCCTTCTGGTCCATGGACAAGACCGTTACCGGCACGATGAACCTGGACGTCACGCTGAAGACGACGTTCCCCATCAGCGGGCTGCACTCGCCGTCCCACGGGAGCATGTCCACGAACCAGGAGTCGGAGAGCCTTTGGTCCTGCAGCTGGACCTCCAAGGGCCCCGCGCTTGAGAAGGACTTCGTTCTCCTCTACCGGCTCGCCGAGGACGTCCCGGCGCGGGTGGAAGTCCTGACGAGCCGCTACGCCGATCAGGGCGAAGGTACGTTCATGGCGGTGATCACTCCGGGCGAAGACCTCCAGGAGATCACCTACGGCACGGACTGGATGTTCGTCCTCGACATCTCCGGTTCCATGGGTGGCGACAAGCTGCGGGTCCTGCGCCAGGGCACAATCGACGCCATTCGGCAGCTTCGCCCGGAGGACCGCTTTCAGGTCATCCTCTTCGACGACGGACACCGTGCGCTGAGCCGGGACTGGCTCACGCCCGGAAGCCGCGACGCCGAAGCCACCGTCGCGTCCCTGGCCACGATCAAGAAGGCCGGCGGGACCAACATCTTCGCGGCATTGAACGCCGCCTACGATCGGCTCGACGCTGACCGCCCCTCGGCGATCATCCTGGTGAGCGATGGCGTCGCCAACACCGGCCCCCACGAGTATCGCGACTTCATCGAGATGGCGAAGTCCCATGACGGTCGCCTCTTTACGTTCGTGATGGGGAACGGCGCCAACACGGCGCTGCTCGGTGACCTCGCGACGCTCTCCGGCGGCTTCGCGAAGAGCGTGTCGGTGCAGGACGAGGTCGGCGCGCATCTGATGCTCGCGCGGGACCGCATGTCCCACGAGGCGATGCACGGCGTGGGCTTCTCCCTGAAGGGCGCAACGGTCGTTCATCCGGAGCGTCTTCCGAGCCTCTACCTCGGACAGCAGCTCGTCGTCTTCGGACGCTATCGCGATGCGGGCCCGTCGGAGCTGACCGTGCAGGCCAGCATCTCCGGCAAGGAGCGCTCCTGGACCGTGCCCGTTGACTTGCCCGCCATCGATGAGTCCAACCCCGAGCTCGAACGTCTCTACGCGATGGCCGCCATCAAGGACTTGGAGCGCGCCGAGTGGCTCGACGGCCAGCCTGCGTCGGAAACCCGCAGTGGCATCGTCGACATGGCGGTCGCCTACAGCCTCGTCACCGATCACACCTCCATGGTCGTGGTTCGGGACTCTCGGAAGGCGGCGTACGGGCTTGGATCAAGGAACGCAAACCGACGCACCCGGGAGGAGGACGCCGCGGCCGTTCGCTCCGCGGCCGGCAACCAGGTTCAGGTCCAGACCGGGGGCCAGCCCCTCGCCGGGCCGAGGGCTGCCAATGCTCCCCGTCGCGCTCGTCAACGAAGCCGAAGCGGCGGTAGCCGAGGAGGCGGCGCGTTAGGCCCCCTGGAGATACTCGGGCTCGTTGGGCTCCTCCTCGTGATCGGAATTCGTCCACAGGATCGTACGTCCACGGAGATGAACTGATGCCGAAGGGTGGCCTTCTGGGCGCAGCTGCCGTTGCGCTCCTCGCGACGGTGGCGAGCGCTCTGCCGAGCCTGTTCGAGCTGGATCGAGCCGCCGTCGTGCACGGCGAGATCTGGCGGCTCTGGACTGGGCACCTCGTTCATGCCAGCCGCGACCACCTGATCTTTGACGTCGGCGCGGCGTGCCTGTTCTTCATCGCCCTGGGACAACCGGCCCGTGCGGCGTTTCACTTCGCCTGGCTCGCCCCAGCGATTGGCTTCGTGCTCCTCGCAGCGCTGCCAGGGCTCGACGTCTACTACGGCCTCTCCAGCATCTTGCACGCGTGGGCGGTCGCGGGCGCCGGGGAAGTTTGGCTCCGCGAGCATGGCACCCGCTCGCACCTCGCCGCCGCGTTCGGCCTCGGCACCATCGCCAAGGCCGCATGGGAAACGTGGACCGCGAGCCCCACTTGCTCCGGAGGGCTGGACATGGGCGGCCCCGTGATCTTCGCGGCTCACCTCGTCGGAGCGATGGCGGGCCTTGTGCTCGTGGCGGCGCGGATACGGGCCAGCCGCAGAGATTTGGCCCTGTCTTACCGGCGTGACCCCTTGGGCCCACGTCAGATGTGCGCGCGCTGGGTCCATAGTGAAGGCGGTGCGCCCCAAGGAGAACGCGCCGCCACGGGGTGAGCCCTAGAACGTGAGCACTTTCGAGGTCGGCGGAAGGCACATGCTGTCGTCGCAGACCTGGTAGCGCACGGCGCAGGTGATCTCCTCCGCGCTCGCTCGGTCGTCCGCTTCGACTTCGCAGGTAAACAGGACGTGGCCTTCGAAAATGGCGGTGCCGGGTTCTCCGGGCGAGGGGTGCGTCGGTGGGCGCACCCAGTCCCCCACTTGGGTAACGCCCTCGGGCAGGCTCAGCTTGTGGCTTAGCACCGTGTAGGCGGACTCCTCCGGGGTGGAAGCGTAGGCGTGCCAGCCCTTGAGGAGGTCCACCTCCAACGTGACTTCGAACCGCCCCTCGCTCAGTTCGCGGAGGGCGAGCCCCGTCGCCATCGGGGAGCGGCGCGTGGCCTTCACGGGCTCGCGCGCCGGAGCCGGCGGCGCTGGGGCTCCACCGGTCGTGTCGACCAACCACTTGTAGCCCCCAGCCTCCGTAAAGAAGAGCCGGTCGCGATGGGTGTCGAGCCACGCCTTCCAGTCCTCATAGGTGCTGAAGCCGCCCTCGGTGTAGCGCTCCAAGAGTCCTTGCCCGAGCTCGCGCCGGTCGGTCTGCAGCATCTCGATCGCACGGTCCAAAAGGGCCAGGTCGGAGTTGGCGATGCCGAGCTCCATGAGCTCTTCGTCCACGCTCAGCTCAAACCAGCCGGATGGACGCACGTAGGGTTGGATGTTGGCGAGGTACAGAGCGACCTTAGCGGGGTCGCTCCCGAGCTCTTGGATTTTCTTCTCGGAGAGGAACCGAGAGGCGGGAGCAATCTGCGCGGGGATCTCCATGGGTTCGGACGAGAGAACCCAGCTGTCGGCTTCGCTCAGCTCCTCACCAGCATCGGCGCGCTTGCGCACCGCCTCTTTCCGGGCCGCCTCTTCCGCTTGGTACCCGCGGTAAAGGGCGACCTTGGCTGCGTAGCCCTCGGGGCTCATGTCGTAGATGGCCGTATCCATCCCGCTGCGCATCATCGTCCCTGGGGCCTTGCGCGCGATAGGAGCCTGATGGTCGAACCGCGTGATGTAGTGGAGCGCGTTGACAAAGACGTCCTTGGCCTCTGGGGTCATGTACGTCGGGGACGCTGCGAAGCCCCAGTGGAGGAAGTTCCCGTGCCGACCGATGGCGACAGCGTTGGGGCCCTTGCTGTTGACGCCGCCGGAGATCCACTCGGTGTCCGGGGAGTCGAGAAAGCCGCTGTCCCGGGAGACGACCCCGACGAGCTGCCCCTCGTGGGTCGTGTAGCCTTCGGTCTGAACGCGCCACATGGGCATGGTCTCACCAAGGCCGCGGCCCTCCGGGTAGCGGGCGTAGCTCTCCGGCGTCGCTACGTCGGTGAAGGTGAGCTGGACCTTGTTGGGCGTCTGGAAGAGATCATGTTGGATGCGCACCCCGTGCGCATGGGCGTCGAGACACATTCACAACCAGTCCAGCTTGAGCCCGAGCGGCTCACCGATCGTGGGAGAGTTCGCCGAGATCATGATGGCTGG
>CALHGQ010000435.1 GCA_938030175.1 uncultured bacterium | reverse complement strand
CGCCCAGCAGCTCCGATCTCACCTCACGAGCCCCACGGGGGCCCTGCGCCGCAACGAGCGAAAGGAGGCGGTCGAAGCCGCGATCGAAGGCCTCGCAGAAATGGACCGCGAGATCATCCTGCTGCGGCACTACGAAGAGCTAACGAATCGGGAGGTAGCGAGCCTCCTCGGCCTGAGCGAGTCGGGGGCCAGCATGCGCCACCTCAGGGCCCTCGGCAAGCTCAAGCAGATCACCGCGAGAATCGAGCCCTAGGTCACAGGGCGGCGGAAGCCCCCAAGGCCGTCGCCGTGTTGCGCAAAGAGCCACGGCCGGCTCCGGGCACCGGGCATCCGAGTTCTGTTTCCACAAGTTTCTCTCCGTCCATATCGTGGGTGAGGTGTCCTTGTCCTTTGGATGCCCACCCCCATGACCCAAGACGATCCCTCCCCCGCCGCCGAGTCCCCGGCGCCTCCGCCACGGCGCGGCCCGATCTTTGGGTCTCGTTTTGGACGTCGGAAGGCGCAGAAGGCCCCGGAGAAGGTCCCCGACGAACAGCTCTGGAGCTGGGTGGACCGCGACGCCCCCGAGCTGGCGCTGCACCTGGAGTCCCACCCCGAAGATCGCACCCGGGTCGATGACCTGCGCCGCGCCATCCGTGCGGTCTCGGGCTCGGAACGCGACGACCGTGCCCCGGAGCGCATCGGCCCCTACCCGATCAAGGGACGCCTGGGCAGCGGTGGCATGGGCGTGGTCTTCGAAGCCGTCCAGGTCCGCACGAACCGGCGCGTCGCCATCAAGGTGATCCGCGGCGCCTGGCTCGACGACGAGCGCACACGCCGCCTGTTCTTCCGGGAGGCGGAGGTGCTTGGACGTCTCCAGCACACGGGGATCGCGGCGATCCACGACGCGGGGGAAACCAAGGAGGGCTCGCCCTACTTCGTCATGGAGCTGATCGACGGTCAGCCCCTCGATGAGTGGTCGAAGGGCAAGTCCATCGATGCGAAGCTCGACGTGGCGATGCAGATCGCCAGCGCCGTCCATCACGCCCACGAAAAGGGCGTCATCCACCGCGATCTCAAGCCCTCCAATGTCCTCGTCACCGGTGACGACGAAGCCAAGGTCCTCGACTTCGGCTTGGCGCGCATCGTGGATTCCTCGGGCAACGCGTCCCTCACCGCAGCCATGAGCGGCAACGTCATCGGCACGGTGCGCTACATGAGCCCGGAGCAGGCGCGCGGCCTCGCGTCGCGGGTGACGCCGGCCAGCGACGTCTACAGCATGGGCGTTCTTGTGTACGAGCTTGTGTCGGGCCGCCTCCCCCACGACTTCGAAGGCGCCGATCTCTTCGAGTGCGCCCGACGCGTGGCCGAGGACAAGATCCAGGCTCCGTCCCGCTGGAATCCGAAGGTCTCCAGGGACCTCGACGCTGTTCTGCGGCGTGCGCTCTCCAAGGATCCCGCTTCCCGCTACCCCACAGCGCTAGAGTTCCAGGCCGACCTCGATCGCGTCCGCAAGGGCCTTCCCGTCGAGTCCGCGAACCACCCGGTGGATCTGGGCGAGCTCGTCGGCCGCTGGGGCGTCGAGATCGGCTGTGCCGTGGAGAAGATCTCAACGGACGTCGCCAAACGGGCCACCGAGATCTTCCAAACCCGTGAAGGCCAGACAGTCCGCAAGAAGGCGCTAGAGGCCTCGGCCCGCGTCAAGGAAGTCGGCGCCCGCACCACGGAGAAGTTGGCTGAAGCCAAGGACAAGGCGCAGGAACGGTGGAAGAAGAGCCGGCCGCATCTGGAGAAGGTGGGGCGTTTTGACGGATCCCCCGCTGGACCGACGGGCCGAACGATCAGCCTTGACCTCAACCCCGTGATGGATGCGGCCGCCCTGGCCGGGAAGGCCGTCGGCGCCACCGTGTCCACGTCCCGCTCCCTCCTCGGATGGATCCTTGGCAGGGTCCGAGCCGTTCTCCGGTTCCTCCGTCCCTGGCTGTGGCGCCTGACCTTCGTCAGCATCCTCATCGCTCTGGCAGGCCTCTCCATCGCGGTCCAAGTGGAGTACGACGGCGAGTGGGGTCTCTTCCTGAACGAAGTTCTCGACGAGGTTCGATCGGGATTCCATGAGATCAAGCGCGAGATCTTCTAGACGGCCATGCACACAGGAAACAGTCCCAACGACGGTGCTCCGATGACGAGCGGCAGCCCCACACTCGCCGATCGTCTGCGAGCGCGCGCACCCGGCGCGAGTGATGAACTTGTCGCGGAGTATCGCCCCGCCATCGTGCGCTACGCATACGGCTACCTCGGCGACGCCGCAGCCGCCGAAGACGCAGCCCAGGACGTGCTGGTCAAGGCGCTCAGCGCGAGCACCATGCCCGACGCGGTCCGCCCGTGGCTGTACCGCATCGCGCGCAACCACTGCCTCAACCTCATGCGCAACCGCCGCGTGCGCGGGGAGGAAGCGCTCCCCGAGCGCCCCACTTTCGCGGACTCCGCCACCGGCCACCTCTCACGCCTCGTGCGCATGGAGAACGAGGCCGAGCTTGCGAGCCGCGTGGCTTCCCTCAGCCACGACCACCGCGAGGTCCTCGACCTCCGCTACGGCGAGGACCTGAGCCGCGACGAGATCGCCCATGTGCTCGACCTCCCCCCCTCAGTGGTCAAGTCGCGCCTCTACGAGGCGATGAAGCGCCTGCGAGATG
>CALHGQ010000434.1 GCA_938030175.1 uncultured bacterium | reverse complement strand
GTCAAGGGCCTCGCCGCGGGTCGGGTTCACCTGACAGCCACGCACCCAGAAGGGGGAACGGCGCAAGTGGACCTGACGACTTCCACCGGCGGGGCGCTCACGTGGCACCCGACGCTCGCTCCCGGCCGCCAGCTCTGCGGAAGAGTGGTGGATAAGCACGGCGCGCCGCTGGTCGGCTGGACGGTCCGCCAGACTGGTGGCCGTCGACTGGCCCAGACCACCGACTCGGAAGGGCGATTCCGCTTCTCCCAGTGCGGGGATCGAACGTACGAGTTGCGGGTGTTCCAGCGCGACGCCTACATGCCGACAGAGGTCGCCGTGGTCAGTGGAGTTCAGCCCGATGGTCCGGATGTTGAAATCCGTGTCTCGACCGAGGCGCTTGCTACAACGTACATCGGCGGAGAGATCAGGAGCAGCGCGGGGGAGGCCTGTCGCTGCGTGGCTTCGGTCCGCGCTTACACGGAAACCCACTCTCAACAGATGTCGATGGCACTGCTCCCTGGGCGCTTTTGCCTGGGACCCCTTCCGCCCGGGGACTACGAAGTGGGATTCATGGTCAATGACCATGAGCCCTTGAGCGTCGAGCGGTTTTCGTTGGCCCATGGTGAGCGTCACTCCCTAGGGGTACTCATCGCGAGCCGCGTAGCGTCGAAGACGACCCGTAGCCGGTGACGGACTCAGCACTCGTGCTGTCCCGCCAGCTCGTTGAGACGCACCTCTTTGCCGCCTTCGGTCCGCGAGCCGCGGGCTCAGCGGGTCGAGGACACCGCCGGTCCCCAAAGGGCCCATTGCCCACGGATGCGGACTCTGAGCAAGTGAATGTCCACGATGCACGATCAGCGCGAATTCGGAGCCTCTCCTAGCGTCTGTCGAGATGCTCGGTAGAAGCGGGCCTTGGGGTACCACTGAGATTCAACGGCGGGTTTCTCGCAGCGCCCACGCGTACTCGCGTGCAATGGGCGGGGGCGTGTCAGACTCCAGCTCCACCCATGCGCGATGCGGCCAATACGGATCACGCAGAAGAGCGCGTCCCATCAGCACCAGGTCCGCCCGGCCATCGGCAATGATGGCGTTGGCTTGGGCTGCCTCGGTGATGAGCCCCACGGCTCCGGTGGCGATGCCCGCGTCTTTGCGAATGCCTGCCGCGAACGGAACCTGATAGTCCGGTCCGACAGGGATGTCGGCATTGCGAGAGGCTCCCCCCGTCGAGCAGTCGATCAAGTCGACGCCCTCTGCTTTGACCATGCGGGCGGCCTTTACCGAGTCCTCCAGGGTCCAGCCGCCTTCCACCCAATCGGTGCAGGAGAAGCGTACGAAGAGCGGCGTCTCCTCTGGGAGCGCGGCTCGGACGGCGCGCACGCTCTCCATGAGAAAGCGGGTCCGATTCTCGAACGGGCCGCCGTATTCGTCCGTCCGCTCGTTCATGAGCGGTGACAGGAAGCTGTGTCCGAGATAACCATGGGCGAAGTGAAGCTCGATGACCTGGAACCCGGCTTTCACCGAACGAGCCGCCGCCTCGGCAAAGGACTCGACGATCTCGCCGATCTCCGTCGGTGTGAGTTCGTGGGGGACAGGTCCGCCCGAGCGGTAGCGCTTGGCGGTGGGACCAACAGGCGTCCAACCACCGTCTTCTACGGGTACGTACTGACCGCGCTCCGGGTGGAAGGGACGGTGACGGGATGCCTTGACCCCCGCGTGAGCGAGCTGGATCCCAGGGACGGATCCGTGGGCGGTCACGAATTCCGTCATGCGCCGCAGCGCCGGAATGTGCTCGTCTTTCCAAACGCCAAGACAGTTCGGTGTAATGCGGCCCTCCGGCACGACCCCGGTCGCCTCTGCAATCAGCAGTCCAGTGCCGCCGACCGCGCGTGAGGCGTGGTGTGCAAGGTGCCAGTCCGTCGCGAAGCCGTCTTCGCTGGAGTACTGGCACATGGGGGACATCGCGATCCGGTTGCGCAGGGTGACGCCGCGGATCTTGAGGGGGGAGAAGAGATGGGCCTCGCCCTCTTGGCGAATGCGAGGGGCTGCGCTGCCTGGGGCCAGACCGCGTGGGGTGCTGCCGGAAGCCCCGGCCCCAGTGGCTGCTGTCAGGCCTGCCGCCAAAGCGGACTGGAAGAAGTGTCGTCGGTTCATAGGGTTGGGTGGCTGCTACTCGGCAGCGGCGGCACGCCGTGATCGTTCGGCGCCCAGACTAAGTGCGAGCCCCGCCATGACGATCGCGATGGGGGCTACGGTGAGCGAGAGGGCGGTCATCGTACCGAGTGCTGCAGCGGTCAGCGCGGCGCTCACGCCGGCTCCCGCGGTGTCTCCGGCGCGATAGACAAAGGTGTCAATGAGGCTCTTGGCCTTGTAGGTCTCGTCTCGGCCAACGACGGTGAACAGCGTCTCGCGCGCGGGCCGCAGGATGGCGTACTTGCCCGCCCTAAAGACGGCTTGGATGACGGTGATGGCCGCCAACATCGACGCGGCTGACCACGCGGAGACCTCGCCGTACGCCAACAATCCATAGCCGCCAAGCACGACCACTGGCAGCAATGCGAGCGTCCAGCCGACGCCCACCCAGCGCATTAAACGCGCGGTCACGAACAACTGGACCAGTAGCGTCGCGAGCTGGGTCCAGAAGTCGATGCTGGCGAACGCGCGCACGCGGCCGGACTCCGAGTTCTCCGCGGCCAGCACCAGGGCGTTCTGCGTGAAGTACAGAAACGTCGCGAGCACGGCTAGCAGCGCGATGTAGGTGGCGACAAAGAGCAGGTAGCGCGACCGGAGTGCCAGCCGCATGCCGTCCATCGCTTCGCGCATGGCGCTTCGCCTCGGTCTATCCGTTGTCCCTTCGTCGCGACTCGGTCGAATCCGGCTCATGGCCATGGAAGCCAGCCCGGCCAAGCCCACGAAGCAGGCTGACACGCGCATCATCTGCGGAGCGGTCAGCTTGATTTCAAGGTCGAATAGCTCCTTGTCGAAGAGCTCGAAGGGGTAACCCGAGACCGCCCATGCTGCAGCCGATCCTAAGAGCGCGCCGAGGGTGCCGCCCACCGCGATGGTGGGGAAAACGCGACGGGACTCCTCCGGTCCGAAGCAGTCCGCCATGAGCGACCAGAAGAGCCCCGTCATGAAGAGGTTCATGACGCTGAGCCAGACAAAGAAGATGCGCCCCGACCACAGGCTGGGCGCGTCCTCTCCCGCGGAAGCGCGCCAAGCGGCGAGCCCCAAGAGCATCGCGACGATCGACCCGTACGCGATGGGCAAGAAGACCCGACGGTCGAAGCGGCCCACCAGCCAAGAGAAGACGGGGTTCAGGGCCAGTGACACCAGCATGGTGGCAACGAAGAGCGAGTAGAGCGTCGACATCCCTCGCTCGACGCCGAACGCGTCTCTCACGGGCCGGATGAAGAAGTAGCCGCAGAGGATGCAGAAAAACATCACGCCTGCGAGCAGCACGGGCGCCACTTCGCCGGGACGGAGATTGAAGAGCGACAGAATCGCTCCGCCCTCACGATCACTGTTCGGAGCGGGAGCCTTGTCGGGGTCGACGGTAGAGTTCACGACGAGGCCCCTAGTATCCCGCCGCCTTGTCCACCACGTTGAGCAGTGGTTCGCCCGCGCCAAAGCGGCGCAGGTTGGCCTCGAGCAGTGCTGCACGGCGCTCCCCGGTGAGCGCCCCCCGACTGGCCACGTGCGGTGTGATCACGACGTTGGGCATGCTCCAAAGCGGATGACCGGCCGTCAACGGCTCGGGCTCCGTTACGTCGAGGCATGCGCCAGCGATCCGCCCGGATTCCAACGCACCGACCAGCGCGTCCGTGTCGACGACCTTGCCACGGGCGATGTTCACGAGGTACGCACCGGGCTTCATGAGCCCAAGGGTCCGCTCGTTCATCATCCCCTCCGTCTCGTCAGTCAAGGGCACACACAGCACCACGACATCCGCCAAGGGCAGCATCGCCTCCAGGTCGGCGGCCGTCCCCAGTCGATCTACGTATGCTGGCGGGTCCGTGGGGCTCCGCCGCGTGGCTAGCACCTCCATGTCGAAGCCCTTGGCTCTTCGCGCCACCTCGCTTCCGATACCCCCGAGTCCGACGACGAGCATGGTCCGACCGCTCAGGGTGATCGCCTCGCGCCCGCTCCCTCGGCGATTCCACTCTCCGCGACGCTCCGCCTGTTGGTGGTAGCTGATGTCCCGTGTGAGAGTGAGCAACATGCCGAACACGTGCTCGGCGATGGCCGGGCCGTGGATCCCCTGCATGTTGGTTACGACGATCTCATCGCGCTCGAGGATACCTTCCCGTTCCAGGAGCCAAGCCACTCCAGCGGATGGGGACTGGGCCCAAACGAGCTGACTCGCCGCCGCCAAGAAGTCGGGGGTACAGTGCCGACCGTTGGCCCCGTGAACTTCGGGGGCGAGGCGAAGCGCGTCCTCTGGAGACTCAGGAATGACGCAGCGAACGTTGGGGGCAGCCGCGTTGAGCTTTGCAAGGCTCTCGGGGTCCATCGAGCCCGCCAGGTAGAGCAGCTCCCGCGTTCCGCCGTCGGTTGGCGTCGCCACAAGCGCGCCGTCCAGGGAGCCCACCGCAGGGGAGTGGGTTCGGGCTGACGTTGCTGCGCATCCCCCGAGAATGACGACACCCATGGCGGTGACGATGCGGACAAGCGAGCCCTTTGTGGTGGTCGTTCCCTGATTCATGGGAACTAAGGTATCCGGTTCTCCCGGCGGAGGAGATTCAAGTTGCGTTAGCTGGAGAATCCAGTTGGTGGCACCGACCTGGAATGCAGACTAGGCACCGGGAAGACGGGGCGATCTCATTCAAACACCACCGACCCTGTTGACACGTAGCTAGACCCTTCGCACTAGAATCGGTGTGCCCTCCGCCGGGGGAGGGCACGTTCACTTCCCAGCCTCGCAAACCCAACTCGCTGCGCACGGTCCCTTGTTGAAGGGCCAGGAACGCCGGCGGGGGGGGACTGATGCCGATCATCAGACGCCAGCGACGAAGGTGAGCGCTCTCAATCGAATTTGACGGTCACGCCGTTCGAGAAGTTCGAAGTGGCAGCGCCTGATGGCGTCGCGTCCCGGTACCAGAGCTGGAAGTGCCAAACGTCACCCGCTTGCACCGCGGCAGAGGGAAGCGTAGGGAGCACCGTGAGGTCGATGGGGACCGATATCACGCCGGTGGAGCCGCTGCTCATCACCTGGCTTGCGAAGCGGCCCAGTGGAGCCTGGACACAGATTGTGCCGATCCCACCGCCGGCGCCAGGGTTCGGGGCCTGCGTTCCTCCGACGACGTAGTACCCGAACTGGTCGACGGCTAGGCCCTCCGTGCGCAGGGTCAAATGGTTGTCGAGGGCGACAGCGCTTCCGAGGACGCTAAGCGACGCCGGTTGACCGCTGATGTTCGGGACAGCAGGGGCGCAGAAGTCGGTCCAGATGCGGCCGCAGTCGACAGAGAAGACTTCAAGATCGTCGAGTGCGCCTTCCACGACCGATGCGGGTCCTCCGTCAGTGACTCGAAAGCGCAGCTGCACGGTGTCGGCCGTGCTGATGTGATCCGCGAGGCGGATCACCTCTCTTTCCCAACCGCCCGATACGGAAAGGTCGGCAAGGATCTCGTCTACAACCACCCAGGTGTTGCCGTCGGTGGTGGCTTCCACCGACCAGCGGTCACTCTCGTCGTTGCCGTAGAACCATCTGCGGTAGGAGAGGTGGGGATTGGCCGTTGTGGAAACGTCGATCGGTGTTGTGACGAGGCTAGTAAAGCCACCGTCGACGTCCGCATCCCCGAGTCCCCCGCCCACAGGCCCCTGGCCAGTGACCCAGCAGACCGTCCCGGCCACGCTGGTGTCGTCCTCCGGTTGGGCGTCAGTGCCGCGCGGGTTGGTCCGGATCCATCGACCGAGTGGGGCCGTATCACCTGGCGGTGCCGGGTCCCAACCGTCATCGGACTCCATATCAAAAGCGACCGTGACTGCAGCTGCTTCGACGTTGAGTGCGCTGTATGGGGGGCTGCGGTACTCCGCGCCGCTGAGGGAACGAGCGACGGCCTGCCACTCTACGGCTTCGCCACAGTCAAAGCCTGCGAGGATCGCCGCGTACTGGCCACCCCCCAATGACGCGATGGGAAAGTTCGCTTCGAGGGACGCTGAGCTTGCAGTCACGTAGGAGGCGCCCACGTCGAGGGTGCCAAGCTCCAACTCGTCGATGGTGACCTGAACCGAGGGCGAGGCGGGGCTGAGAAAAGGGGCCACGGGAGCGGTTGCGAACGTCGACAGTTCCGGAGTGTTTCTAAACCACTCCAACGTTCCCGGTGAAACCGCTGAGACCACGTCCATATCACCATCGGAGTCCACATCTCCTACGACGAGATTGGCGAAGAACGAAGCTACGCTGCCCATGGTCTCCGCAGGAGCGAAGCTAAGCCCTCCGAGGTTCTCTCGCCAGCGTACGGCGAAGCCGTTCTGGAACACGAAGTCACTGTCGCCGTCGTTGTCGAGATCCGCGAGGGCGATGCCTCCGAATTGCTGAACAATGAAGAGAACGGCACTGTTCGCAAAGACACCGCCGCCAAGGTTCTCCCTCCAGACGACTCGTCCATTGGTGTTCAGCGAGCAGACGTCATCGTCGCCGTCGCCATCTACGTCGCCGACCGTGAAGTCGTAGGGCGACGAGCTGTAGTTCTGGAGCACGGTCAAAGGAGCGAACGTGCCGTTTCCCTGGTTTAGCAGCATGGCGGTACGTCGGTTGCCCCCCCAGCGATCCTCATCCACAAACATGTCCATGTCTCCGTCCCCGTCCCAGTCGCGGAAGAAGAAGCTCTCCGCCGAGTTGGTGTTTGGGTCCGCGTCGAGTGAGACGGGGGGAGCCCAGGTTCCTCCGCCAAGGTTCTTAAACGTGATCAGCCTCCGCCCCGTCCAGAGCCCACCTGCGACGATCTCTAGGTGGCCGTCACCGTCAAGGTCGACAGCTTTTGCATTCCGCGCCTGACCGCTCTGGGACCAGATCGTCACGGGGGCCGCCCAGTCCCCCCCTCCAAGGTTCTCGATCCAGGTGACATCACCACCGTTGAGCGTGGTTGTCAGGACATCCGGTAAACCGTCACCATTGAGGTCAGCGACGTCTACGCTTTGGAGAATGGTCCCGGGGGAGCCGATGAAGACCGGTGCGCCGAATTGGCCAACGCCATCCCCCGGTACGTAGTACATTCCGCGGTCCAGATCGATGGACGCGCCCAGGACAATGTCGGGGTGGCCGTCCGCGTTCATGTCCGCGAACTTCATCTTTCGACCTGTTTGCCAGAATCGCTTGGTGACTGGGCTCGCAGCGCCGAAGCGTTGGGGGAGGGCGGCAGCCGCGGAGCCCAAGCCAAGCGTGAGAAACGTTGCGCAAATGATGGGGACTTTTGTAGTCATGAAGTCAGCCAATAGAGCTAGCGGAAGTGAATCGAGAAGTGTCGGGGTGGTGGGAATGAGATGAGACGGATGCGACGTGTCTCGCTTCATTGCACCTGCTGATGGGCTGGGTCCACCGCACAGTGGACCCGGCATCGAAATTCCGAGATTCTTCAAAATTCGCTCCCTGGGCCCCCTAGGACGGCTGAGACGCAGTGGCTCTCATCGTCTGGCGGGCTCCAGCTCCCCAGCATCATGACTGAACACCCATCTCCCGAGGCGCCCGATACTTCGGACCAAGCCTTCGCGGCTCATCGGCGAATCGCGATCGCCATCCTTCGAGACGATGCGAGCGTCGAAGACCTTCTTCAGGACGCGTGGATCATCTCCAATAGAGACGGCGCGCCCTTAGACGAGCCTGCAAGGCAACGATGGATGGCCACCGTTGTGCGGAACTTGGCGCTCAATCAGAAGCGCGGGCGGAAGCGCCGTGCGCGACGAGAGCAGGCCGCCGCGCTAGCCGAGGCGGTCGACCACGACCCTTCCCTGCCGGCTCGCCGTGCTGAAACGCGCCAACTGCTTCAGAAGGGCATCGATGAGCTCGACGAGCCGTATCGCGAAGTTGTCCGGATGCACTTCTTCGAGGGGTTGAGCACGGATGAGCTCAGCCGTCGCACGGATACACCGGCGCGGACGGTCAGGGCCAGGATTCAGAAAGGGGTTTCGATGATGCGCTCTCACCTACGCGAACAGTATCGGGACGACCGGGCGTTCGGCTTGGCGCTCCTTGGTAGCTTCGACTGGTCCGCGCCCGAGCTTCGATCGCTTCGTTCGAGCGCGGCCCTCTCCTCAAGTGTGGGGGCGTTCGCTATCCTCGGAAAGATCGCTCTTGTTCTTCTTGGGCTCGTCCTTGTTGGTGCCGCGGTTCATTTCGGGCTCGGAGGAGTTGACCCAGGGGCAGAAACTCATTCCTTGGAGCTGGACGTCGCGTCGGTTGAGACGTCGCCGTCCAATGAGCCCGTGGAGTGGTCGGCGGAGCCGTCTGCGACCACAGGGGCACGGGTCGTCGCCGAAAGCGAACCTGAAGCATTGGTTGCCGACCCTGCCTCCGCGCCCCCTCGAGCGAAGGGGAATCCAGCGGTGGCGCGCCAGGAAGTCGTGGTACGCGACGTCGACGGCTCACCTGTTGCAGGGGCAGAGATCTGGATCCAAAGAGCTGGGTCGTCCAAGCTGGCTGGGCGCACCGATGCGAATGGATCGACGAGCATCGTCCTCGACGGCGAGGCTGATATGCGGCCCACTGACGGGCAGAGGCACATGCTGACGGACGTCGTTGCACGGGCGCCTTCGTATGCGGATAGCCTGACGATCGGACTTGAGGACGAGAAGCTCACGGAGGGCCCGCTGGAGCTCACGATGCAGGGGACAGGCATGACGCTCGTAGGAACGGTGCACGGTCCGGGGGGCGGACCGGCCGAGGGGGTTCGCGTGCTCGTCGACCCTCCCCATTTGAAGGGCGGTGAATTCTACGAAGTGAAGGATCCGTACCGCACTGACCCCGAGGGACGACTGATTCGGCTTGTGACTCCCGAGACCGTCACTGACGCCCAAGGTACCTTTCGAATCGAGGGGTTGACCCAGGGGAAGGCATTAGTGGTAGCGCTAGGCGACGGAATGATGCCAGCTCGCGCGTTGGTCGATGGTCGGTCGCGACCGCTTGTCGCCTGCGATCTGACACTTCAAGTGGGGCATGTGGCGACGGGGACCGTTCGAGCGCCCGATGGCACTGCCGCGGCCGGCGCTGAACTAAAGATACTGCCGCTCTTCCGATCGAACACGGTCCCCGTAGTTTGTACAGCGGATGCCAATGGCCGGTTTCGAGCGACCGGTCTCGAGCCTACGCGATCTCTTATCAGCGCCAGCCTCGGCAACTTGACCGCGGAGCAGGAAGTGGACCTGACGAGCGTGGCCTTGGCCGATGTCGATCTAGACCTAACGGAGCGACGGGGATTCGCCGTAGAGGTGGTGGATGAAGAAGGCTTGCCCATGCAGCGCTTGGCCGTCCACCTCTCGCGGTTAGACGGAAAGACTATCGTCGAGCCACAGCTGACCAGGCCCGATGGCGTCGCGTTGTTTCCTCGAGTTCCGAGTGGCAGCTACCGGGTCACGGTGTACAGAGAGCGCATGATCTTCCCGGAGGTCTGGCGCGAGCTGGAAGTGGTGTCTGGGGAAAAGGTCACACTGGCATGCCCACGCGTGGCGCGAAGCACAGGGACCCTGCGGGGTCAGATCCGTATCGATGGCTCGCCCCCGCCGATCGGCAGCAGAATGGTGGCGCGCCATACTGGGTCATTCCGAGCCCGTAAGGTGGATGTCAACCCGGCGGACGGCTCATACGCTCTCGACCACGTTCCCGAGGGCAAGTTCGAGCGCTTCGTACTCGTTCCAGATCAGGGTCGGCACTACATAGATGTGTTGGACACCAACGGCACGGACGCGGATCTTGGGCTGACCTCCCTTGCAGCACCTGCGGTGCTGGAATTCGATTGGTCGTGGCCAACCGACACTGGTATCAGCTACCGCCTCCGGCAAATGTACCACTCGGGGCACGATGGACGACTTAGCGTTGTCACGGTCTCGGAGGCCACCGAGCCCCTCACGGGGAGCTACGCCCTCGCCCCCTCGCCTTTCGTGATCTTGGTGCACGATGCCAGTGGGGCTCAACTGCAGCTCGTCATCGTCCATGCTCTTGCGGGTTTCCGGCAGAGGATCCGGCTCGGCCCAGGAGCGACTCTTCCAGCCACGCTCGACGTGCGATTGGAAGGGCTTACGGCACGAGTGGTCGAAGTCGAGGTCCATGGCCTTCAAGGGCTCGGTGCGAGCGAACTCGAAGCTCTTGGAGAATCCGAGTTGAAGTCGTTGACCCCGTCGCAGAACGCGATGAGTCGCACTTCGGTAGGGGAGAGCGCTGAGGGGTACTTTCGTTTCGGCTTGGACGTCGCCGAGGATCGAGCCATGGTGCTCGTCTTTCGACTCGACGAAGGTGAGGAATGCTACCGACTTCGGTGGGGGATGCCGGAGCGCATGACGACGCGGTACAAGGACGTTGTGATCTCTGAGAAGGGGGCCATCTGGGCGCCTACCGGTTCGGCTGAGTCGGACAGCGAGGAGCGGTAGGCCTGTGCCTGAGTCACGTCTGCGTCGTCCGTGGTGACCGGGGTTCCTGGCCCATTCGAGCGCGCTCGGGGACAACTTCAGCCCTCATCGCATCCCAGCCCAACCATGACGAGCGTGACGTTCCTCGAGAATCTTGAACGGGCGGGCGATCCAAAGGGCGCGCCGATTCCGGCGACGGTGTAGAGGTACCTCGGCTCTGGCACGCTGGTGATCTGTGAGCCCTGTTGCATGGCGGCAGAGCCCAGGTCCTGCCTGACGCGTAGAACGCAAGGCGTTGGTGGAGGTACCGTCGCAGGTTCGAAGTCAGCCAAGAGCCCCGTTTCACGCGGCCGACATGGTCCCTTCGTTATGGCGCCGCAGCTTGAAGCATAGTAGTGCGGCACTTGACGCTGGTCTGCTTCCGGGCCCTGAGAGGAAGAAGGCGTGGCTCGACTGAGTGAAAATCCCGGGGGAGCGGGCTTGGCCTTCCTGGTGCGGCGCCCCGGCTACCCTCACACTCCGGGCGTCTGCGCCGACCCGTAGTTTCCCGTAGGATTCATACCATGAGCCCGTCGATCCGAGCCGTAGTGATCGTGGCGCTGGGCCTGTGGGTTGTTAGCTGCCGCACCCTCACGCCTTCATCGACTCCCTCGCTGCCAGAGCCTATTCGGGAGTTCCGGGCGGCGTGGGTCGCGACGGTGTCCAACATCGATTGGCCGTCCAAGCCTGGACTGAGTGCCGAAGAGCAGCAGGCCGAAGCGGTTGCGATGCTCGATCGACTAGTAGAGCTCAACATGAACGCCGTTGTGCTCCAGGTCCGGCCGCACTGTGACGCGCTCTACGAGTCGACGCTCGAACCGTGGTCCGCCTACCTCTCCGGAGAGGAAGGAACTCCCCCGGCTCCGGCCTATGACCCCCTCGCCTTCTGGATCGATCGGGCCCATGCCCGCGGCCTGGAGCTGCACGCTTGGTTCAACCCTTACCGGGCCGCCCACCCCGGCCGCCCTGGTCCCCCGGCCGCATCGTCGATCTTGCTCCGTCGACCGGAACTCGCCGTCACGCTGGGCACGCGCGGGTACCGGTGGCTCGACCCAGCGCTCGCTGACGTCCAGGAGCATTCGTTGGCCGTTGTGATGGACGTCGTGGAGCGGTACGACATCGACGGCGTTCACTTCGACGACTACTTCTATCCCTACGCCAGCTACCACGAGGGCAAGGACTTTCCGGATGACGCGAGCTGGGAGGCTTACGAAGCCGGTGGAGGCAGTCTTGACCGGGGCGACTGGCGCAGGGCTGCGGTCAACAGCTTCGTCGAGGCGGTCTACCGCGGCATCAAGGCCCGGAAGCCCTGGGTGGAGTTCGGTATCAGCCCGTTCGGCATCTGGCGGCCAGACCACCCCCAGGGCATCAGCGGGCTGGATCAGTACGCGGCGCTGTACGCCGACGCGAAGAAGTGGCTCGAGGAGGGCTGGGTCGACTACTTCACCCCCCAGCTCTATTGGCCCATCGCGAAGGCGGCACAGAGCTTTCCGCGTCTACTCAGGTGGTGGGGGGACCAGAACCGTGCAGGCCGGCACGTTTGGCCTGGGATCGCGATTAGCCGCATGGAGGGAAAGGCGGGAGCCACGGAACTTGCCGGGGAGATCCTGATCGAGCGAGCGATGCTGGATGGATCCCCCGGGGTTTGCTTCTTCAGCATGCGCCATTTGATGGGCGAGGATTCGATTCTGGGCGCGCGGTTGCAGGAAGGCCTTTTCGCAGAGCCGGCCCTGATCCCATCGTCGCCTTGGCTCGGGGCGGGGCTGCCTGCTCGCCCGGATGTCACTGCCGCAGGTGTCGGTGTTTCCTTTCGATCGGGACGCCCGACGGACGCTGTCCGCCATTGGATTGTCCAATGGAAGATCGATGAACGCTGGCACACCACGATTCTGCCCGGCGCCGCCAAGCGTTGGGCAGGTGCGCCCCATGCAACCAGCGTAGCCGTCCGCGCCGTCGGCCATTCCAGGACGGTGGGCCCGGCTGCAGTGCTGGCCCTCAAAGGGACGTAGCGTGCGCCGCCATGGTGGACCCGGTGGCGCAAAAGACGCGGCAAGCGATTCGTTCCAGAGAGGCCGTCGGTCGATGCAACGAGTGAGGGGCCACCGGCCTTAGATCTTTGAGGAGTGCTCGATCGAATCGTCGCGTCGACTCCAGTGCTTCACTCCCGGCGAATCAAGTGCGCGCCGTGTTCTTCCTGCGCAGCGACCACACGACCGTCCTTGTTCCGCTCGAATTGGACGTTCGTTCCATCACTCGCATCGAAGAATCGATCCACGCCCTCTGAGTCGGGGTGCAGCGTGGCGCGCCCCTGTTCGGGCACATCGACCTCTAGGGTCCCCTCGCCAACTTGGACCACGATCACGTAGGGCTGACCGTCTGGGCCAGTGATGCCTTCCACTTCGTAGGCTCCCGCGTAGGCTTCAAGCGCGGCCTTGTCCATCATGCGTGCCGCTCGTGCCTCGGGCTCAAAGTCAGGCCAGCCGTGGCTGGCAGCCAGCGCCCGAAAGATCTCATCGATCAGTGGCCCGCCGCCGTCCCCGTTGGTCATCACGATGGCCCCGTTGCCAGTGCCCCGGTAGACCAGCCACTGACAGCGATACCCCTCGTTGGCGCCGCCGTGGCTGAAACGCACGGTCTCGCCGCTTCCTTTGAGGCTGAAACCTAGTCCCCAGTTTTGGAAGGCCGGATCCCCCGGATGGTGGGGCGTCATGGCTTCTTCTAGAAGCGCCTTCGAAAGGATCCCGTCGGTCTCCCCATCCAGAATCTGCAAGAGGTGGATAGAGAGCTTCGCAAGGTCGGTGGGGGTGCTCCAGAGACCCGCCGCGGCCTGCTCGGGATAGCTGTGCCATTCGCCTTCGACTTCCGAGCCGTCCCCTCGGTGCCCCCGCGCTGCCTCAGCCCATCGCGCCTTCGGTAGCGGCTGGGCATAGGTCGACAAGGCCAGTCCAGCGGGCTCTAGCAGACGGGTGTGCGCGGCCGTCTCGAAGGCGAGCCCGGTTGCCTCTTCCACTAGCTGCTCCAGCACGGTGTACCCACCGCCCGAGTAGCGCATGCTCGTATCGGGCACCTTGAACACGCGCACGCGAGCCGAGTTCCCGTCGCCGTTTAGAACCTGCACGTTGGTTGCGATGGGCTGGTCCGGTGCAAACGGTTGGTCTTTGCGATAGCCCTCAAAGCCCCATACGGTCGTGCCCGCGCTGTGAGTCATCAGACCGCGGAGCGTGACCGCATGATCCTTGGTGAACCGACTTTCCGGTACCCGCCACTCCTTCAGGTATTTGTTGACCGGAGCGTCCAGATCGAGGACCCCCTCGTCCACGAGCGTGAGCGCTGTCAGCGCTGCGACTGGTTTGGACATCGATGCGGCTTGGAACAGCGTGTTGGTGGTCGCCGACGCGCCAGCTTCAAGGTCGGCCGTGCCCCAGGCACGGGCCCAGAGCACGTCGCCGTCCTTCAAGACCGCCATGCTTACGGCTGGAACCTTGTGGTGCGCCATTCGCTCTTCCATGGTCCACCGGGTTGGCGGGCGACCATCGATCTGAATGGCTGGCTGAAGCCCCTTCGCCACATCGTCGGCCCCGTGTGGAGCTTCCTGCGCGGCTAGGGAACCACATGCCGCCGCGGCAGCTATGGGGAGCCATAAACGCACTAGGAATGAAGGGCTGGGACGGTGGACGCAGGGCCGAGTTTGAGTCATCAGTGAGAGTCGAGGCGGGATCGCGTTAGAGTGAACCTTGTACAGCCGCCGCTACGGAAGGCGCCGTCCGGTATTTCCTCGAGCCGCGCAAAGCCGGTCCGGTAATCAAGTCAGCACCTCTCGTTCCGCGATTCGTGGAGGGCCGGAGGTCTGCCACGCTTCCACCATGACGAACACTCGCCAGCGGTGCTCGCTGAGATGGCCCCGAGGAACGCCGCGATGGGGGAGTCCCTTGGCTCGAGGCAAGACCTGTGCGATCGCGTGAGTAGAAATGACCCATCGCAAGGGCGTCCTCGGTCGCGCTTTCACCGCGCCGTTCGCTATCTTTCTGGCGCTCCATTGCGTGAAGTTGGGCGACGGAGAGGCGCGTCGATCGGCCTGTCAGCCAGATCCAATCATGGCGCGGCCCATTCCAACGTCTCCCCCTCCCAGACGCCCAGACCCCATGACTCACTCAAGCAACGACCCGACCCGCCGCTCCTTCCTCCAGTTCTCAGCCGCTGGGCTTGTGGGCGCTGGACTCCATCCACGCGTCCTTGCGGGCTTGCGTGCGGGAAGCACGCCACCTCCTACCCTTCGATGGGGCGTCGTGGGTACAGGCTCCATCGCCAACAAGATGGCGGGGGCGATTCTGGGCGCGGAGGGCGCCGAGCTTTCCGCCGTATCGAGCCGCCGGATGGAGTCAGCACAGGCGTACGCGGATCGGCACGGTGCCGCCCATGCTTTCGACTCCTGGGCGGAGATGGCCGCCTCCGACAAAGTGGATGCGATCTACGTTGCGACCCCAACCAGCGTACGCGAGGAAATCTGCATCGCCGCCGCGCGCGGTCGAAAGCACGTCCTCGGCGAGAAGCCGCTGGCCAGCCTCGCGTCCGTGCGGAGAATCCTGGCGGCGGCCCAGTCGAACGATGTGGCCTTCATGGACGGCACGCACTTTGCCCACCATCCCCGCACCGCAGAGCTGCAGTCCAAGCGTGATGGTTGGATTGGGGCGACGACCCTGGTTGATTCCACATGCGCCTTCAACCTGAAGGATCGCTCGAATATCCGGTACAACACCGAGCTCGAACCGATGGGCGCGATCGGGGATGTGGGCTGGTACAACATGCGTGCCGCTGTGGAATGCCTCCCTGACGGCCTGCAGCTAGAGGGAGTGAGTGCTGTCCTGCGAAGGGACGACGAAACCGGGGCCGCGATGGGGGGCCATGGCGAACTGCGCTTCGCAGGCGGTGTCCGCTCCACCTGGAGCTGCGGATTCGACGCCGAAGGTTCCTCCATGCACGTTCACATCGAGGGCGAGGCCGGAGAATTGGAGATGCCTGGGTTTCTGTTTCAGGAGCGTGACAACTCGGCGCGCCTTGTCGTCAAGGAAGCTGGCGCGGAACCGAAGACCCATCGTGTGGCATCTGACAAGCCGGGATCGGTACTGATGTTCGAGGACATGGCTGCCGCAGCGGCCGATGCCTCGCTGCGAGCTGGCTGGGCAGAGCGGACGCTGCGAACGCAGGCGCTACTCGACGCCATTTGGCACGTCGGGGTGGCCGCGGAAATGGGGGGGAAGTGATCTAGCTCACGGACTCTCCGCGCGGGAGCGAGAGGGATGCAGCGCTGTCTCTAATGTCGAGTCCCTGCGATCGACTTCATCCCAGAGCGACATCGGCAGCCGTTTCGCGCTACTCGGCATCCCACTGAGCCGCTTGATCCGGCTTTCCCCAAGCCCTGTACAGTTCCGCCAGCAGCTCGCGGATGCGGGCGGTTTCCCTTGGAGTGGTCTCCTCGTCGACGCGCAGCGCGGCTTCCACTGCAAGTAGCTCGACTTCGGCCTCCTCGTACTTCTTCGCCGCCGTGTAGATTCGGCCCAGGTTCGATCTCAACGGGAAGACATTCATCCGGTGGCCGGGTTAGTGTTCCAGTGCGAGGCGGAGGTTCTCTGCCCCAAGTTCGGTGCTCTCCTCGGTGAGTCCTCGCTTCATCTGGAGAACGGCCAAGTTGGTGCGGGTGATCAGTGTCTGCGGGTGACCTTCGCCTGCGAGATCGATGAGGTGGTCCAAGACCCGACCCTGCATGGCGACGGCTCCTTCTTTGCGATCCGAGTGCTCCAGCGCCGCCGCCAAGTTCATCTCTAGCTGGAGCGTTGTCATCGGGTTGCCAGCCAGCTCATCCGTCGGCGTGTCGTCCAAGCAGCGGCGAAGAACAGACTGCACCCGCTCTCCGGAGCCCACCGCTTCGACCGATCGTCCCAGGACCTCCCACCCTGCAATGGAGGCACAGTCACGAAGCTCTATACAGATCGCCGCCCATCGTGACCTCTACCGGAGAAAGTTCAAACTCTTTGGTCAGCGGTGCCGATGCCTTGAGGCGCTCCAGCGGTCCCGCGCACGGCCATGGATATCTTCCTGCGAGGATGGTTACTTCTTCGGAGGCTCCCGTTAGGTGCGTCTGACGGCGCCTAGCCTCCTTCACCATGCACCCTCCCCATCCAGCCCCAGCCGATCGTCTCGATCTCATGGAGCACGCGGACTGGGCGCGTGGATTGGCTCGGGCCTTGGTGCCGGATGCAGCTGCGGCAGAGGACATCACCCAGGATGCACTCGCTTTGGCGCTCGTCCGTCCAGCGCAGGCAGACCCCAAGTCGTGGCTCGCGGGCACGCTTCGGAATCTGGCGCTCCAGCGCAGGCGCAAGGAAGCCCGTCGAGCCCGACGTGAGCGTGAGGCTGCGCAAAGTGAGCGCCTTCAAGATCACACGTCGATGCTAGGTGAACTCGAGGCCAAGCGCAGACTGATGGAGCATGTGATGGCGCTGGGGGAGCGCAACCGAGAGATCCTCCTCCTCCGCTATGTTCGCGGCGAAACGCCCAGGGCCATCGCCGTTCGCGAGGGGCGCACGGTTGCGTCGGTCAGCAACCAGTTGACGAGGGCCCATGCGTCGCTCCGTCAGCGGCTCGAAGCAGACGGTGGAGCAGGGGCGTGGCTGAGTGCCCTTGTTCCGCTCCTGGGAAAGAGGACCGTGGGATGGGGAGCGGCCAGCGAGGCGTCTGCGACCGTTGGCACGGGCTCTTTTGTCACGATGGCGTGGACCATCGGCAAGGCGGTGTTGGCCATCGCATTGGTGGGCACACTCTGGGCGATACTGAAGGAGCCCTCGGTTCCGACGATTCCTATGGTCGTGGCTGCACAGAGCCATCCACTCAGCGCGGATGATGTCTCGTTGGCTGGGGGAGCCGCACTTGCAGGCATCGCGCCAGACCGTGCCAGAAGGGCTCAACTGGGCGGTGCGCCCGCTGGGAATTCCGCCACGGCAGGTCGGCCCACTGGAAGCCTGACGGCACAGCTCCTCGACTCGGCCGGTGCTCCCGTATCGGATGCGACTCTGTCGCTCCAAGCGTGGCGAGGCAGCCCGCTCGAGGCGATCACAGATGATCAGGGCTATGCGCGCTGGGATTCGGTACCAGCCGGCGCCGATCTGGCTGTCGCGCTAGAGCTTGACGGTCGGCGATGGCATGACCCCATCGCGTCCCTACAGCTTGAGCCGGAGGAAGACGCGAAGTTGGCTTGGTCGGTTCACGTGGCCTCGGTGATTCGGGGCGTCGCAGTGGACGAGGGGGGCGCGCGGCTGCCGGGGCAGCCCCTGCAGCTGCTTGCGCAAAAGGAGGAAAGCCCCATGTTCGGCTTTCACCCCTCAAATAGCGACGTTTACGCCACCACGGTCACCGACGAGGCCGGCCGGTTCGTTTTTCCTCGACAGATGGCCGGTCGCTACACGCTCTTCCCTGCGCGCCGCCCGAGTGAGTTCAGCAAGAACTTCATGAGCACAGAGGAGGTCAAGGCAGCAGAAGCATTGATCGAGCTCTTCGAAGGCAAGACGGAGGTCGCACATTTCGAGGTCTGCTTCGAGGTACCGTACAACGTGGATGCCGTCGACGTCGACGCGACGTTCTATACCGGAGGGGCCATTAGTGGTCGCACTGCGTCCGCCGCGACAGGCTCTCCCATTCCCGGAAAGGCGACACTCATCCTCACGAGTAGCGGACACCGGGGGCCGATGCTAGTCGAAACCGACGAAGAAGGCAGGTTCGTCACGCCGCCGCTTCCGCCGGGTCAGTACGAGATCGCAGGATTTCGAGGTGCCCCGGGCACGTGCCCGGCGGAGCCGATCCCGGTGATGCGCGGCGCGGACGACGTGAGAGTTCCCCTTCTTGAGGCGGTCGCTGTGGAGATCAGGGCCGAGTTCCCCCCCGGCGTGGACCCGCCCGCGGGCGCCCTCCGGGTGGAAGCTCCCATGAGCCGGTTCGCGTTCTTCAACTCCGGTTACCACAGGCTAGAGGCCGGTGAAACCGAGGGCGAAGTGTCCACGCTTCGGCCCGGCGGCTACGGCTTCTTGTACATGGCGGACGACGGCAGTTTCGCAGGCTCGGTACCGCCGATGGAATTGGGCCCGGGGCGCCTCCCCGGAGGCATCGTGATTCCTGTGGTACCGGCCGCCAGGGTGACTATCACCAACAGCAGCTCGGACACTAACGCCGAAGTGACGTGCTGCATTGATAAGATGCGGCTCGACAGCAAGACTCTGCTCCCGGGGGCGACCGTATCGCTGCCCGCTCCGCCGGGGAACGTAACGGTCATCGTGAAGGGCCCAAACGGACAGGGCGAGAGGAGCTTCGCGCTCCATGCTATCTCCGGTGAGACAGCGACGGTGAATTGGGAGTAGCCAAACTGCGCGGCGTCGTATGGGCGTCGAGTATCGCGCCGGGACTGTTGAGCTTGGGGCGTCAGAGTTGGCCGTAGAGGCGCTCGCCGTGGCACTCTCGGGCGTACGATTTCCCCGCCTGCCGTACACCAGTGGGTCGAATCCGCGGAGGCGCTCCGACAGGCATGGCGGGCCCAATGGCCGGGTCCTACTCTTGAAGGGAGGCGTGCATCACCGGATGGACGCTGGCAGCCCACACCAGAAGAGCTCCAGGCCAGCAGACGGAACCATCAGAAGCGATCTCGAATGAAAGACATCCCTGGAATCGATGAAGACGGCAACCCCAAGAACGGCCGCTTCAAGCTGTTCTTCAAAAACGGAGAGGTCTCCTGTCAGGGGGAGTTCAACAACGGAAAGAAGTCGGGCTCTTGGAAGTACTTTCTCAACAACGGCCAAATGCAGTCGTCCGGCAAGTTCAAGGACGGGAAGATCTGCGGCAGGTGGAAGTGGTTCTTCAAGAACGGCGAAGTGCGCGCCACAGGCGGCTTCGACGATGATGAGCAGAAGCACGGTTCCTGGAAGCGATACCACGCGACGGGCAAGCTCTGGGACGAGGGTCGCTTCGAGCACGGCAAGAAGAAGGGGACCTGGAAGACCTACGACGAAGAAGGCAAGCAGCTCAAGACCCAAACTTTTCAGTAGGCGCGCCGGTAGGCCAAGCGTCGAACTCGGATTCCTTCGGCGAACCGTGGGATGGAGTCAGCCGCTCTGCACGGTGCCATGACATCTGGCCGACTCAGAGGCTTCAGCCAACTACGTCGAGCGAATCGACTCTTAAAAGTGAACTGACGGGTGCTCGGATCTATCCCAACTACTCAAACAGCACCGAGACCGCGCTCGTCAGGTTCGATGTCCCGATCCCTCCCACTGCGTCACGGTGCCAGAACTGGAAGTAGTAGGTATCTCCGGGGAGAGCTGCGACGGGCGCCACGTTCGTGGGAATGGCGTTCAAGTCCACGGGCTGCTCCGCTGACCCAGTGCTGTCGAGCATGACAGCCGGGAAGCGGCCCAGCTGGGCGTTCGCGATACACAGGGTGCCTTCGCCGACCGCTGCGTTCTGAATCGGATCCCCGTTTGAACTTGTTGTGACGACGAGGCCGAAGCCAAGCGCTGGACAGCAGGTGATCTCGAGTGAAAGCGAGCCGTCTGCGATGATGGGGGACCCGGTTGCAGCCAGGTTGCCGCTGAAGCCAGTCGAGTTCGGAGCGCCAACGCAAACGACGTCCCCAATGCCCGACGAAGTGAACCCGGCGAAGACGTAGGCGGCGCCTGTACCGTCCCCTGAGTCATCGGAATCATCTCCGTTGACGCCCGTCGCGGCGCTGTCCTCGCCTGGCGCGCCGACGACCACTGTATCGCCTGAGACCGACACGAATCGGCCGAACTGGTCGTCGGGCCCTGGGCTGGATGCCTTGAGGTATGCCTGCTGCGCCCAAGTGTCTCCAGCTCGAACGAAGACGTAAGCGGCACCTGACCGATCAGCCGAGTTGTCGGACTCGTTGCCATTGACGCCCGCGGCACCGCCGTCTTCACGGTACGCGCCGATGGCTATCTTGTCGCCGGAAACGACCGCGGAGAAGCCGAACGAGTCGGCGGGCTCTGTGTTAGAAGCTTTCAGGTAGGCCTGCTGACTCCAGGAGCCAGCTGTTCGAACAAAGACGTACGCTGCGCCGGAGAAGCTCCCCAGATTGTTGGCTTCGTCTCCGTTGACGCCGGTGGCGCTGCTGGACTCGATCACTGCACCGGCCACGATGGTGTCGCCAGAAACCGAGACCGCCCCGCCGAAGAGGTCCTCGGAGTCTGTGTTGGACGCTTTGAGGTAGGCCTCTTGACTCCAGGTGCTCCCGGTGCGAACGAAAACATAGGCAGCGCCAGCTCGTTCAGCCGAGTTGTCGGACTCATTCCCATTCACGCCTGTGGCGGCGCTGTCCTCGTCGTACGCGCCTACCACGACCGTTTCGCCAGAGACTGACACTGAGGTTCCAAAGCCGTCGCCTGGATCTGCGTTGGACGCCTTGAGGTAGGCCTGCTGGGACCACGAACCACCCGCACGGACGAAGACGTAAGCGGCGCCCGCGGAAGTCGCCGAGTTGTCTGACCCGTCTCCGTCGACGCCTGTGGCGGCGCTGTCCTCAAAGCGTGATCCCACCACGACCGTATCGCCATCGACGGAAACGGAGCGACCAAAGAAGTCCATCGCATCTGCGTTCGACGGCTTGAGGTAGGCCTGTTGAGTCCAGCTTCCGGCCGTACGGACAAAGACGTACGCTGCGCCTGCGGAGGTGGCCGCATTGTTCAGTTCGTCGCCGTTGACGCCCGTGGCGAGGCTGTCCTCACCTGGCGCGCCGACGACGATCGTGTCTCCGTGGATCGATGCGGAGACCCCGAAGCCGTCTCCCGCTTCCGCGTTGGACGACTTGAGGTAGGCCTGCTGCGCCCAAGAACCACCAGACCGAACGAACACGTACGCCGCGCCAGCGAGTGGCGCCGAGTTGTCGGACTCATCGCCATTCACGCCCGTGGCGTCGCTGCTTTCCCCATAGGCGCCAACGACCATGGTGTCTCCGGAGACTGAGACCGAAAGACCGAAGGTGTCGCCGTTGTCGGTATTGGAGGCCTTGAGGTACGCTTGCTGAACGATAGGGTCGATGAGTAGCGGATACTCTGCAAGGCTCTCGTCCACCGCGAGGCGTAGGACGCCGCCGCTCGTCTCCAGCCAGGCGTCAAGCTTGACCCCGCGGGCGTCAAGGACGAACAGGCCATCGTATCGAAGCGCCACTTTGCCATCCTCGCCGAGAAGCCTCACCCCCGTCCGTGAGGCCTCCACCTCGGGCAGCAGCGTGCCAAGCACGTCTAGGTGGAACGTCAGAGGGCCGCGGACGTCGCTTGATCCCGGCCGCCGCCAGACATGGAAGCCGTGCTCGAAGCCCCGAACGTCGTTGGTCCACCATTCCGTGACCTCGTCCGACCAGCCGTAGTTGAGTTCTTGACCGTCGGTGCATACGCCAAACTCGGGGGACCTCACTTCTCTCATCTCGCCGTCGAAACCGTAGGACGTCAGCGCAAGGCCGAATTGCCAAGCACCGTCCCTCGATTCGATCAGTCCCGACCGACCGTCGAACGTTCCGGTCCCGCGGAGCCCCTGGTTGTCAGCCACATAGCCGTCCTCGGAAACGCGAAACTGATGGCGCTCCGCCGTGATGAACGACGTGATCTCCAGCCATCCTCGAGCAGTCACTCCTTCGGGAGGTCCCGGAGTCGACTTCTGCGCGAGAGCGGGCGAAAGGGCTAGCCAGGTGGCTGCCAGGAGAAAAATATGAGTCTTCATAGCGACCTGAAACTTATGCACGCCTCCGCCGCGAGCTCCTCTTCGAGGTAGACGCCGGATAGGCCAGGGTCTCCTGTATGGCACGGGAGTCGGCATATTCTAGGAAGAGGGGGAGACGAGAAATCTCGCCTGGAGAGCCGTGTTGATGCATTGCCCCCCGCCTAAGGACGCTGCCGTAGGTGCCTTCTCCGAGAGGATGAGACTCACTGCCGCTCAGGCGCACGCGGTCGTGTACGAGATCCGGACCTGGAGCGATGGGTACCCACGTGACTCAGAGCCTCATGAACAGCCGGTTGCGGCCGTCAAGAAGTTTCCGCAGCCTCGTGACGGCTAGGCGGCATGCGAGAACGTCGCCGATACGATACTGCAACATCCACCAAGCGACGCCTCAGGCCGCGAACAGGGTGTAATAACCCTCCAGGTGCGCATGGTTGGGGAGTGGCCGTCCGCGCCCATAGCGGCAGGCTTGGTGTGACGCCAACTAAGCCAATTCCAGCCGAAATCCATGTTGCTTCGTCGGCTGGCTTCGGTACTCACAACTACGCGTCGTGGGATCCCAGCCGATATACGCGATCACTCAACCAACTCGCCCCCAACTCACGACCCAATCTCCCCATGAATTCTACTTGCCTCACGCTCGCGATCGCTTTGACCTCAACCCACGCTTGGTCCCAGATCACGTTCGAGGTTCTTGACCCCCCCGAAGGCGCGACCGCCTTTGTCCCCACAGCCGTCGACTTCGATGGCAACACGATCGCCGGCGCGGGCGTCGTGATGAACAACTACGTCGGAGCCCGATGGGTCGAGGGAGAAGGCGTGACCTACCTCCCCGT